>JAQYVP010000079.1 GCA_030145485.1 Chromatiales bacterium
CGGCAGAGATTCGTTCATTGACTCTCTCCTACAGTTTCATGCGATTGAAACCGGGGCAGGAGGCAGAAAATGATACGCGGACATTGCCCAGTATTGCCTCGATCTATTAATTTACCATCATTTTATTAACGACTAAAAAGACAACAGAGGAACAGACTTATGTCGTCACAAGCGCATAGCGACGAGTACTACATCCCCGATCCCAGTCCATGGCCGCTTGTCGGTATGGTCTCTCTACTGGTTACGCTGTTTGGCGCCGCGTTGACCATGAACGGTGTTGGTATCGGAAAATATGTGGTGGTAGCAGGACTGTTAATGTTTTTCTACCTTCTCTACGGCTGGTTCCGTGATGTGATCACTGAGAATCTCAATGACCGCTATAACAAGCAGGTGGACAGATCCTTTCGCCTGGGGATGCTGTGGTTCATCGCTTCAGAAGTGTTCTTCTTCATGAGCTTTTTTGGAGCCCTGTTTTATATTCGCATGATCGCGCTGCCCTGGCTGGGCGGAGAGGGCTATCTCGGAGCCTCTGATGAAATCCTCTATGGCGGCGCCTTCGAAGCCACCTGGCCATCCAGCGGCCCCGCAGCGATGGGTGGTGAATATACACCTATGGGTCCCTGGGGAATCCCGGCAATCAACACACTGCTGCTGCTCACCAGTGGCGCCACGCTTACATGGGCGCACTGGGGGCTGAAGTTGGACAATCAAAAACAGCTGGTGTGGGGACTGGTGGCCACTATCTTTCTTGGCTTGTTGTTTGTAATACTGCAGGCATATGAATACTACCAGGCCTATCATGAACTCAATCTAACCCTGGGGTCAGGTGGTTATGGCTCCACTTTCTATATGTTGACCGGATTCCATGGTTTCCACGTGACCATGGGGGCAATCATGCTGATGGCGGTTCTTGGTCGCGCCATGAGCAGCCACTTCAGCGCCCACAATCACTTCGCCTTCGAGGCGGTTGCATGGTACTGGCATTTCGTGGATGTTGTGTGGCTGGGATTGTTTATCTTTGTTTACATGTTTTAAAAAAGCATATCCCTTGTTCTGGAGATCTGATACATAAATTTCATACAGCCTGTAGGGCGTAATAAGCGACGGCGCATTGCGCCGCATGAAATGGTGCAATGCGCTGTCGCTTATTGACACCCTACTGCTCTTCTCAATAAATCTGCTGGAAGCAGGATTGAGAGTCTGCTTTTCAGAGCGTACACGGATGTATTCACAGCGGCGCTGAAAGGCTGATCCCAATCCTGCGCAGACTCGAACTGTGAACGGACTTTATGAGAAGGTGCAAATTAGGCTGCTTATTAGCCTATAGACTAACTCACGCCGTGTGGTTCGATCCAGCCCAGGAAATATCCGCCAATGAGGATGGAGAACAGCACCAGCGATAACACGATCCTGACCGTTAGTGCGCGCACTACCCGGGTTTTATCATCTTTACCGTCGTCTTTGGCGAGATAGTACATGCCTTCAAAGAGTGAAAAAAGAATGAAAGCGAGCAGTAATATGACTGGTATTTTGAGCATGAGATCCATCGTGTTTCCTCCGGCCTGGTACACAGACTTGTATTCAGGCGCTTAAAAAAGCGCTATCCTTCAATTAGTATAGTTCAGTATATTCAGTATGGCCAATAGCTCCCTCCAATTTCAGATTCATGCAGTCCCTACAGCTATTGTGGTTATACTTGCGCCGCTATTTATTGGACTGGGTGTGTGGCAGCTTGATCGGGCAGAACAGAAACGCAACATTGCCACCTCCCTGGAGATGCGCCGCAAACTGCCGCTGCTGCCGTTTAGCAATCACCTGCCTGAAGCGCAACAGCTGGAATTTCGCAAAATGAGTGCTGCAGGAAGATTCCTGGCTGACAAGACGGTTCTCATCGAAAACCGCAAGCATCGAGGCAAAAGCGGGTTTCATGTCATCACACCGCTGCGTACCGATAGCGGGGAAGTCGTACTGGTCAATCGCGGCTGGATACCCGGGCAGGGAGAGGCCCTGCCGGCAGATATTCCATCCGCACAGGCTGAGGTGACCATCGAAGGGGAGGTGAGCATCCCATTGCCCCCTGCACTCGAACTCAAACTCAATCTCGAGCAGACTGATGCAACACCGCACTGGCCCTATCTGACCCTGGAAAACTACTCCAGCTGGTCCGGCCTGGAGATCCAGCCTTTCGTGATTTTACAGGCTGCGGATGATGCCAGCGGCTTGATACGTCGATGGCCCCGACCGCAGGTGGATGACGCCATGCACATTGGTTATGCCATACAGTGGTTTGCCTTTGCCCTGATTGTAGTGGCGATCTGGCTGCGCCTCTCCATCACCAGGAGATCTACCACAGGAGATGACGAATGATGACACGGGAACAGACTCAAAACAGAAAAAGCAATATGTGGCAATTGTGGATGCTGATACTGCTGTTTGCCCTGCCAGCCGTCGCGGCATGGATTTTTTACTTCAATCCGCAATGGCTGCCGCAAGGCAGAACCAATCACGGCACTCTGATCGATCCGCCCAGGCCGGTTGCATCCCTGACACTGCAAACGCCTGATGGTGGCCCCTTCGACTGGAGTCCGTTCAAGGATCAGTGGACCATGACAGTAGTGGCCGAGGGTCGATGTGATGAACAGTGCATCGAGCAATTAATCAAAGTGCGCCAGATTCGCCGCGCCATGGCCGCCAATCGCCAGCGTATAGAACGCCTGCTGATCCTGCTTCCGGATGTGGCCGGCAAGCTGGAATTGCCTTCCCTGGATGGACTGGAAGGAACCCATCTCGCTGTTGCCGATAGTGCTGATGAGCCGGCGACCAGGGAGTTGTTCACGGTTGCGCCGGCAACAATTGAAAACTCACTCTTTCTTATCGACCCCCGGGCCGATCTTATGATGGTGCATGATATGTCGCAAATCACCTCGAAACAGATTCTTCAGGATCTGGAAAAATTAGTCAAAGCCTCGCAAAGCTGGGCGCAGGGAGGGCAGTATGGCCACCGGTGAATTAACCATGGGAGAGACAAGCAGCTACTCCTGGAATGACTACTATGAAATGGCTAAACCCAAGGTGGTGCTGCTGATCGCCTTTACCGCCCTGGTGGGCATGCTGCTCTCCACTCAGGGAATGGCGCCCTGGCAGCCCCTGTTGTTCGGGCTGATTGGCATTTCACTTGCTGCAGCCTGTGGCGCCGTGGTCAACCATATTATCGACCAGCGCATCGATGCAGTGATGGATCGCACCAATTTGCGCCCCTTCCCCAGCGGTCACATGGACACCTCCCATGCAATCGGTTTTGCACTGTTGCTGGGAGTTGTCTCCATGCTCATGCTCTACCTGCTGGTCAATCCGCTGACGGCATTGTTGACGTTTAGTGCATTGATTGGCTATGCGGTGGTCTATACCCTCTATCTCAAGCGCAGCACCCCGCAAAATATCGTTTGGGGCGGCCTGGCCGGCGCCGCACCGCCGCTGCTGGGCTGGACTGCGATCACCGGCGAAGTCACCACCGAAGCCTTTCTGCTGCTGCTGATTATTTTTGTGTGGACCCCGCCGCACTTCTGGCCGCTGGCGATTCATCGCCGCGAGGAATACGCCAGGGCCAATGTGCCCATGCTGCCGGTAACCCATGGAAATGACTTCACCAAGCAGCAGGTGCTGATCTACGCGGTGATGCTGTTGGCCGTGTCGCTGCTGCCTTTCATCATTCACATGAGCGGTTATCTCTACCTGGGCGGTGCGCTGTTGCTCGGTGGCGGATTTATCTACCATGCTGTGAGATTGTTGTGCAGCGAGGGCAAGCAGCACGCCATGAAAACTTTCGGTTACTCGATTCTCTATCTCAGCCTGCTGTTTACACTGTTGCTGGCTGATCATTACCTGGTGATGCTGCTGCCGGGCATGGCAGGCTGATATCGACAGCTGTGACCGCTCCTGCATCAGAAGCGTAGGTTCAAGAAAAATACGGAGTTCTTGAAGAGTACAGCGATGCTTAAATATCTATCAGTAGAAACAGTACCAGAGCACGTCATCCCGGCAAAGGCCGGGATCCATAGAATCAAACATTTACATGTCAATTCGCATGGATTCCGGCTACAAGACTGTCGGAATGACGGGGTTTTTCGGCCGCATCTGATGATAGTTATTTATGCATTTATGTAATAGTTACATATGTTTTTCGACGACAGATTGTTTACCCTTCAGGAATGCCCGCAACATGATCCACACAAACAGGATCCCGCCGATCACCGCCAGCAAACCGCCCACTCCCATCACTCCCATCGCGGCTTTGGCCGCCAGGCTGTCGAGTCCCTGGGCCGCGCCGCTGGTCTTGCGTTGAATCCCCATGGCGCCGGAGGCGGCCAGGCCGCTGATATGCAGCATTTGTCCGAGACCATAGATCCACGGCTGGAGGTCTGCAAGGCGGCCCTTGACGGCTGCATATCCCAGCTTCGGCAGCAGCAGGTAAGCCAGTCCCATCAATGCCAGGGTTACGCCAACGATGGAGCCGTGATAATGGGCTGGAATAATGGTGTTCACACCGGAGATCATCAGGGCAATAAATCCGCCGGAGAAAAACAGCAGCAGCGACATCCACAGCGAGCGCCGCAAAGGGCGGCCGGTTTCATCCGCTTTCCCCGCTCTCAGCAATCCGGTCACAATGATTGCGCCTACAGGAATAGCGGCAATGCCACCACCAAACTGCATCATGCGGATAAAGGCTGTACGGGATTCGATGGTGAGCGTGTCATAGAGCAGATAGATGAGAGGTGTCAGCAACACTGGCGCAACTCCCAGCAACAGCAGCCACTTGATCCAGCTGGTGCTTACCGGTACTGTCACACCGCTGTACAACGCCAGCAGCAGCCACGCCAGCAGCAGCAATTGTGTGTAGGCAAACTGCAGAGTATGGCCTGCCCCCCAGAAGAGGTATTCGTAGTAGCCCTGCCCCTCGACGCCGGACGGTATCTGAATCCAGGCGACGAGCAGCGCCAGCAGGGAGATGATGACTGCAAAAGAGATGCTCAAAGCAGCGATATCCGGCAGGCGCACACTGCTGCCGAAAGCAATGGAGTTTCTGCAACTGTAGAGTGTCATCAGCGACTGTACAAGGATGCCCATGCCAAAGAGGCCGAGCGATGCAAAAAAGAAGGGTCTTTGCAGCACCGGCACATAGTTGTTCATCAAGGGTGCGCCGTCACCGATAAAAGCGGACAGGGCGATACCCAGGGTGCCGGCAAGCGCCAGCCCAAAGGCGATTCGCTGCCACGACTGCGGTCCGGCGTCTGCGGGTATCACCAGGCTCGAGACCATGCCTGCCATGGCAAGAAACCAGATCAACACAGACTGATCGACATGCACCACCAGCGCAGTGCGGAAAAAATCAACCCACGGAAAAAAGGCGTCACTGCCAGGCATGCGCGACAGCACCAGCAGTATGGCAAACAGGCCAGCCAGACCCAGGGAGAGTACGCCGAGCTGCAGCCAGCGAATCGGGTAACCGGCGTCGGGTGCAGCGATTGCTTCAAAGTCGATGCTATCCTTGTCAGTCAGTCTATTCATGTGATGTCTCCCATTTTTAGTTCGCAGAGCCTCCCATGCAGGCGCTGAAAATGCAACCCCTTCAAACACAGTGCAGGCTGGCGTTGTTCACATTTGTGCTTGCTTTCTGCGTCATCCTGGTTGGCGCCGATGTGCGCCTCTCCGATGCAGGATTTGGCTGCCCGGACTGGCCCGGCTGTTATGGAAAGATGGTGGCTCCGGCAGATCAAACTGTCATTGATGCCGGTTTTAACGGTCGACCGCTGGATAGTGGCAAAGCCTGGAAGGAGATAATTCACCGCTATCTGGCCGGCACTCTCGGTGTTGCTATTCTGCTGCTGGCAGTCATCGCCTGGCGGCTTCGCAAACAGGATCATCAACCCCTACTGCTTCCCTCGATATTACTGCTGCTGGTGATTTTCCAGGCGGCGCTGCTGTTGCTCACACTCATTTCAATTTTCTGGTTTACACGATCTCATGAATGAACAACTCATCTCATCCAAACACAGTGGCCCAAGAAAACTCGCTATCATTTTTGCCTGTCTGCTGGCATTTATTGCGGGGATCCTGCTCTGGCGGCAATTCCCGGCAGCGGTCGAGGCGCCGCGACCACAGAGTGTGATTCAGACTCAAAGCGCCACGCTGCTTCCGCAACTGAAAACTCTACCACCTTTCTCGCTCACAGATCAGCATGGCCGGCCGTTCACCAATGAAACCCTGCAGGGGCACTGGACATTCCTCAATTTTGGTTATACGCATTGCCCTGACATCTGTCCGACAACCCTCGCCATGCTCGGCGCCATGGATAAACAGTTGTTGCCTGCTAGGGAATCGACCAGATACCAGGTGGCTTTCATCTCCATCGACCCTGAGCGGGATAGCCGGCAAAGGCTGGCGGAGTATATCGACTATTTCGAACCTTCATTTCTGGGGGTAACAGGAGATGACAGTGAACTCAAGAGACTCACGCAGCCACTGGGAATTCTCTATGCAAAAGTGATGACGGAGAACAGCGCCATGGGCTATGTCATGGATCACTCTGCTTCAATCATACTCATAGATCCGCAGGGGCAATATCATGCCTTGTTTAGCCCGCCCCATGATCCGGGAGTGATGGCGGATGATTTTTTGGCGATTGCAAAAAACTTTAGAGAATAATAGTTGTGGCAGGGGTATTATCAAACCCTTGAATAAAATCAGGGTAACTCTCAAGAAGTCTGTGCATTGTTCGAGTCTGTGCAGGGTCGGGATCAGCCTTTCAGGGACGCGCGAATACGTCCCTGTAAGCTCTGATAAAACATCCCTGTTTTATACAGCCCTGAAAAGCAGACTCCCAACCCTACTGCCTACACGGATTTATTGGGATGTTACTAAATCTGGGAGCGTCAGTACTCCCTTGTTCAAAGTAAAAAAAGAGGAATTCAATGATACAAACAAGCGATGTTCAGATGAGCCCTGCAGAGGAATTCAAAATAGAAGAGATAACACTCGATCACCCGTGGCAGTGGGTAGCGGCCGGATGGAGTGATTATAAAAAAATTCCTGTTCTTAGTGCGATTTACGGGTTGATGTTTTTTATCGCAAGCCTGCTGTTGACGATTCTGGTTTTTTCCAGCAACTCATTCTTTATGGTCCCGCCCCTGACCGCCGGTTTTTTCCTTATAGCCCCTATTTTGTGCGTATTTCTCTATGATGCGAGTCGCAAACTGGAAAGTGGTGAAACTGTCAGTTTTGGTGATACCTGCAGGACCTGTCAGAAAAATCCATTCAACCTGGTGGTAATGGGTTTGATCCTGATGATGGTGCTGGTGTTCTGGATGATGATCTCGAATCTGGTATTTGCCATCTTCTATTCTGGCGTCTCATTGAAATTCGATGATTTCCTTGCCACACTGTTTCTCTCAGGGGGTAGTCCTGCTTTTCTGGCTGCGGGTATGATATCCGGGGGTGCGATTGCACTGGTGGTGTTCACAATGACGGTGATATCCATACCCATGTTGATCGACAGGGATGTCAATGCGTTCCAGGCGATTGCGACAAGCTACCATGCTGTATTGAAAAACCCGCGTCCAATGATACTGTGGGCGGCAGTCATTGTGATGTTCATGGTGATCGGCATCGTCACATTCTATCTGAGCTTTATTATCTCGATGCCAGTCATCGGCTACGCGACCTGGCACGCCTATCGCGACCTGGTAGCCTCTGAGTAGAGAGAAGACAGGCTGCAGCTCCTCTAAACACATCTCTGTTATGACTATTTCACCGCTCTCTCCTGCAGCAAAGTGGCTGGCCATTATTCTCATTGGCGTGATCTGGTTCATGCTGCCGGGCTATCGCGATCTGGTTGAGCCCGACGAGGGGCGCTATGCAGAGATACCGCGCGAGATGGTTGCCTCCGGTGACTGGGTAACGCCGCGTCTGAACGACTTCAAGTATTTCGAAAAACCTGCGCTGCAATACTGGATGACCGCAGCAACTTTCAAGCTCTTCGGAGAGAGCAACACCACTGCGCGTCTGTGGATCATCACGGCAGGATTTGCCAGTGCATTGTGGATGATGTTTGTCGCCGGGCGCCTGTGGGGCAGGGAGGCTGGATATTACGCCTTTTTAATCCTCTCGAGCAGCCTGCTGTATGTCGTGCTTGGCCATCTGCTGATTCTCGATATGACGCTCAGCCTGTTTATGGCCGGGGCCCTTGGCGCCGTACTGCTTGCACAATCCGCACGCGACTCGAACAGGCAGGTGCGCAACTGGATGCTGTTGGCGTGGTTCTTGACGGGTCTTGCTGTTCTCTCCAAGGGGTTGGTCGGGATCGTTCTTCCGGGCGCGGCGATTGTTATCTACTCTGTTTGGCAGCGGGACTGGGCGCTGTGGAAACACCTGCACCTGGGCAAGGGAGTGCTGCTGATGCTGCTGGTTACGGCGCCATGGTTCATCATGGTGAGCATCGCCAACCCGGAGTTCGCGGAGTTCTTCTTTATCCATGAGCATTTTGACCGCTATACATCCGATGTGCATGGCCGGGAAGAGCCACTATGGTACTTTGTTCCTGTATTGCTGCTGGGGCTTTTTCCCTGGATAGGAAGCGGTTTGCGCGCCTTGCTGCGCCCCGGTTTTCAGTGGTTGCCGCAAAAATCATCCGGTTTCGATACTGTGCGCCTGCTGTGGGTGTATGTGGTTTTTATGTTTGTGTTTTTTTCACTCGGGCGTTCGATGCTGGCGCCCTATCTGCTGCCACTGTTTGCACCGCTGGCGCTGCTAATGGCGCGCCAGTTGAAGAGCGAGCCAAATGTCACCCTGGCTGTTTGGCCGCTGATTGGTTTCGGTGTGCTGCTGGTTGCTGCGAGTTTTTTCGCCGCACAGTTTGCAACAGACAAGGTCTCTGTCGATCATATCAGCAGCTTTCGCAACTGGGCTCTTCCTGCCGCATTGATCATGATTGCCGGAGGCCTGATGGCGCGCTATCTATTCGCGGCAAGGGGAATGAAGGCTGTCACCGTGTTGGCTGTTGCGGCGCTGCTGTCGATACAGATGATTATGCTGGGGTATCAGCATCTGGGTGAGTACCGTTCAAGCAAAAAAATGGCTGATGTGATACAACCCTATCTTGGGGTGGACACGATTGTCTATAGTGTGGCAGTCTATCCGCAGTCATTGCCGTTCTATCTGGGGCGGACGCTGCAACTGGCGATCACGATATCTGAACTGCAGATGGGCATCGATCAGGAGCCTGATAAATGGATAGCGGACATGCAGGGTTTTCGCGCCCGCTGGCTGCAGGAGGCTGGTCAGTCCGTGGCTGTATTACGCATCAGGGATTATCAACGTCTGAAGAGTGAAGGGCTGCCTATGATATTGATTTATGAAGATGCTAAAAAAATGGCGGTGACACGGCGATGACAACACCATGACGATGTCCGGTTTTTTGCTGATTCTCACTGGTGTGCTGTTAAATGCTGTTGCCCAGCTGGCGCTCAAGGCGAGTGTCAAAGGCATGGGAGCCATCTCGCTGAGTGTTTCCGGCTCTTCCGGTGTGGCCCTGAGGCTGATGTCCGAACCCTGGTTATGGGTTGGCCTCTTTTGCTACGGCATCAGTGTGATCATCTGGATACTCGCTCTGTCGCGGGTCGATGTCAGTATTGCCTATCCGATGCTCTCCATCGGCTATGTTGTCAACGCCTTTGCTGCATGGATGTTGTTTGGCGAGGTGTTGAGTGTCGCCAAGCTCGCCGGGATCGGCATCATCATCATTGGCGTCTATATCCTCGCGAGAGCATGACGATGAGTATATTGCCATTTACACGCCCGACTCTGGGAGATGAAGAGCAGCAGGCAGTGAATGAAGTGCTGGCATCCGGCTGGCTGACAACCGGTCCAAAGGTTGACACACTGGAGCAGGCGCTGGCAGACTATATTGGCGGCGGCGTGAGCGTGCGCCTGTTGAACTCCGCCACCAGCGCCCTGGAGGCGGCGCTGATGGCGTCCAATGTCGGCCCCGGAGATGAGGTGATACTCCCTGCCATGAGCTTTACCGCGACAGCCAATGTGGTGCTCAGAGTTGGAGCGATGCCGATATTCGTCGATGTCGATGCGCTCAGCCGCAACCTTGCGGTGCAGCAGGTGGAAGCTGCAATGACTCCTCGCACCAGGGCGGTGATGCCGGTTCATTTTGCCGGTCTGCCGGTGGAGATGGGGCCGTTGTATGATCTGGCGGAGCGCAACCGGCTGATCGTGATCGAGGATGCCGCCCAGGCTATCGGCAGCCAGGTTGATGGCAGAATGATCGGTGCTGCAGGTAACCCGGTGTGTTTCAGTTTTCATCCCAACAAGAATATGACCACCATTGAAGGCGGCGCCATAGCAAGCAGCGACAGGCAGCTGTTGCGCCGCATCGAGCGCATGCGTTTTCATGGTATCGAAAGAGACGCACAGGGCAATATGGATGTTCCTCAATGGGGCGGCAAGATGAATCTTGCCGATGTTAACGCGGCGATCGGGCTGGTGCAGCTCTCCAGGCTGGACGCATTCAACCGCCGCCGGCGTGAGCTGGCGCAGCTTTATATCAAGTTGCTGCCACAACATGCGGCACTGCTGATGCCGCGGGATCAAGCAGGTCATAGCTGGCACATGCTGTGCGTATGCATCGATTTCGACGCTTTGGGAGTATCAAGAACCGGGTTTCAACAGCGCTTGCAGAAGCTGGGAGTCGGCACTGGTGTACACTATCCGGCGATGCACCTGTTTTCGCTCTATCGGAGCTATGGCTACGGCCCCGGAGATTTTCCCGAGGCGGAGCGTATCGGTGAACAGACGCTGACGCTGCCGCTCTTTCCTGGTATGCAGGATGCTGATGTCGAAAAGGTTTGCACTGCAGTGAGTCAATTACTTCGCGGAGAGGATGCACCATGACGCCGATGGATGAACTGGAAGAGGAGGAGTTCCCGCTCATTTCCGTGGTCGTACCGGCATATAACGAGGAGGAGGTGCTGCCTGCGCTCTTTCCCCGTCTCTATGCCGCCCTGGATGCACTCGATCGTAGCTACCAGGTGATTTTTGTGGATGATGGCAGCCGTGATCGCACTGCCGCGCTGCTGCGCGAGCAGTACGACCTGCGGCCGACGCAGACCAACCTGGTGTGCCTGCGCACCAATGCCGGTCAGCATGCGGCCATTCTTGCAGGATTCAACTACTCTACCGGAGACTATGTCATCACCCTGGATGCGGATCTGCAGAATCCGCCTGAAGAGATCGGCAAGCTGCTGGAGAGGCTGGAGGCAGGTCATGATTACGTCGGCACCATCAGGCGTGTGCGCAGGGACAGTCGCTGGCGCGACTGGGCGTCAAAGCTGGTCAACAACCTGCGCGAACGCATCACCAATATCCATATGACTGATCAGGGCTGTATGCTGCGCGGATACTCCCGGGATATTATCGATGCGATTCTGGAGTCCGAGGAGAGCAATACCTTTATCCCGGCGCTTGCCTACCTCTATGCGGGCAACCCGGTGGAAGTGCTTGTGGAGCATGAGGAGCGCGCAGCGGGAGATTCCAAGTACCCGCTGCACAAGCTGATCCAGCTGAATTTTGATCTCATGACCGGTTTCTCACTGGCGCCGCTGCAAATCTTCTCCATCACGGGTTTTCTACTGTCTGTGCTGTCGCTGCTGTTTGTCGTCTTTCTGGTCGTACGGCGCCTGCTTATCGGCCCGGAAGTCGGTGGTGTTTTCACCCTCTTTGCGATCCTCTTTTTTCTCGTCGGTATCATGCTGTTTGGCATCGGCCTGCTGGGCGAGTACGTGGGGCGCATCTATATCCAGGCGCAGGGGCGTCCGCGTTACCTGTTGCGCAGAGTGGTCAGGCAGCAGCGTGAGGATGCCATTGCAGTCGTTGTAGAAAACGCTGCCGATGTGAAGGAGTCAGCTTGACAGCAAAGCCATCAGTAGTGGTATTTGCATACCACCAGCTAGGTTTCCGTTGCCTGTCGGTGTTGCTGGCTCAGGGGGTGAATGTGCGCCTGGTGGTGAGCCATGAGGATGACCCGCATGAAACCATCTGGTGGCAGAGCGTTGCCGGGTTGGCGGGGTGCGCCGGAATTCCTGTCATCACTCCTCAAGATCCCAACAGCGCTGAAGTCATTGAACAGATTCGGCAATGCCGTCCGGACATTATGTTCTCATTCTACTATCGTCACATGCTCGATCAGGAGCTGCTTGATATAGCATCCGTCGGCTGTTTCAATATGCATGGCTCGCTGCTGCCGAAATACCGCGGCCGGGTCCCGGTGAACTGGGCGCTGCTGCATGGTGAAAGCGAGTCAGGTGTGACGCTGCATTGCATGGAGGTCAAGCCCGACGCAGGCCATCTGCTGGACCAGCAGGTGGTGCAAATTCTGCCGAATGACACCGCCCATGATGTTTTTCTCAAGCTGGTGTGCGCTGCAGAAATCGTGATGCAGCGTGCGCTGCCGGGACTGCTTGCCGGCAGTTTTGCAGAGCGGCCGATGGATCTCGACTCCGGGACCTATTTTGGTGGCCGCAGGCCAGAAGACGGCCTTGTCGACTGGAGTCTGTCGGCATGGGAGATCCACAATTTGATTCGTGCCGTGGCGCCTCCCTATCCGGGAGCATTTTTGCCGGTGCAGGGGCGGCAGTTGAGGCTTCTCGGCAGTTACTGGCGCGGTGAATTGGCAAAAAGTGATATTGTACGCATCTACTGGGAGTTCGGACGCTGTTATGTCGATTGCGCCGATGACTGTCGTATCGAGCTGACCAGCCTGGAATTTGATGGTGAAGTGATTGGTGAAAAATTTTTTTACGCGCACTTTGGCTCAGAACTGCTGCTGCAATAACCTTCCTCTCCCTTGGGAGAGGTTAGTTAGCGCTCGATGGAAACGCCTTTTTGCACCACGAAGAGCACGAAGTTCACGAAGAAAAGGGAACACTATAGTTTTTCACATAAATCATTCCTCTGGAAGTGGGACTTTAGTCCCGCCTAGTGAGGCTAAAGCTTCACCTCCTGTGTAATTTAATATGTGAAAGTCTATATCTCAATAAGCTTCGTGCTCTTCGTGCTCTTCGTGCTCTTCGTGAGCTTCGTGGTTAATATGTTGTTCCCGGAGAGGCTTCCGGGTCATATTTATTGGAAAATTACTCAAATGAAAATATTGATACTGGGTGTTAACGGCTTTATTGGCCATCACCTTTCTCACCGTATCCTCGATACGACTGACTGGGAAGTCTTCGGCATGGACATGCACTCTGACCGGGTGCAGGATCTGGTCGAGCATGAGCGCTTCTCATTTTTTGAAGGCGACATCACCATCAACCATGAATGGATTGAATATCACGTCAAGAAGTGTGATGTGATTTTGCCACTGGTGGCGATTGCCACGCCGGCGACCTATGTGACAAATCCGCTGGCGGTGTTCGAGCTTGATTTCGAGGCCAACCTGCCGATTATCCGCTACTGCGTTCACTATCAAAAACGGCTGCTGTTCCCCTCGACATCCGAGGTTTACGGTATGTGCAGTGATGAGGAGTTTCATCCCGATATGTCAAATCTGGTGCTTGGGCCGATCAGCAAGCCTCGCTGGATCTACTCCTGCTCCAAGCAGTTGATGGATCGGGTCATCAGCGCCTATGCACAGCAGGATGGACTCGATTACACCCTGTTCCGGCCATTCAACTGGGTCGGTTCCGGTCTGGACAGCATGCATTCGCCGAAGGAGGGGAGCTCCCGCGTCGTCACCCAGTTTCTTGGCCACATTGCGCGTGGCGAGCAGATCAAGCTGGTCGATGGCGGTGCACAGCGGCGCAGTTTTACCGATGTCAGCGACGGCATTGACGCACTCATGAAGATCATTGCAAATAAAGACGGCTGTGCAACCGGGAATATCTACAATATCGGTAATCCGGACAACGACCTTTCGGTGCGGGAGCTGGCAGAGTTGATGCTGCAGATTGCGCGGGAGTTCCCTGAATACAAATCTGGAGCCGACAAAGTCGAGCTGGTGGATGTCTCATCCGGAACTTACTATGGTAAGGGCTATCAGGATATCCAGACGCGGGTGCCCTGGATCGAAAACAGCAAAACCGATCTTGAGTGGTCCCCGCAGGTCACTCTGCATGATGCCCTGCGCAACATCTTTACCGCCTACAGGGATGAAGTGGCTACAGCGAGAGCTCTGATTGATGAATAAGCTTAATGATCATCTTCAGAAATTTGGCAACCTGATGGTGGAGATATTCCACTATCTTGCTTTGTTTGCCATTGGCGCCACCATCGTCTGGTCCGCTGTTGTCGAGTATATCCATATCATGCAAAGCGGACATGCCTCGTTGAAAGACATTCTGCTGCTGTTCATCTATCTTGAGTTGGGCGCCATGATCGGCATCTATTTCAAGACGCACCGCCTGCCGGTGCAGTTTTTGATCTTTATTGCGATTACAGCGCTGACACGCCATCTGGTGATCGATGTGCAAAAGGTGACAGAGAATTTCCATCTGCTACTGTTGCTCACCATTGTTGCATCGATCGTTGTTTTGAGTTTTGCAGCATTGACATTGAGCTATACGGGAAAAAAATATGGAGGCCCGGAAGATGGGCCGGATGCAGGTATTGATGATCAGCACGATGCCGATAACAGCATAGCTGTGCAACGGGCAGATAGCAAAAAGTAGCGGGGATCTCACATGCGCATTGCTCTCAAAGTTGATGTGGATACCTTTCGCGGCACTCTCGAGGGAGTGCCATCGCTGCTGCGTCTGTTTGATCAATACCAGCTTCGTGCAACCTTTCTCTTCAGCCTGGGGCCGGATCACACCGGTCGTGCATTGCGGCGGATCTTTCGCCCCGGTTTCCTTCAGAAGGTGCGTCGTACCTCGGTAGCGAGCCATTACGGCCTCAAAACCCTGATGTACGGTGTGTTGTTGCCGGGACCCCATATTGGCCGCAAGGCTGGTGCAGTGATGCGTGCCGTGGCCGACGCGGGACATGAAGTCGGCATCCACTGTTACGATCATATTCGCTGGCAGGACTTTGTCGCCAACAGGGATGAGGCATGGACCAGGCGTGAGATGCTCAGGGCGGTAGAAGCTTTTGAAGAGGTGTTCGGCTATGCCGCCAGGACACATGGCGCAGCAGGCTGGCAGCTCAACGCCTCTACCCTGGAACTGGAGCAGGAGTTGGGTTTCAGTTACGCCAGCGATGTGCGTGGAAGATCCCCGTTTTTTCCGCGTATCGACGGAGTTGAATCAAGCTGCCCGCAAATACCGACGACGCTTCCCACACTGGATGAACTGATCGGTGTTGATGGCATGACGCAGCAGAACGTGCATCAGAGACTCTATGCCGATAGCCGCAATCAACTTCCACATGGGCATGTGTATACGCTGCATGCCGAACTGGAGGGGATGGGCTTGCGACCGGTGATGGAACGCCTGCTGCAGATGTGGCAAGGTGAGGATGAGCTCTGCGCCGTGGATGATATCTATCGCTCTCTCGATCTTAACCAACTGCCGCACGAGGAGATCATCCGCGGTGAATTGCCGGGGCGTTCCGGAAAACTTGCCATGCAAGGGGAATAGAAAGTTTTTTGTTTTGTTTACATCCCCATCTCGAGATCATCGACAACAGCATCCAGTCCGGCTTGGGCGCAGGCTTCATCGGCTTCACCGGATGCTGCGCCGCTGACACCAACGCCTCCCAGCATGCTGCCGCCCGCCTGTATCGGTAGCCCTCCGGCTCCCAGCATCAACTCCGGCAGGTTGCCAAGCGCCGTCTTTGCGCGCTCCTCGAGGGATGATGTAGCGGCATTGAAATTGGCGGCCGCGTAGGCTTTTTTCTGACTGACGGGCAGCGTGATCGGAGGGGCCAGGGTGTCGCGCAGCACAGCCTGTGCAATGCCGTTGCGGTCAACCACCGTGACGCCGGCCGAGATTCCCTGTTTGCGACAGGCATCGATGGCGGCTTTTGCAATCGTTTGCGCAGTCTCCATGGTGATGCGTTGGATCGGGGTGATCATGGGGGCGTCATCATCAGCCATCAATGGTGAGGTTGTAACAACAAACAGTATTGCGATCAGGGATGCTTTCATGGGTAATTCCTCTGTTGTGCGAATGCTAGTGAGATCAGGCCTCAGACTGACAAGGCATGGAAAGAACATTTTCTCTCGCCAAGACGCCAAGGCCGCAAAGGTTTTTCTTGCGAGCTTTGCGTCTTGGCGAGAGTCATTATGACTCATCGTGTAAAGATGCAGGCACTCAGGGTTACTAGTGGACACTGTACAGGTAAGCTTATACACTTCATGCGCAAATTCAAACATAATTATCCGGGCTGAACTCATGGGTCTTGCAAAACGAATCATTCCCTGTCTCGATGTGGATGCCGGGCGCGTGGTCAAGGGCGTCCAGTTCGTCGATATCCGTGATGCAGGCGATCCTGTCGAGGTTGCGCGCCGTTATAATGAAGAGGGCGCCGATGAGATCACCTTTCTCGACATCACCGCCAGTTCGGATGATCGCGAGACCATCGTGCACGTGGTCGAGGATGTTGCAAGCGAGGTCTTTATCCCGTTGACTGTGGGCGGCGGCATCCGTGTGGTCGATGATATTCGCCGCATGCTCAATGCTGGTGCGGATAAAGTTGGCATCAACACGGCTGCTGTATTCAATCCGGAATTTGTCAGGGAGGCTGCTGAAAGCTTCGGTTCACAATGCATCGTGGTCGCCATCGACGCCAAGCGGGTCTCGGCTGATGATGAGCCGCTTCGCTGGGAGATCTTTACCCATGGCGGACGCAAATCCACAGGCATCGATGCGATAGAGTGGGCAAAAAAGATGGCGGATTTCGGCGCCGGAGAGATTCTGCTCACCAGTATGGACCGTGACGGCACCAAGATCGGTTTCGATAATGATCTGACCCTGGCGATCTCCACAGCAGTGCCGATTCCGGTGATCGCATCCGGAGGTGTCGGCAACCTGCAGCACCTGGTCGAAGGCGTCACCAAAGGCGGCGCCGATGCGGTACTGGCTGCTTCGATCTTCCACTTTGCAGAATACACCATCGGAGAGGCCAAGCAGTACATGGCCGATGCCGGTATCGAGATGCGCCTGTGAGCAGTGTGCTGGAACAACTCGAAACAGTGCTGGAGCAGCGCAAGAGCGCCGCTGCGGATACCTCCTATGTCGCATCGCTGCATGCCAAGGGACTGGATGCGATCCTCAAGAAAATCGGCGAAGAGGCGACTGAAACGGTGCTGGCTGCAAAAGATGGCGATGCAGAGCACATCATCTATGAAACCGCCGACCTGTGGTTTCACTCCATGGTGATGCTGTCGCACATGGGAATCAGCCACCGGCAGGTGCTCGATGAGCTGCAGCGGCGCTTTGGGCTTTCGGGGCTGGAAGAGAAGGCGCAGCGAAGCAAATAATTAAGAGCTCACCACGAAGAACACGAAGGTAAACTCTGTTTCTTCGTGTTCTTCGTGGTAGAAAAAATTTGTCTTGTTGTTTTATCTGCTTGATTTCGCATAATCAACAAGTCGGTTATAATATAAACAGAGCTTTAAATTCATTCTCAATGCAAAGAGGTATGTTCAATGGGCATTAGTCCCTGGCAATTATTAATTATACTGGCGATCGTATTGCTGTTGTTCGGCACCAAGCGTCTGAAAAATATCGGCGGCGATGTTGGCGGTGCTATCAAGGGCTTCAAAAAGGCCATGAAAGAGAGCGAGGCCGAAGAGCCCTCCAAGCTTGAAAAGGTGGACGATGAGAAAGAGAAGGATGACAGCATCATCGAAGGTGAGTCTACCCGCGAAAAAGACAAAGTCTGACATTGGACTCGATGACTGATGTTTGATATTGGCTTTTGGGAGTTGTCGGTTCTGGGCATTGTTGCGCTGCTGGTCATTGGCCCCGAGCGGTTGCCCGGGGTTGCGCGTACTGTTGGCGCCTGGGTTGGCCGCGGTAAACGCTTTATCTCCTCTGTGAAGGCGGATATCGACCAGGAACTGCGTACGGATGAACTCAAGCGTATTCTGGATAAGCAGAAAACACTGAACCCGTTGCATGACATTATGGAACAGACCTCGGATAGCCTCAAAGAGGTTGGCAGAGACGCCAGCAAAACACTCAATGATGCGAAGCAGGAACACGAAACAGCCTCATCCCACTCTGAGTCAGAATCCAAATCCTCTTAACAATCTAAAATTACAATAACTCTCGCCAAGACGCAAAGATCGCCAAGAAAAATCTTTGCGTTCTTAGCGTCTTTGCGAGAGACTACAAAGTTTTCATGCATCATGAGTCTGAGACCTACTCTCACTCTGCTTACCCCACACTAACCCGGCATTTTAAGCCCCATGTCAGAGTCGATAGAGAGCGAACAGCCATTTTTGAGCCACCTGTTTGAGCTGCGAGACCGCCTGCTGCGCATCGTCATGCTGGTGCTGGTGGTTTTTCTGGGACTGTTTTTTGTTGCCAATGATCTCTTTACGATGGTTGCACAGCCGTTGATGGATGTCTATCCGGGCAACATTATCGCAATCGGCATTCTCTCGCCATTCCTGACACCGATCAAGCTGGCGCTGGTGGCATCGGTCTTCCTCACGATCCCCTTCATTTTCTATCAGATGTGGGCCTTTATTGCGCCCGGTCTTTATAAGCATGAGCGCAAGCTGGTCGTGCCGCTGGTGATCTCCAGCACCTTTCTTTTTTATCTTGGTGCGTTGTTTGCCTACTATGTCGTACTTCCGCTGGTATTCGCCTTCCTCTCCGGCATTGCACCGGAAGGCGTCAACGCAATGCCGGATATTGCAGCCTATCTCGATTTTGTTCTAACGCTTTTCTTCGCATTTGGCATGGCATTCGAGATTCCGATAGCGACCATCATCCTGGTGTGGATGGGAATGGTTACTCCGGAGCAGCTGACCAAGAAGCGCCCCTATGTTATCGTCGGCGCCTTCGTTGTCGGCATGTTTCTGACACCACCGGATATCATCTCGCAAACCCTGCTGGCGATACCGATGTGGGTGTTGTTTGAAGTGGGCATCTTTTTTTCACGCTTTTTTGTGCGCACCGAAGAGGAGATAAAAGCGGCGCAAAGTCCTGCAGGTGATGATGATGACGGGGATGTGGCGGCGGCATCCGCATCTGCTGCAACTGCCTATCCGGATGACTATGTGGCGCCGACAGATGCCGAGATGGAGGCCGAGCTGGATCGTATCGAAGCAGAAGAAGAGCTGGAACAGGCAGCATCAAAACCCAGCGACACGAGTGTTGAAGATGACGACAGTTATATGGATGAGGAGTTTGATGACGACGACGAAGATGCCGTCGCCATTGTCGAGGACGCCGTCGACTCCAAGCTGCTGCGTGTCATTACTCTGCGTGATGATGAGAAACTCGAAGAGGCGCGTAAACTGCTCTATGAAGTGCTGGCGGAGGGAAATGAAGAGCAAATCGGAGTTGCGAAAAATATTCTCGAACAGCTGGATAGTTGATCTGTACACTCAGCTGGGAAGCAGTCCGCTGGGTGGACAAAGAATGAGCGAATTTGTCAACAATCTTGAAGATGTGTTCGTAATGTTTGGGGCCGTGCGTTCTCGAAGAATGTTCGGAGGCTACGGCATATACCATGACAATCTAATGTTTGGTCTTGTGGCGGATGACGTGCTGTACCTCAAGGCCGATGAGGAATCGCTCGCAGCTTTTGCGAAGCAAGCGTTAAAACCATTCGAGTACGAGAAGAATGGCAAAAAAATGAAAATGTCCTACTACATGGCTCCGGAAGTAATCTTCGATGATCCAGAGGAAGCCAGGGAGTGGGCCGTTCGAGCCTTTGAAGCAGCTTTACGAGCCAAGTGACCGAAAGCGAAAACTGGGGCAAAAAGAAAGTGAATGCGTTGCGGTGGAGTCTTCTCGGGCATTTCGGCCAACAAGGCTTTCAAATCTCTCGCAAACTCGCTAGTATAGAAGTGCATAAATATCTATAAGCAGAAGGACCTGAAAACCTCGTCATTCCGGCATGTTTTTAGCCTGAATCCATGTGAGCTAGCGTGTAAGTGATTGATTCTATAGGTCTCGGCCTTCGCCGGGATGACGGATTAGATGTTAATCCTACTGCTAGATATCTATGCACTCCTGTACTAGTGTTCAAGCTGGGAATGCTGGTCAAGGCTACAGGGGTTGCTCATTACGCATCTTCTTTAGAATCACCGGAGCATTGGTAGCATTGCGAACAGGTCAATTAACTACACGCCTTTGGCGCCAGATACAGCAAAACTGTGCCACTTATTAAGACGTCTATCAATGATGCATGACTAACCGGAGCATGAACCGCCGGTCAACGAATGAGAAAATATCTGGGAAAGAGTCGCTACGACCATCCTCTGAATACTCAACAAATTCTCATGATCACCCTGTCAAGGCGTACCAGAACTGAATACCCCTTGCGTCTCCGAATTGTGACAGCGCATCAAACGGCTCACGTAGGCTTTCCAACGCATTTTCAAGGTCACCAAGTTTCCGCATGATTTCGGCCTGCATGAGGCGGTCGGTATCATCTGACTCATCCAGCAGTTTGTTGAGCGCGAGCAGATTTTCTCTTTCTGTCTCAGAGAGGACAGATTCTACTCCTCTTGTTCGGCCATCATTTCCGCGCCACCATGCACGCATGCGCAGTTCTCTTTCCGCATCTGGTTTCAGCAGACGATTCCCGCCAGAAAAGAGGCGTAGTCATTGAATTCGAGACGCAGCGGCTCTTCGGCGTGCGTGCTTCCGGACTCAAAGGGATTAATCTCTTCATCATGGATATCCGCCCGCACATCTGGCGTCGATTACTGGTGAATAGCGATATGAAACTCGATAGTTTCCATCAGGTGTTACAAAGGGAAAACGCGCCTGCCAGCCGGAGGACAGTGGTGGTCTCCGGGGGTATCAAACACTTTTGCAGAGGCTGGGGGATCCCGACGATGAAGAGTTCGATGAGTTGCATGAGTGGATCGGAGAGGAGTTTGATCCGGAGCGTTTCGATCTGAAGAGAGCAAACTATCTCATCGAAATTCAGAACTCATCAGATCCCACATCCAATATGCATTGATCTGCGCCCGTAGCGAGTGCGTCCGACCCTGCACAGACCGTAACTTCTCAATAACCTCGTGTGAATGCCGTCATTGCGAGCGAGCCTAAGCGACCGCGGCAATCTCCAAACCAGATTGCCGCGTCGCCTTCGGCTCCTCGCAATGACAATTGGTCGTCTTTGCAAAGTACGAAGCAATCTCAGGGTATTGAATGAAGTGCTTTGAGATTGCTGCGTTGCGCTCGTAATGAAAGGGGGCTCAAGCTGTTAGGGATGATGCATTTATTATAATACCAATCTCGCTTGCCTTTTTGCCAGTGCTTTTTGCTGCCATTTTGGTTACATAGTTCACTATGCGCCCGACGTGGCGTCAAAAACCACGAATAAAAAATTCTACACATCTTGGTACTTTAATTTCTGCCTCATCCCTTAATGATCTGATTTCACGTTTTTCCTGAAGCCCTGTTCCCGGAGAAAAATGCATACTACTTAAACTTCTCGATAACAAAATGTCCGATATGCCTTGAATGTAAATGGGGAGTACAATCATTATTTATGAAGGTAGGATCTTGATTTGAGGCGATGCTTCGAAAATTCCAAACAGTTCAATTGGAGATAAACGATCATGATGCAATTAGCAATTAATATACCAGACGGGGTGTTTTCTGCCTTGCAAAAAGATCAGGATGAGTTTGCTCGTGACCTGCGTATTGCAGCAGCAGTCAAGTGGTATGAACTGGAACAAATTTCACAGGGGCGTGCGGCTGAGATTGCGGGTTTATCTTGAGGGGAGTTCATTACTGCATTGCTGCAATACAAGGTATCGCCTTTCCAATACAGCGCCGAGGAGGTGTTGGAAGATTTGGCCGGTGCAGATTGAGCGCGTGGTCATCAATGCCCTCCCCGCTTATAACGCTGTTTAGAGCGGAGCTGCATTCTCTCTTGCCGCAGTTCTTCTCTGAGCTGTATGTACCAGAAGCGGTTTAGGATGAGGTCATCCATGGTGGCCATGATGACCCCGCAAGGCATGGTTTAGTGGAAGCTGAGTGGGTACAAAAAATAACCACATCTGTTGCACCGGACGTTTTGACCTGGAACCTTGGCGCTGGTGAAACAGCTGTGCTCTCCCATGTACTGAGGAACCGAGGGTGCTTTGCCATTGTAGATGATCGGGCAGCCCGTCGATGTGCGCATATCCTCAATATACATCTGTTTGGTACAGCTGGCGTCATCGTACTTGCCAAGCGACATGGATTGATTGATTCTGTAGAGAACGGATTGCGGCAGTTACAGCACGCTGGACTATGGCTGTCTGAGACGATGGTTCGGGAACTCGCGGCTGCGGAGGACGAGGGATTCTGATTATTCGAGGCGAACCACTGTAGGCCATAAGCAGGCAACATTGATAGATCTTGCGTGCTTCATTAGCGTGTGACACTCTCTACGCGCAAAACATTACGCTTGGTTAAATCAGAACTGGACGAGCTTCTGGCAGTGAATAAAACGCAAATCAATGCATGGCTAAAGCAGGCGGTGGCTGACGGGAAGATTCAAAAACTGTCAAGACCGGTTCGATACGAGTGGGGCAAGCAGGAGTCGTTGATGTTGTAAGATTATCAATTACATCCTTGTAATTTACCCTTCGGGTCGCGCGAGGCGCGTTCAATTTTGCTCCGGGCAAAATTAGTGCCTAGCTGCGCTCGCAATGATGGGGCTGGCATGCGGCGCAATGCGCTTCGCTTATTGGCTCCCTACAGCTGCAGCAGCATGGCTGCCGGATCTTCCAGTGACTCCTTGATGCTGAGCAGAAATTGCACGGCTTCACGTCCATCGATGATGCGGTGGTCATAGGAGAGCGCCAGGTACATCATCGGGCGGATCACAATCTCTCCATCAACCACTACCGGGCGCTGCTGGATGTTGTGCATCCCCAGGATGGCGGACTGCGGTGGATTGAGAATCGGCGTGGAGAGCATGGAGCCATAGACGCCGCCGTTTGAGATGGTGAAGGTGCCGCCGCTGAGATCCTCGTAACTGATGGTTCCGTCCAGCGCTTTTTGGCCATACTCCCTGATGCGTTTCTCGAGTTGCGCAAAGGAGCTCTGGTCAGCATCGCGCAGTACAGGCACGACCAGCCCGCGCGGCGAACCGACTGCGATACCGATATCGAAGTAGCCGTGATAGATGATGTCATTGCCATCCACCGAGGCATTGACAGCCGGGAATTTCTTCAGCGCCTCGACACAAGCCCTGATGAAAAATGACATAAAGCCAAGGCGTACATCATGCGCTTTTTCAAACTTCTCCTTGTAGTTGCTGCGCAGCGCCATGATCTGCTGCAGATCGACCTCGTTGAAGGTGGTCAGAATGGCCGCATTTTGCTGCGCTTCCAATAGACGTTCCGCGACTCTTGCGCGCAGGCGCGTCATGGGAACACGCTGCTGCAAACGCTCTCCCTGTTGTTGTGTATTAGCTTCGTCACTTCTCAGCGCCTCTAATTCCTGCTCGGTTTCGTCCGGCTCCTGCTGATCCAGATATGACATGACATCCGCTTTGAGGATGCGGCCATTCTTGCCGCTGCCCGGGATCTTTTGCGGGTCGAGATCGAGTTCCCTGACGAGCCGTCGCACGGCGGGTGTCAGAATCGAGTTTCCCGCTGTCCTTTGTTTCTCTGTTGCAGTCGACTGCTGTGCGGAGGCGTTTTCCACTACGGCGGATGCTACGGTTGATGCGGTAGCGGTTTCGTCAATGATGGCCAGCACCTCTCCTGTTTCAACCGTATCCCCCTGATGAAAAAGAACCTGCGTTAATATTCCATCGACAGGAGCTGGGACTTCCAGAACCACCTTGTCAGTCTCCAGATCGACAAGGTTGTCATCACGGGAGACGCCATGGCCGACTTTTCTGTGCCAGTCGAGGATGGTGGCGTCAACCACGGATTCAGGCAGGGCAGGGACTTTGACCTCAACAGTCATGATGGTACTCTCCGGTTCATTTTGGGATTGATATTGCCGCACAGGGCATCGTCTACCAGGGTTACCTGCTGCATCTCAAACATCGGATGGTAGCCGGTCGCGGGTGCGGCGGAGGCACAGCGGCCAACGTAGTAGAGATGGCGTTCATCGGGCACATGGCTGACCAGGCGATGTTTAATCTGATCCCATGCACCTTGGTTTTGCGGCTCTTCCTGACACCAGATCAGGGTTTTCACATTCACAAAAGGGCGTATTGCTGCAGCGACAGAGTCACGTGGAAAGGGATAGAGCTGTTCGATGCGAATAATTGCCGTATCGGTGAGCTCCCTGCTGCGGCGCGCTTGCAGAAGTTCGTAGTAGACCTTGCCGCTGCAGGCGATGACTCTCTTCACAGCGGCTGGATCAATGGCATCGATCTCTCCGATGACAGGCTGGAATCCTCCCTTGGAAAACTCGTGAATGGGAGAGGTGGCCAGCGGATGGCGCAACAGGCTCTTGGGCGTCAGTGCGATCAGTGGGATCCTGGAGGGACGGATCACCTGTCGCCGTAGCAGATGAAAAATCTGCGCAGGTGTCGTGGGTACGCATACCTGGATATTGTTTTCGGCGCTCAATTGTAAAAACCGTTCCAGCCGTGCCGATGAGTGCTCTGCCCCCTGTCCCTCCTGTCCATGCGGCAGCAGCAACGTGATATTGCACGACAGTCCCCACTTGGTGCCGCCCGAGGTAATGAACTGATCGATGACGACCTGCGCCACATTGGCAAAATCCCCGAATTGCGCCTCCCAGATCACCAGGGTTTCGGGGTCTGCTGCCGCATAACCATATTCGAAACCCAGCACTGCCTCCTCGGAGAGTAGCGAATCGATGACTGTGAAGTTAGTCCCGTCTGCAGCAATCTGCTTGAGGGGGACATAGGAACCTCCATCTCTCTGGTTGTGCAGGATTGCGTGGCGATGAAAAAAGGTGCCGCGACCGCTGTCCTGCCCGCACAGGCGCACATTGTGCCCTGCATGCAATAGCGAGGCGTAGGCGAGATTCTCGGCATAGCCCCAGTCGGCAAGCAGTTCACCTTCAGCCATGCGTCGGCGGTTCTCCAGCAGGCGTTGAATGCGGGAATGTGGAATAAAGTCACGGGGTAATTCAAGCTGGCGCATGCCGAGTTCAGCCAGCAGTTCGCTGTCAACGGATGTTTCAGCAATGTCTGTCCAGGAGAAGCCCTTGTGCTCCTTCCAGTTGGCGGCAAAGGGATTGCGAACATCTTTTTTTACCGGCCTGGAGACGATCTCGCCGCGATCGAGCGCATCGCGATAGTCATCGACCATTTTCTGAACTTCGTCCACTGTGACGATATCGTCTGCAATCAGTGATTCAGCATAAAGCGTGCGTGCAGTGGAATGGTTGCGGATCTTCTCATACATCATTGGCTGGGTGACTGCAGGTTCATCCGCCTCATTGTGGCCGAGTCGCCGATAGCAGACCAGATCGATAATGACATCCTTGTGAAAGGTATTGCGGTAGTCCATTGCCAGGCGGGTGATGAAGATCACTGCTTCCGGATCATCGCCATTGACATGAAAAACCGGTGCCTGTACCATCTTTCCCACATCGGTGCAGTAGCCTGTCGAGCGTGAGTCAAGCGGGTTGCTGACGGTGAAGCCAATCTGATTGTTGATGACGATATGCACCGTTCCTCCGGTGCTGAATCCCCGCGCCAGCGACAACTGCAGCGTCTCCATCACCACACCCTGTCCGGCAAACGAGGCGTCGCCATGAATCAATACCGGCAATACCTTGTCGCCCTGAAGATCCATGCGCCGCATCTGGCGTGCACGCACCGAACCCTCGATAACCGGAGCGATTATTTCCAGATGCGATGGATTGAAACCCAGTGCGACATGAATAGTGTGGCCGGGCGTATCAATATCCGCCGAGAATCCCATGTGGTATTTCACGTCACCGGCAATGATGATACCGTGTGATTCCTTTCTTCCTTCAAATTCATCGAAAAGATCACAGGGGGATTTTCCAACAATGTTGGTGAGCACATTCAGGCGTCCGCGGTGCGCCATGCCGATGACGATCTCCTCCATGTGGGTTTTTCCAGCTCGCTGGATCAGTTCGTCCAGCAGAGGAATCAGTGCGTCACCTCCTTCCAGCGAGAAGCGTTTCTGTCCCACATAGCGTGAATGCAGATAACGTTCCAGTCCTTCGGCTGCAGTGAGCAGTTTAAGCAGCCAGATTCGATCATCAGCATCGACTTCAGGTCTGGCGCGGTATCCCTCGATGCGTTTTTGCAGCCAGCGTTTCTCCTCGGTTGCAGTGATATGCATATATTCAAAGCCGGAGTGCTGCGTATAGACCTCTTTCAGGAAGTCGATGATCTCGTTCAGGGGCAGGCGATCCGGAGCATACAGAGAGCCCGTATGAAACACCTTGAGCATATCGCCCGGCAGCAGATGGTGGAATTCGGCAGTGAGTTCGTCGAGGATCTCCATCTTTCTTAACTTGAGAGGATCGAGGCAGGCATTTTGATGGCCACGCACACGGTAGGCATTGATCAGGCTCAACACAGCAACCTGCTTGTCAGCAGCGTCAGGTGTCAGCTTGATACAGGGAGCAGTGCAAACGGCGGCTTTGGCCTGTGCGGTCAATTGCCGCCGTATCGATGAGTGAGGCGTGTCGGTTGTCGTTAAATCACCTGGCAATGCATCGAAATGGACTCTCCAGCCGGGATCGATGCTGCCGGGATCGTGCAGGTAATCTTCGTAGAGTTGCTCTATATAAGCTGCGTTGGCTCCGGAAAATGGCGAACTCCGGCGTAGCTTCTCGAGCAGTGGTGAATTCATTGTGATTCTCCTCCCCATCATTAGTATTGTATGGGCCAGCCTAACAACCGCTTAGCTGAAGTCTAGCAGGTGCAGGCGAAATGTGAAGAGGAGATCGGAATATTATTGAGTAATTTGAATCAGATCCCATTCATTACTTTGGAGCAGCCGGAGGTGTCGGCGTTACAGGTGTGATGCCAATCTCATCGCCGTCATCAATACGGGTGAATGACTCTGAAAACTCTCTGTTCAGCGTTACCTGAATATGCTCCGCAGCCAGCAAATAACCGCGGGCACGCTCGCGGCGTTGCAGATGCTCAATCAACTTTTTGACAGTATCGACCTGCTCGGGGAGCGTCAGCTCCTCCGATTCCTTGCGCAGCTTGTTCACCAGGTAGGCGAAATAGAGAATCGTGACATGTCGTTGTTGCTGTCCTGCATCTGCATTGCTGTTACGCTCGATTCCGTGCGCTTTGAGACACTGCAGATAGTCCTGCCAGTTGGCGTGCTGCTGTTTGCCCAGGTTGTAGAGCGTCTCCCACGAGTAGATGCCGGTATCGTGGCCATCATCGAAGACAAATGAGAGCGCATAGTTTCCCTGTGGCTCGATGGCCGTGATGTTGACCTGCTGTTTGCCACTGACCGGTTTGTCATCGGCTTTTACTTCAGCAGCGGGAGAGGATACCCGCAGGTATTCACATGGCAGGTCAAAGTGGCTGTCATCATCGAAAGTCAGAGAAAGCACACGGGATTTGCTGTGCAGTTGAATATTTGTTGGCTGTGGTGTCTGCGCCATTGTTATGATCCGACAGAGTCAGGGCGCGCAAGAGTAACATCTCAAAAAAAACTTGCAAGTTCAGAGTGGAGAGTGGAAACTGCACACATGATGATTTCAATGCAGAAGTGGCTGGTTAGACACAATGTCCGTCGAGTGATTGGCGGAGGTCGTTGCTGTGTGCCGATTTAATTGAAACTTCATCACTGAACATCCAAAGGCCGCAGCTCAAACTGCGGCCTTTTTTATTATTTGTAATTTCTCACTAACAATAGCCAAATGGGATGAACTTGTAGGATGCGGTTCGCAAGCTCACCACATCCTACGGTTTCACGGATTATTGAAGTCAGGGAATTCCAGTAATAGTAATACACACCAGGAGAAACAAACATGCCCCTTCCAGCAGCCTTCATCGGGGTTGTATTGATCTGGTCAACCACGCCGCTTGCCATCAAGTGGAGCAGTATGGGCGCAGGATTTTTATTCGGCGTCACTTCACGAATGGTGGTCGGGCTGCTGCTGTGCGTGCTGATTTTGATGCTGACAGGACGCCGTTTGCGTCATGACAGAGTGGCGCTGCAAACCTATATGGCGGCCGGGTTGGGCGTGTGGGCGACGATGATGTGCGTCTACTGGGCTGCGCTCTACATCCCGTCGGGGTTGATTTCCGTGGTTTTTGGCATTACCCCGGTTTTCACGGGACTCTTTGCTGCCACATTGCTGGGTGAGCATGTATTTACCCGCTTCAAGATTCTCGGCATGATAATGGGTTTGGTGGGACTGCTGTTGATCTTTCGTTACAGCCTGGATGTCGATCTGGCGGCGGGATTTGGTATCATCGCGGTCTTTATTGGTGTACTTGCACAGTCTGCCAGTGCGGTTATTGTCAAACGTATCAGGGCAGGAATCGCCGGAATTGAAACCACCACCGGCGCTTTGCTGGTGAGTACGCCGCTGTTTGTGCTCAGCTGGTGGCTGTTCGATGGCATTTGGCCGCAACAGCTTGAACCTCGGGTTATCTGGTCGATTCTCTATCTGGCTCTGTTCGGGTCGGTGATCGGTTTTATCGGCTACTATTATCTAATCAATCAGTGGCCGGCCAATCGTGTGGCGCTGATTCCATTGGTGACACCGGTGATGGCGCTGCTGATCGGTTATCTCTTCAATGGGGAAAAAATAGGCGTTACGGAGATGGCGGGCGCGGCATTGATTCTTGCCGGTCTGTGGGCTTATGAGTTTGCAGGCCGCAGCGCAGCAGAGAAGGAGGCTGTAAAATGACCCGTCAGACAGGGTTGGTCGTCAAGCTGATATCCTTTTATACTTGATTCTACCTGTGAAGTTTGTGTTACGACGATGAAAGTTGTTCCTCTCTTCCTTGCCCTGCTCCTGTGGGTGATTGTTTCATTGATCAGTGTGGAAGCGGTTTGCGCAGATAAACCTGTGCTGCAGCCTGCCGCCATACAATCAGCAGAGAAGGCCGCTATTATCAACAAATGGTCTTCGGTCAAGTTTGATCACGGCATCAGTCCAGCGTTTGTCTGGACATGGGTTTTGATTGTTGCCATAGCCGTCTCAGGCACCCTGTTGCTGTTTCTCTTGTGGACAAAAAGTTTAAAAAAACAGGTGCAAAATCGTACAGCTGAGCTCAGTGCTGCCAACCTATTGTTAGAGTTTGAAATTGCCGAACATAAGCTGGTTGGGGAAAAATTGCTCATAAGCGAGAGCAAGTACAGAACGCTGCTCGAGAACCTTCCGCAAAAGATATTCCTCAAGGACAGACACTCCACCTATATCTCCTGCAACAGTAACTACGCCCGCGACCTGGGAATCATGCCGGAGAAGATCGCGGGAAAAACGGACTACGATTTTTTCCCTCGGGAACTCGCCGATAAGTACAGGGCGATGACAATCGCGTCCTGGAATCAGGACAAACCGAGATGCTGGAAGAGCAGTACGAGCGGGACGGGAAGAGAGCGTGGATCGCTATCATCAAGACCCCCGTTCTGGACGACAAGGGGAGTGTGACGGGTTTGCTTGGCGCTTTCCTGGACATCACCGAGCAGAGGCGGGCGGATGAAAAGCTGCAGCAGTACCAGCAAAGGCTCAAGTCACTGGCCGTTCAGCTGACCCTGTCCGAGGAGCAGGAGCGCCGGCGTATCGCTGAAGATCTGCACGATCATATTGGTCAGTCGCTGGCCTTGGCGCGCATGCAGCTGGCGGCAGCGTGCAAGGGAATACCGAAGAGTGATGTGCAGAATGCACAGTTTGATGCCGTCTCCCAATCATTGTTGAAGGCGATTCAGGATACGCGGCATCTGATTTTTGAGTTGAGCTCGCCTTCATTGAATGAGCTGGGTTTGGCGGCGGCGATCAGTGAATGAATGGATGAAAAAATCGTTAATAATCAAGGGCTTGAAGCTG
>JAQYVP010000116.1 GCA_030145485.1 Chromatiales bacterium
CTCATGGAAAAAAGAACCTCCCTATTTCAAAGTGACCCGCTGAAGCTGAGTCATTTTTTCAAGACGCAATTACTTTGAAATAACTTTTTCAGTATTAGGTTGGAATGTCTGCTTTGAGTACGCTGCAGCCATTCGCTGCACTCCTCCAAATCTACTCAAACCGACGATTCAGAGAATAGCGATAGCTGCTCCACAGCGGTTAAAAAAAGAACCTATGCAATTGTTGGATGATTTTAGGATAGCTAACCTTATGACTCCGTCCTATACTTCCTATATGAAGCTTTGGTCATTTCAAACTGGGAGATCCCTGTGTTCGGTAAACCTTCACTGATAACACGTATTGCGGTCGGGAAACTCATTGGCTTTCTTTTCGGGTTCGCGGGATTCCTACTGTTGCCCTTCTTTTTTCCTGAGGCTGGCTGGCTGATCCGCTGGGGTATTTTATTATGGTACACCACAGTGGGAGCTATCATAGGTGTATTTGGGGTATTTACCTGGCATCCGGTCCTGAAACTTCCCTTTCCCTGGTGGTTCCGTGCCCCTCTCATCGGGGCCTGGATGAATTTTGTTCTGACATTTTTTGCTTACGACACAATGCAGCAGATGATGCTGTCTCTATTTGGAGAAGAATGCATGATGTCGTCCCCCTTCTGGTTCACTGCTGAGGGAGCTATTATCGGTCTTGTTATCGGTTACTTTGCCACCCTATTAGGAGGCGAAGGTAAAGAAACGGTCGGCAAGTAGGTCTTGATTTCATCAGGGAGTGACTATCATCACGGCCCCCCCTTCAAGCTGCTCTTTTGCTCAATGATTGAACGGCAGGACAGAGGAGACATTCATATATCATCATTAACGATTGAGGTAACCGGCTACCGACCTTGTAGCGAAGCGGCAAGATTGGTAGTCTGGTTGACCGATTTTAGATTTCATATTTATTTAAACTTAATCGGGCTTTGTGGTTGAGTATCAACACTGAGAGTAAAAATATCCGGTCTGGAATAATGCCCTGTAACATCAAGGTCTCGTTTTGATATACCAACACGTTTAGAGTCCACTTCTGCGAAAAGGATGCCTTTTTCCTTACGCATAGGACCCGCTACAATCTCTCCGCCCGGTGCGACTACTACAGAATCTCCAGGATTTATCCATTCTTCTGAAGCAGGGTACAAAGTTTCTCTATCCGGAAAGTCATTAGGGATGTCACTATTTGTGATGGCAACGCCACTACATATCACCCAACAACGCCCCTCGCGGGCAATGTGCTGCATTGTTCCTAACCATTCGTTTCCGCTATCGTATGTGGGTGCCACATAAATTTCGACGCCCTGTGAATAGAGAGTGTACCTGGCTAAAGGCATGTAATTTTCCCAACACAATAGTGTTCCAACTCTTCCTGCCGGGGTGTCTACAACGTTTAGACCAGAGCCATCACCAAAGCCCCATACCATTCGTTCGGGGTTAGTCGGCATTAATTTTCGATGCCGATTTAGAATATCTCCTTCTTTTCCAATTATTACGACTGTGTTGTAAAGCGTTGCTTTGCTTAATGTGCTATCTCGCTCATTTAAGCCACAGACTATAGTGATTTTATTTTTCTTTGCAGAATCACAAAGGAGTTTGAGATCGCCGCTATCAATATCAACAGCACTATCCAATAAACGAGAATGAAGATTCTCACTTGTTCCCCAGTCACCACCGGGACGTAGTCGCCATATCCACGCAGGATAACCTGAAATGTATGCCTCAGGAAAAACGACTAACTCTGCGCCAGATGAAGCAGCTTGATCGATTAATTGAACAGCCTTTTCTATCGTTTTTTTTCGATCTAGTAAAACTGGAGATTCCTGAATAATTGCTATCTTAGTCATTTTACTATTTCCTTTTATATATCTTTGAATCTAACAGGGTTATTAGACAGTTACTATGTTAATGGAATATCACTGATGAAATTCTTTGTAAAAGCTAGACGACCACATGCAAAGCGGTGGATGCCAGCCTCTCTCTCAAAGTTCATTATTTTGGTTAGAAGTACATGCTATGAAGGCTTTGCGTACTCGCCAAAACCAGTGACATCGATCAATACACATGGCTCGTCACCCACAATCCAGGCATCGTGTCCGGGCGGCATGTAGAACGCATCTCCGGGACCAAATTCCTCCTCTGAGCCATCATCCATTTTTACAAACATGCGTCCCTGCATAACGTAACCTGTGTGCGCAGCCTGACAGGAAGGCGTTCCGGCGATGGGTTGGACGTGCTGCTTCCACACCCACCCCGGTTCAAAGGTGCTCCTCCCCAGTGTGACGCCTCCGACAGTAACGATCTCAGCCTTCCCCTTGCTACCTTTGAAGGGGCGTGTTTCATCGGGTGTATCGAGTGATTTTCGTACGAGTTTCTCAGACATAATATTCTCCTCTTATTAGTTTTGGAAACTGTGCTTTTGCATAGTTATTCGCACAGTCTGATGCCCGTAAATCGATTGATTGGTCTAACCAGGCACCTCCTTAACGACAATCCTCCGAATCATCAATAAAAATATGAGTATTTATCGTTATACGATTAATTCAAGTGATTTAATCGTTAATGGAGTGTAGCTTAGAAATGTGACTTGTCAATGATAATGATAATCACATGGCCGACGTGTGCTTTGGCAATCTGAATGTCTGGTTAGAGTATTGACCTGCCGTTCACTGCACCCCCAAAATCTGCTCAGACTGCTGATTCAGCAATTGGCTGGAGATGCTCCATAACAGTCATTTTCATCATCAGGGTGATGCGTTCTTTGCAGTCAATGGAATATTCAGATGTTCGATGGAAATGACAATTACCGTGGTCCGGCGAAGTGAATCCCCGCCAGTTCTGCAACCTCTTTTTTCCACGACGTGATGTCGTCACGGTTAAAACGATTGAGGTGGTTGTGGCCGCAGCCACGCGCCATGAGCTTCATCAGATCAACACTGGCTTCAAAAAACCTTGCCAGACGCCGGACTGACTCGTCGATGTTCAGTCGCGCCCTGAGTTCCGGTTTTTGTGTCGCGATGCCTGACGGACAGTTATTGGTATTGCATATACGCGCTGCCACACAACCAACAGCCTGAATGGCGCTGTTTGCCAGTGCGACGCCATCTGCACCCATCGCCAAGGCCTTGATGAAATCTTCAGGCATGCGCAACCCGCCGGTGATTATCAAGGTAATATCATGCCGACCGCAACTATCGAGATGACGACGTGCGCGTGCAAGCGCGGGTATCGTGGGTACTGAAATATTGTCCCTGAAGATACGCGGCGTTGCGCCCGATGCGCCGCCACGGCCATCGAGGATGATGTAATCGACACCGGCAGCGAGCACAAAATCGATATCCTTCTCAATGTGATTGGCTGAAATTTTAAATCCGATGGGAATACCGCCCGAGATCTCGCGCACCCGGTCTGAAAAGCGTTTGTAATCCGCCGGTGTTTGCAAGTCGGCAAAAGTTGGCGGCGATATGGCATCCTGCCCCGGCTGCAAACCTCGTACCTCGGCAATTTGGGCTGACACTTTTGCGCCCGGCAAGTGACCACCGATGCCAGTCTTGGCTGCCTGACCTCCCTTGAAATGGAAGGCCTGTACTTTTGTGAGCTGTTCTTCGTTGTAACCGAACATAGCTGTAGCCAGTTCATAGAAATAACGGCTGTTGGCCTGCTGCTCTTCCGGCATCATGCCGCCTTCACCAGAGCAGATGCCTGTTCCCGCTAATTCGGCGCCACCTGCAAGCGCCATTTTTGCTTCTGGCGACAAGGAGCCGAAGCTCATGTCTGACACAAACAGGGGAATGTCCAGCAACAGTGGTTTGTTCGCATTCGGGCCGATAATCAGCTCACTGCCGACAGCGTCATGCTCCATTAACGGCCGAGTCGCGAGTTGTGCCGCCAGTATTTGGATATCATCCCAGTGCGGCAGTTCGCTGCGGGGCACACCCATTGCAACGATCTCACCATGCTCACCGACTTTTGAGAGCCCGTAGCGGGCCATGTCATGGATGCGTTTTACCGTTGGCTCTTCCGCTGTTGGTTCAACATCCTGTGGAGATGGAGACTCTACAGCCTGGCCCTTGTGCAGCTGCTCTTTTGTCAACCTTGCATGGGTGCCATCGCAGTAGGGAGGAGTGCCGGTGTGTTTGCACATGCACAGCCAGGCTTCCCCCGATGCATCCGGTTTGAAAGCCACTGGCGTGAGGCTGGTGCCACGGTGCGAGCCATCACAGAAAGGCTGGTTGTTCGAACGGCCGCAGGCGCACCAGTGGTATTCTGTATCGGCGTTGAGCTCGACAGGTGTTGGTTTATTATCGGCGATGACGGGATTCGTCATGATCTTCTCCTTGTTTAAGAAATGATTCATTTGCAGGCTTGGCTTCTGCCTCAACGACAATCTGTGAAATACGATTTTATGGGTTCGTTTGGGGATTTAAAAGCGGTTATTTCTGAAGTCATCAAATGCCTGCAAAACCTCTTGCTGCGTATTCATGACAAAGGGGCCACCACGGGCTACCGGCTCATTGAGCGGCTGTCCGGCTACCAGCAGGAAACGGCTGTCACTACTCCCTGCAGTTATCGCAACCCTTTCACCACCACTGAGGATACCCAGCCTCCTTTTCCCGAGTGATTGCAATTTTTCGCCCACCTTCACGTCGCCTTCTATGACAAAGATGAATACGTTGTCAGAGTAGTCCAGCGACTGCTCAAACACTACACCAGCCGGCAATGCAATGTCCAGGTAGGTTGGCCTGACGAAGTTGTTGACTACCGGTCCGACAGTCCCCTCATCAGTCCGCCCGGTAATCACACGCACCAGCGTACCATTATTATGCTGCTCGAGCGGGATCTCCGTACCAGCAAACCCTTGATAAGCCGGTTCGGTCATTTTATCCGCTTTGGGCAGGTTGACCCACAGTTGGAATCCCATCAGCAGGCCATCTTCCTGTTCCGGCATTTCTGAATGGACTATGCCTTTGCCTGCCGTCATCCACTGTACGCCGTTCGCTTCAATGACGCCTTCGTTGCCGGCGCTGTCCTTGTGGCGCATGCGGCCTTCCAGTAGATAAGTCACCGTCTCGAAGCCTCGATGCGGGTGGTCTGGAAAGCCACCGATATAATCCTGCGGCTGGTCGGATTCAAAGCTATCCAGCAGCAGGAACGGGTCGAGCATATTCAGATCAGGCGTTCCGATGATACGGGTCATCTCGACTCCAGCCCCGTCTGTTGCAGGAATGCCGGCTGTGGTTTTGATGAGCTCGCGGGTCATTGTGGTGTGAGTCTCTGCTGTATGCATGATTGTCTCCTGAGTTGTTTACCTCATGGAGTGAGCTTAATTGTTGATGAGGCATCAATAAACAGTGATAATGCGAAAACATTATTAACAAAATTAGAACAATTAACATGGGACAGTTAGAAGATATGCAGGCGTTTGTATGCGTAGTTGAGGCTGGCGGGATCAGTCATGCCGCCGATCAGCTGGGGGTGGCAAAGTCAGCTGTCAGTCGGCGTCTGAGCACACTGGAAGCACGTCTGGGAACAACATTGCTGAAGCGTACCACACGTCGCTCCAGCCTGACGGATGCCGGTCAACACTATTATGAACGCTCACTGAGGGTCATTGACGAGGTTGCAGAGTTGAATGCGATAACCACCGGTAACGATGACGCCCTGGCGGGTGCTCTGCGGCTTGCGGCGCCACTCTCATTCGGGCTCTCCCACCTGACTCCGGCAATCGATATTTTCGCTCGTAAACATCCGGATCTCACTATCCACATCAATTTTTCTGATCGGCAAGTCGACCTGGTGCAGGAGGGAGTGGATCTGGCTTTTCGCATCGCTGACCTCAAGGATTCGACCCTCAAGGCACGCAGAATCACCCCGATCAGACTGAGGCTCTGCGCCAGCCCGAACTACCTGAAACAACAGGGCTCACCGCGGACGCTTGAAGATCTGAAAAAACACCGGTTGCTGAGCTACGACAGCTCCGGCTCCATATTGCCATGGAAACTTGTGGATGCTGAGGGACGGGAGCACATCGTTCATCCGGAGGCGAAGCTCATCGCCAATAATGGCGAGTTTTTGCGTGATATGGGCATCGCAGATCATGGCATTTTCATTTCACCGACATTCATCTCATGGGAGGCGTTGGCAAAAGGTGATCTGGTTCAAGTGCTTCCGGACTACAGGATCCCTTCGATCAATGCCTATGCAGTCTATCCGCAAACACGCTATCTGCCGCAACGCGCGAGGCTGTTAATCGATTTTCTTGTCAGCAGGTTTGGAGATAACCCGTATTGGGATCAGCACATATAATCATAACCGGCTGAGCGCACATATTCAGGTATCAATAGATCACACCGTTAGATGATATGCGCCAATGAGGAATGAAAATCCATCTTTGGGATAAAAGCGTCGAAGCGTTATTATCATTTCTCCCATCCATTTTCCGGGATCTACATCCGATGTTGATGCAATGAGGCAAGTAAATTATGCAGATAGCTCGTCGGCAAGGGCGCGCAGCAGTTTGGCGCCATTTCCCCGCCATGCGCTGCCATGCATGCATGCGAGTGTCGTTGGGTTAGTCGAGGCTAACCTCTCAAGCATCGCACGGGCGTTCTTCGTATGAGAGAAGTAGTCCATCTGTTTGCGGAAAGCTTCGCTCGGCCCAAGAATGTCCGATTCCGTAATTGGCGGAAGATCGGAGCCTCCTTGCGTGAACAAGTCGCCGCATAGCAACGTGGAGGTTTGTTCTTCCAACAGAAAGCCACATTCCCAGGCGTGCGGCAGATGTGGAGTGTCGAACCAACGTACCGAGTGCCTGCCCAGAGAAAGCAGTTCTCCGTCAGCGAGCGCACGGGGTTCACGATCAGCAAGATCTCTGATTGACACCATCGCTGCAACAACGCCGCACAGTGGCACAGACTCCGGTGCGGCGGCAAGCCATTCGTTGAGCGAGCCGCATTCGTCGGCTTCCACATGGGAAAAGCCGATATAGCGAAGCTTCTTGACCGGAATTACGCTCGCCACTGCTTCACGCACCAGCGGAAACATCTTTCGAAGGCCGGTGTGGAAGAGCAGCGGCTCATCATCCACGATAAGGTATTGGTTGAACGAAAATCCCCCAGCACCCGGGATCTCGATCGGGGTATTGATGCGATAGATATCATCTGCAATTTCATGGACATTTGTCCCTGACTCCTTGTTCGTGATGTTCATCAGACTCTCCTCGCTATGGTTAAGTGAGATGTGATAACGGGATATCGCCCAATGCTTCGCTTCAGCGGCAGCAAACAGCGAAGCAGACTATCTCCCAACAGGTGCGCCAAACTTCACCAAGTTAACCACTTCCCTATCTCTACTGACATAAATAAAGCATAGACGAGAAAACAAAATCATCAAGAGTGACTTGTTATTGGATACATCACCTGCAGGATATTAGTGCTCAATTTTTCAGATACTTGAGGTCGCGACTGATGAAAAAGCTCACACAGAAAAGCGAGGTAATTTGCTTTCAGGAGCATTCACACATCTCTGTAATCTCAAGATATTCATCGATGTAAGCGACAATGCATCTGATTTCACCCATCTTGTCCGAAGTTGCTGATTATTGCCGGAGATCTTCATATTGCATAATTCCACAATATCTTACTAATTAATTCGCATTTAGATTGTCTTTCTTGTTTTTATTGTCTATATATAAGGTAAGGGTGATGAATTGCCCTTCTTCAAACACATAGGAGATTGATCCATGAAAACCATACTAGCAGCAGCATTAATGCTTGTCGCTACTACAGCGACAGCTGATTGGGAAGATGTTTTCCAAAATCCTGATCTTACCGCGAATTACCAAGGTTATACGACAGTGTCTACGGATTCTGTTGATCCTGTTGCAGAAACATATGCTGGAAACAGCGACCTTTTTGCAGGTGATAAGATTGGGCATACGATGCCGTCACACACGCCCAGTTCACTCGATGCAATCGGTCGTAAAAATCCTGACCTGGACTGTGGATGCATCTAACCAATCACAGAGATTGCTTAAGCAGGCACTTTAGTATCCCCCACCGCAGGGAATCAAAGGATTGCGTGGCTTGGTCAGGGACGACCACTGATGTCACGAGAAGACACTCAGTTGCTGACTCACTGAGTTGGTAATGTTCATCAGATTCCCCTGCCTTCTAGTACAACGATGCTTAAATATCTAGCAGTAGGGCCAATGCCAAAATACGTCATCCCGGCGAAGGCCGGGATCCATAGAATCAACCACTTACAGGTCGATACGCATGGGTTCCGGCTAAAAGACTGCCGGAATGACGAGGCTTTTCGAGGGTATCTGTTGATAGATACTTATGCACTCTTGTACTAGGTATTTTCCTTTCAGAAGATGAGAAGCATGCTGACACAGCATATTTTATTGTGTTTGACTACAATCCACTCATAACTCCCTGGTAAGGGATGAGGCATTTATTAAAATACCAATCTCGCTTGTCTTTTTGTCCGTGGTTTTCGCCGCCACTTTGGTTACATAGTTCACTATGCGCCCGACGCGGCAACAAAAACCACAAACAAAAATCCTGCACATCTTGGTACTTTAATTTCTGCCTCATCCCTAACAGGTCCAAGTTCTTCAGAGTTCACCTGTTAAAAAAGGAGTTGTCAAAAACGGGGAATCTTTTTTTTCCTCTCCATTGCGTACGAATAAAGCATCCAGCTGTCGCATAATTTGTGCTATACCTCTCACATTGCAACTTTTCTCTCTCATTGCTATGCGGTAGGCTTGCAGATGTTCAGCCTTCCGGGAACATCCTGTAGGATTCCAGTTACCCCATGTCAACGCAATCATTTCCAGAATCACGCATCATAAGATGGATAGTTGCCATGGGCTTTGTCTTGCTCTGGTACGGCCTGATGCAGTTCATTACTCAACAGGTTTTCAATGTTTCTCTGTATGATCAGGCCATCCCGCGTGACCTGGTCGCCAACCTGATTCTGGGCGCGATTCTCTACGGCATTACCAGGAATCTCCGCTGGTATATACCGACCATTGCCGTAATACTGACTGTCATCCATCTAAGCAATGCCGGAAAAATCGCCGTACTTGGCGGTCCAATTATGCCGGATGATTTTCTTGCCGTACGCAACCTGTTTCTGTTGCTCGAAGGGTGGCAATTGTTTGCGATAATAGCAATCGTGGTGATTCCTTTGCTGCTGCTGCTGGCCATGACTGCCTGGCGCCGTAAACGCACCTGGATATTGCTGAGTAGTGTCAGCATCACAGCCGCTGCCGTCATTCTAGCGCCTGTTCCGGTTGTGCATGCCATGGACGACTGGTTTGGAAATGTTGTGTGGAATCAGCGCGGCAACTTCGAAGACCGCGGCCTGCTGATCCATTTGACGCAGGAGACAGCCCGCTATCTCGCACATGGAAAAAATCCTCCTACGGCTGAGGAGGTTGAAACTGCCCTGGCCAAACTACAGCCGATTCCCGCCCTGCATTCACTTCCACCACCTGCAAACAATACGCCGCAGCGGAATGTTCATCTCATCGTGCTGGAATCTTTCTGGGACCCTGCTTTATTGACTGCTGCCGGATTCTCCGATGATCCGTTGGATCCCGGGTTTCGAGTCCTGTGGCGTGAGACAGGTAATTCACATGCGCTCTCCCCGGTTTTCGGTGGCTATACTGCGAATACCGAGTTCGAGGTTTTGTGCGGCTTTCCGGTAACAGAAGATTCTGTATTTTTCGAGGGTGGGCTGCGCCACGATGTCCCCTGCCTGCCGCGATTGCTGGGCAGTGAAGGTTACCGTACGATTGCATCTCACCCGAATATTGCCGCATTCTGGAACCGTGTCAACGCCTATCAGAGGATCGGTTTTGACACCTACTGGTCCATCAACGACTTTGTATCCGATGACATCAACAGGGATTTTCTCAGTGACAGCTCAATGTATCGTCAGGTCATGGAAAAAACCGGCCCGCTGATCGACGCCGGGCTGCCGGTATTCAACTACATACTGACCATTTTTGGCCACCTTGACTATCCGCTGAATGCACAGCGGCCTGCAGTCATTGAAGCCAGCAGTGGAAGCAAAATGGTGCAGGACTACGCCAATACTATCTATTACAAATCACGCGAACTGATGGCCTTTCTAAAACTTCTGCGTGCACGGGATCCGCAGGGATTGATCGTTCTGTTTGGCGATCACCTCCCTTTTCTTGGACCGAACTTCGATGGATTTACAGACAGTGGACTGCTGGCTGATAACCGTTCAAAATTCGATGCAGACATGTTTCACACCCTGGTAGCCACTCCATTGATCATTATCGATGGTCAAAAAGGCCCGCAGCAGGTAGGCGATGTTCCCGTCTATCAACTGCCGCAGCTGATACTCGATATGCTGGGCAACCAACAGCCTTCTCTGATGCGCATGAGCAAAGCGCCGGGCGGCATGACCTTGCGTCCTCTACCGGGCATGTATTTTGTCGGTGATGTGGGAGAGCGTAAAATGTGTCATCTAGGAGGTGATCAAGACGCCAATTCCAGCAAAGACGATGCCTGCAACGGAACCGCACAGTGGGTGCGTGCATTGACCACATTGACTCAGGATTTGTTCAATGGGCATCAACACAGTTTGCAGACATGGTGATAGTGTCTGTGAGTCCTTCACTCTATCCCTCTTCCTATGGGAGGCGCCTACAAGGATGGGTTGGCACAGTTTCTGAACGATCCGATGCTCCTGAATATTTGAATGGAACGAATTATTCAACATCACCACTGCCGGCAATTGATCCAGATCAATAAAACACCACTGCCACAAGGTTTTTGCAGGGATTGCTGAAAACTTAAAAAGTTGGTCTGCTTCGTGCATGTATAGGGCAGGCTGTCGGTGTGTCGAGCGGTTCGGGTAATCAGATCCGAGTGCTTGAACACTGGCAATGTAACTATAAATCTGGAGGAAATCCTATGGTTGTACGAGTCACGACAGGGCGCGCCATACTGGCCGCTACACTGGGGCTTGGGTTGGCAGCGGCTGTGCAAGCTGCTGATAATCCCGATATCGGGCCCTTGCCGCAGTTGGATATCGACAAGGCGAAAGCCGAGTTGGGAAAGCGTCTCTTTTTCGATAAGCGTCTCTCTGGCGATGCTGCTATTTCATGCGCTGATTGTCATGTGCCTGCCAAGGGCTATGCGAGTGAAAAAGCATTGTCGCCCGGTTATCCCGGCAACGGTCACTTCCGCAACGCTTCATCGCTGGTCAATGTTGCGCACCGAAAAGTGTGGAACTGGGACGGCAGAATCGGCACCAACCTGAATGACATGACGCGTGAGATGCTCACTGAAGATTACATCATGAACATGGATATGCGTGTCATGCAGGAGCGCGTCAAGCAGGATCCCGTCTACGTGAAGATGTTCAAGGATGCCGGCTATGGCGAACCGTCCAACGGTTCCGTGCGCAAGGCGATTCCTGAATATCTGAAGACGCTGACTTCCAAGGGCTCTGCGTTTGACGCGGGCAAGATGTCTGACTCCGCAAAAAAAGGTAAGGATATTTTCGAAGGCAAGGCAGGCTGCTTTCAGTGCCACAATGGTCCGCTGCTTTCCGATGGCCAACCGCATAACACCGGTGTTCCCGAGAACTTCGATGTCTTCATGGATCCCATGAACCACCAGGCGTTCATTGCCTTCACCATGTTCCAGGGTATTCCCAACTACATGAACCTGAAGCGCGATCCGGGCTACTACAATATCACCCTGATGAATGAGGATATGGGCAAGTTCATCACGCCTTCGCTGCGCGAACTCAAGTACAGTTCGCCCTACATGCACAACGGCATGATTGCAACGCTGGCCGATGTGGTCGAGTTCTATAACAATGGCGGCGGCAAGGATAGCAACAAGAGCGACAAGCTGAAACCGCTTGGCCTGAACGACCAGGAGAAGAAAGACCTGATTGCATTTCTCGAGGCCCTTTCCGGCGACGAACTGAGCGGTTCAGAATATGTCTGGGATCAGCCCTTTCCGGCCAAGTACGAGGCCATCGAAAACTGGACGCAGGTCCGTAACTAATCGAGGATATTATGATGAGTGTTAACAAAATTACTCCTACCCTCGTTGCTGCTGCAGTTGCGACTGTGTTGGCTGCCGGCATTGCGCAGGCGGCCAATGATAAGAGTGCTGCAGGAACGGCGAAGGCTGCTCCACCAGCTTTGGCTCCGCTGGGTGAAGCTCCCATTCCACCGGATAACAAGACCACTCCGGAAAAAGTAGAGCTTGGCAAGATGTTGTTCTTCGATCCCCGCGTAGGCGGTGACGCCTCCACCGGCTGCTCCACCTGTCATGAGCCGGACCAGGGTTGGGCGTGGGCCGAGGATTTCTCCCGGGGTTATCCCGGTACAGTGCACTGGCGCAACAGTCAGTCCATCATCAACAGCGCCTATTTTCCGCGCCAGTTCTGGGCAGGCTCGGCATCTTCCAATGAGAAGCAGGCAAAGGCGGCTGCCAAGGGCGGCGTTGCAGGCAACGGTGAAGATGACATCATGGAAGCGCGCATGGCGGTGATTCCTGAATACCGCAAGCGCTTCAAGGATGTGTTCGGCACCGAATGGCCGCTGATCGATGATGTGTGGCTGGCTATTTCTGCTTTTGAACGCACCATGAACACCACCGGTGAGTATGAAGTGCCGCTGGATAAATATCTCAAGGGCGACAAGTCAGTCCTGGATGAGCAGCAGGTGCGTGGTATGGAACTGTTCAACGGTAAGGCCGGCTGCATCAACTGTCACAATGGCTCGCTGACGACAGACCTCGACTATCACAATATCGGTATCCCACCCAATAAGCGATGGGAGGAGGATGGCCTGGCACAGGTGACCTTCCGCTTCGAACAGTATGCCAAGGGGCAGACCGAAGAGGGGTATCGCAGCGCCAAATCAGACTGGGGTTTCTACTATCGCTCCAAAAACAAGTGGGATCGGGGCAAGTTCCGCACTGCGCCGCTGCGCTACATCGAATACACTGCGCCCTACATGCATAACGGTGTTTTTTACACCCTCGAAGAGGTTGTTGATTTCTATAATGCCGGTGGCTTTGACGAGGAGGGGCGCACCACGCTGTTTCCCGAAAACAAATCCAAACTCATCAAGCCGCTTGGTTTGAGCGACGAGGAGAAAGAAGATCTGGTGGCATTCCTTGGCACCTTCTCTGGTCCTGAGATCACGATGGAGAAGCCTAAGCAACCACCCTATGCACCTCTGTTCACCAAGGCTGAATTGGAAGCCGCACAGGAGGCAAAATAATGAGTAACTTAATCAGAAAAGAGACCAAAAAAGACGAGACTGCGGCAGACCATGGTAAATGCATGCTCAATCGTCGTCAGTTCCTGATGTATTCAGGCAGCGCGGCCATTGCAGCCAGCACCATTTCAATCAGTCTGTTGCCTGGCGAGGCCAACGCCAAGGCGCGTGTGGTGACCTATCCACGCATGCTCATAGCCAAGCTGAGTGAGTTGAAAGAGAATCAGCCGCTGGATTTCAATTATCCGGATGATGGTCAAAACTCCCAGTGCTTCGTCGTCAAGATGGATGGAGCAAAAGCCGGCGGCGGCGTTGGCAAGCAGCGTGATGTGGTGGCGTTCAGCTACCTCTGCACGCATCAGGGCGGGCCGATGAATGGCAAATACCAGGCTGTTGGTGAACATCGTGTACTGGGACAGTGCCCCTTGCACCTCTCCACCTATGACCTGACCCGGCATGGCATCATCGTCTCGGGCCAGGCTTACCAGAGTATTCCTCAGGTATTGCTGGAACTGGATGGCGATGATATTTACGCCGTTGGTGTGATGGGGCTGTTGTATGGCCGTAACGAAAACCTGATGGAATCTTAGGAGAAAACATAATGGTAACTAAAGACTATATTCCCCAGGACAAGACTCCGCTGCCTCCAAAGAGCGCGGAAGTATTGACCACCTGTTGTGACTACTGCATCGTGGCCTGCGGCTACAAGGTTTATCGCTGGCCCGCGGGTACTGCGGATGGCGGTCCCAAGGCTGCAGAGAATGCCTTCAATATCGACTTTCCGACAGGCGCACTGCAGGCATGGGTTGCGCCGACGCAGCACAACGTGGTGATGCACGAAGGCAAAGCCCACAATGTCATTGTCATCCCTGACAAGGACTCCAAGGCGGTCAACTTCGGCGGCGACTCCTCGATCCGCGGCGGCACCATTGCGCAGAAGTGCTACAACCCCGACAAGCCCACCAGTGACCGCATGCTGTCTCCCATGATCCGTATCAACGGTGCTTTGCAGCCGGTCTCATGGGACCTGGCTCTGGACGTGGCGACGGATCTGATGAAGTACACGGTCGATAAATTTGGCGCCAACGCCTACGGTATGAAGATCTACTCCTATCAGTTTGTGGAAAACACCTATGCCGGCTCCAAGTTTGCGCGCCGCAGCATGAAGACTGCCAACTGGACCATGCACGATACTCCGGCCAATGTCACTTCGACGCCGGGTTTCCGCGATGCGGGCTTCGATAACTTTGGTCCTGCATACAAGGACTGGGGGGATGCGGAAGTACTGATGATTTGCGGCACCGATCCCTACGAAACCAAGACCATGATCTTCAACCAGTTCATGAAGCCGGCGATCGATTCAGGGCAAAGAACCATCTGGTTGAATATCCGTGAAACAGCCGGTCTTGCCTACGCCAGGAGCAAGGGCAATGCGCTCTTTTTACAGATCGATCCGGGTACCGACACCCCCGTGCTGGGTGCGATTGCCCGCGTCATCATGGAGAACGGCTGGGAAGATTCTGAATGGATCAAGAAGTGGGTCAACAACAAGTGGGAGTCCAGTTCCGGTTTCGGCCAGGGTACGCGCAACACTCCCTGGCAGTGGCGCACCACCTGGGGCAAGTTCCAGACCAAGGGTTTCGAGGACTACAAGAAATGGAATCTCGAGCAGAAAGAGTATGACCCCAAGGTTGCTGCAGAAATTGCCAACATCCCTGTTGAGAATATCCTCCAGGCTGCCGAGTGGCTGGCCAAGCCCAAGGCGGACGGTACGCGTCCCAAAACTTCACTGGGTATCGAGAAAGGTTTCTACTGGTCCAACAACACCGGCAACACCAACGCCATCAGTTCGCTGGCCACCATCTGTGGAGCAGGCGGACGTCCGGGGCAGGTTGTAGGCCGTTTTGGCGGACACCAGCGCGGCGGCACCAGCGGTGGCGGTTATCCGCGCAACAAGTCTGCGCAGAAGCGTCCGGGACGTCGTCGTCAGGCGCTGGACTGTGATCGTTACTTCTACTCAGGCAACACGCGTTTTGCACATGTCGTCGGCACCACCTGGATTCAGGCGATGTGCGGCTCCCAGGGGCTCAATGACAAGTTCGAAGAGCTGGTCACCAACAATCCCAACCAGGTGAAGTCATCCGACCGTGCTGAGATCGTTGCGACACTGAAGAAGCGTATGGACTCCGGCGGCACCGTGGTGCTGAATCAGGATATCTACCTGCGTGATCCTATCGGCGCCAAGTTTGCAGACATCGTGCTGCCTGCCGCCACCTGGGGTGAGGAGGACTTCGTGCGCGCCAATGGTGAGCGCCGCATCCGTCTCTACTCCAAGTTCTACGATGCACCGGGCGATTCCAAGCCTGACTGGTGGATATTTGCCGAACTGGGCAAGCGCATGGGCTTCGATGGCTTCGACTGGAAGAACTCCAACGAAGTGTGCGAAGAGTCCTCCCGCTACAGCCGCGGCAATCGCAAGTCCTATCACATGGTCAAGGTCGCCGCTCACGCGGAAGGCAAGACCCTGCATGAGAAGCTGCGCGAACTCGGCACCACCGGTATCCAGGGGCCTGCCTTCTACAACTACAAGACAGGCGAGTTGATGGGGAGTGAGCGGCTGCACAATACCGAGTACACACAAGAAAAATTGGTGGCGGAAGGCCGCACCCAGGGCGCGAATATGGTCAACAAGAAAATGACCCATTTCAACACCCAGACAGGTAAAGTCAATCTGCAAAAACATCCCTGGAGCCTGTTTTCAGACTACTGGGAGTGGATGAAGCCCAAGGACGATGAGTTGTGGCACACCAACGGCCGCATCAACGAGATCTGGCAGTCCGGTTTCGATGATGTCGACCGTCGCGCCTATATCGCACAGCGCTGGCCCGGCAACTTCACCGAGATTCATCCTGATGATGCGGCTTCCCGCGGCATCGAGTCAGGTGATAAGGTGATGCTCTATTCGGATCGCGTGCCGGCCTTCAAGCAGACCATCAAGGGTGTGCACGGTTCCGACTTCAACTTCGCGGAGTTGATGAAGAACGGCTGGATCGAGTTGGACAAGGCGGCTGTCGAGGCGACGGCGATCGTTACCCCGCACGTGAAGAAAGGGGTCATCTACTCCTACTTCATCATCGCTGATCAACCCTCGAATGTACTGCAGGGCAGGGTGCCGGATCAGATCAGCGGCAACTACAACTATAAGATGGGTGTCTCCAGAATCAAGAAAATTGGAGAGACAAAGTACAAGAAAGAGTTTACTCACATGTCCTTTGCACCGCGTAATGTAGTTTAATACCCTCCTTTGCGGAGCTTTAAGGGGTGGCCATCCGGCCACCCCTTTTTTATGGGGACGGCAGCATGTTGTAGGGGGGATAAGGCGTCTTTTTTGCCGCATCCACCATGATGTGGTTCTGAGGAAGATTTCAAGACTTTGAGGCTGATCGAAACTTCTTGGTTTCGGTGAAAAGGGTGTTTTATGCTCCTTGTTCTCAAGCCGCATCAATAGGCGGGCTTCAGTGAGAAACTGGCGTGATCTTCTCTAGAACGTCCGCCATGCCAGGCTTTGCTATGGCGACATCGTAGTCGGCCTGCAACCGCAGCCACCAGCCGTCAGAGAGTCCAAACAGCCTGCACAGACGCAGGTCCGTATTTGATGACACCGCCCTCTTACCGGCGATAATTTCACCAATTCTGCCTTGAGGCACCTGGATTTCCTTGGCCAGTCGGTACTGGGACCATCCAAGCGGCTTCAGGAACTCTTCGAGTAGCATCTCTCCTGGAGAGACAGGCTGCATGACACCGATGTCAGCTACATCGGAGAAGTCCATCCCGTTCAATTCGTTTCTGTTAATCGTCATCTTGCACCTCAGTGATAGTCAACTATCTCAACCTCATAAGCGTGGCTGTCACGCCATTGAAAACAAATCCGCCATTGCCGGTTGATGCGGATGCTGTACTGCCCGGCCCTATTCCCTGAAAGCTGCTCCAGTTTGTTGCCCGGAGGGTTGCGCATATCCTCAACAGATTGCGCCAGGTCCAACTGCTTGAGCTTACGCATTCCCGCTCGCATCAAATCCTGTGAATATTTCCGTACATTGCGCCCGGCAAACAGTGCGGCGGTTTCTTTGTTGGCGAACGTCTTAATCATAGAGGTATACTAACACAGCGCGTCAGTATTGTTAGGTGTTACCACATGATCAAGGCTACTGCCCGCGCTAAGGGCAAAGCGGCTGTCAAGGCGACGGCGATTGTCACGCCGCACGTGAAGAAGGGTGTCATCTACTCCTACTTCATCATTGCCGATCAACCCTCCAATGTCCTGCAGGGCAGGGTGCCGGATCAGATCAGCGGCAACTACAACTACAAGATGGGTGTCTCCAGAATCAAGAAGATTGGAGAGACAAAGTACAAGAAAGAGTTTACTCACATCTCCTTTGCACCGCATAATGTGGTTTAATACGTTCTCTCCTTTGCAGAGGTTAAGGGGTGGCCGTTTGGCCACCCCTTTTTTATGGGTTAAATGGCAAACGCTTAAATAAACAACTAATTGTTTTTTAATGGTAATTTATGCTGGCTACCCTCATTAAAACGTCATTCCCTTAAATAAGATCAAGCCCAAAACGGCAGATAACGGGCAAATCGTCGCGATGCGCCTACTTTCTCGTCTGGTTTTATCAGCCTGGCTTCCATCGTGGCGGCAATCACTTGCGAGACAATGGCGCATTTGGTTTCAGGCAAGCCAAACCGTACACGTAATGACTGGTTGGTCATCCCTTCTGACATGACCCACTTCAATGTATAATGCCGATAGCAGACCCTGGTCCGATCACCTCGATCCATTTGCTCGAAGTCTCTGGGGCCATAAATCGTGACTATAGTTCGACGGTGCCCTGCCCGGAAATCAGGGACTGGCAACTGATAAACTTCGGTTTCATGGATCACTCTGTCAATCCCACTGCTTTTTTCTTCGCAGATACCCATTCGCCGCATCACTCTGGCAAGATCCTCATTGCGTGATTCATATCCATCAATAAATCGTTCTACGGGAACAATCGGTTCACCAGGGTTCGATATTTCTATACGATCCGTATAGATTTCAACCATCATTGATGTACCACTGATCGTGAAGTCTTGGTGGATGAGCGCGTTCGCTACAAGTTCTCGTATTACGATTTCTGGTATAAGCTTTACCTCTTTCCTGAGCGCTTCTTCAACCACCTCATTTTGTGGCAGTTGAGACATGATAAAGTGAACCAACCCTTGGAAACCGACCGCATTGCCCTTGATTCCAGGGTGATCGAGAAGGGCTTCTACTGGTCCAACAACACTGGCAACACCAATGCCATCAGTTCGCTTGCAACTATGTATGGTGCAGGCGGCCGTCCTGGGCAGGGTCGTCGGTCGTTTTGGTGGACACCAGCGTGGCGGCCTCATTTCTCAGCGATGTGCTATGACTCCTTGAATAAAGCTGTGGAATGTGTAAATCTCTACGCAACGGTTTCAAAATACCCGTAAAGGAGTGGGAGAAGTGATTGTTGTGGCTAACAGCATCATGTCAACTAGGCGTAGAAGAATCGATGCTACAAACAAATGTGGATATTGCATGTCACGAGCGCACTGGAAGACCTCTTGGCAGCGAGGCATTCGTTGAGATGGTGGGGCGGATATTAGGTCGGGATTTGAGAAAACAGAAACCTGGATCGAAACATTGAGATCATCGAGATAAATAAGTATCGTGTTCCCCGAATTTTGGAAGTCATAACAACAATATTTTTCGGAGGAATTCATGGGTGAAGTTACACATCCGCTAACCGTGCTGTTCGCAGTGGCCTTTATCGTCATTGCCACCTCGGTGTTGGAATGGCATCCGTTCATCGTGCTGCTGATGGCCTCTTACGGGATTGGTTTTGGCGCCGATGGCCATCGTCGATGACAGTGTCGCATGCCAATGACAGCTTTTTTTGGGTGGTGGTGCAGTTCAGCAAGATGGAGGTCAGCGTGGCCTATCGGGCCATGAACATGGCGACGCTGGTGCGGGGACTGACCGCGCGGTCGTGTGGGTGATGTCACTGGTGATGCTGTAATGACTGAGCCTGTCCGTATCCTGGTCGCGCCCGACTCGTTCAAGGGCAGTATCGACGCGCCGGAGTTCTGCGCTATTGCCGAGCAGGTATTCAGCGACGGCATCCCGGGCTGCGAGGTGGTTGGTCTGCCGATGGCCGATGGAGGTGAAGGCACCGCCGAGGCGTTGGTGCGCGGCACCGGTGGGCGCATGCTGACGGTCACGGTGCGTGGGCCGATGGGTGAGCAGGTACAGGCCGCTTATGGACTGCTCGGCGATGGCAGTACTGCGGTGGTGGAGATGGCGCAGGCCTCCGGTCTGCCGTTGGTGCCGGCCGCGCAGCGTAATCCGCTGCTGGCCGGTTCCTACGGTACGGGTGAACTGATCCTGGCGGCGATTGGTCAGGGGGCCAGTCATATCATCCTTGGTCTGGGTGGTTCTGCGACCAATGATGGCGGCATGGGTGCATTGCAGGCACTGGGCATCCATTTCCAGGATGCCGATGGCCGGCTGGTGCCGCCGGTAGCGGAGGCGTTGAACCGTATCGTCTCGGCAGAGGTGGGAGGTGCTGATGGCAGGCTTGCCGGCGTGCGTTTCACTATCGCCTCGGATGTCACCAACCCGCTGCTGGGTGAGCGTGGGGCGACCGCTGTCTACGGTCCGCAAAAGGGTGCTGATCAGGCCGGGTTGGAACGACTGGAGCAGGGTCTGAGCCAGTTTGCTGACATTACCACCGCGGCTGTAGGTCGCGATCACCGTGGCGATGAGGGTGCAGGAGCCGCCGGTGGCATGGGCTTTGGCTTTCTCAGCTATCTCGGCGCGTCACTACGCAGCGGCTTCGAGGTCATCTCTGATACCTACCAATTGCAACAGCTTCTCGCCGCTGGCCGCTGGCATTTGCTGGTCACAGGCGAGGGTCAGGTCGATTCCCAGAGCGTGCAGGGCAAGCTGGTTGGCCGCATTGCCGGGATGGCGGCGGTGCATTCGATTCCGGTGTTTGTTATCGCCGGCACGGTTAGCGGCGAGCTGGATGAACTCTATCAGGCGGGTGTCACCAGCGTCACCAGCATCGTGCCCGGCCCGATGGCCCTGGAGGAGGCGATGCGCGAGGCGCCAACGCTACTGAGGCGACTGCTGACCGATCAGTGCCGCTTGTGGCGGGCCGGAGTGTGAGTGGCAAGCCTTTAAATAAATATCGCGTCCCCAGAATGCAAAATAAGTATCGTGTCCCCAAAATACTACTAATATAAATCTACTTTACAGGGTAGACTTAGTCAACTAAACTTGTGACTAAGTTATATATGGGGTGGATAATGCAAACCACGAATGTTCATGAAGCGAAAACCCACTTTTCAAAGTTGTTAGAGCGAGTAAGCAAAGGTGAAGAGGTCATCATTGCAAAATCCGGTACTCCTGTCGCACGTCTGATACCCTATTCTTCAGGCGTTAGGAAGCGTCAATTTGGTAAGGATAGTGGTCTGTTCGATGTGCCGGAAGATTTTGATGCGCCTTTGTCGGCTGAAGTCCTGGCTACGTTTGAATCGTGAATCTGTTATTGGATACGCATGTCTGGCTATGGAGTTTGACTGCTCCTGAAAAAATAGCGGCTGAAACTATTGATTTGATGTCGGACATGGAGAACCAGCTCTTTTTTTCCGCCGCCAGTGCATGGGAGATCGCTATCAAATACCGGATTGGTAAACTCCCCTTGCCAGAGCCTCCCGAACAATTTGTTCCCGCCCGCTTGAACCGGGATGGAATTCTCTCGTTACCGGTAGAAGATCGACATGCGCTTGCGGTGTCGGAGCTGCCTCTATATCATGACGATCCGTTTGATCATTTATTGATTGCACAAGCCAGAATAGAGAAATATCTCCTGGTCACGCATGATGAAAAGATATTGAGATATGATGTAGAAACTCTGCGTGCCTGAGGTCAGGATTTCTCTTCCCCAAAATTAACGTCTAAGATTCTCAAAATAACATGCTGCCCGTCATCTCATCCCTGCTGCCGGTATTCATGGTGATTGCGCTTGGCTATTTTCTGCGCCACCGCGCTGTACTCGGTGCTGCTGCCTGGCATGGGCTGGAAGATCTTTGTTATTTCGTGTTATTTCCGGTGCTGTTGGTGAAGACACTGGCCATGACGGATTTGGTGTCAACAGATCTGACATCATTTGCCGCTGCGTTGCTGTTCGCGATTCTTGCCATGAGTGCACTGCTGTTGCTTACCTACCCTGTGCTGCAACGCTACTTCAATGTGTCACGCGCCTCTTTTACCAGTCTTGTGCAGGGCGCAACCCGATGGCACGGTTTTATCGCCCTGTCGATTGCAGGCCTGCTACTGGGAGACGAGGGGGTGGCCTACATGGCGGTCACCATGGCTATTATCATTCCGCTGTTGAATATCATCAATGTCATGGTGCTGGCGCATTTTGGTGACGCCGAAGGAGATCTTGGAGGTGTGTTGCTGCAACTGGTGAAGAACCCGTTCATCATCGCCTGTGCGCTGGGCGCCTTCCTCAACATCAGCGGCCTGGGTCTGACGCCGCTGCTTTTTAATGCCACCGCTATTATCGGCAGTGGCGCACTTGGAATCGGCCTGTTGACGGTCGGCGCCGGCATCCGGCTCGGCGCCATTTCCGATCATCGCGGCCTGGTCGTCTTCGGCGCCCTGTTGCGGCTGCTGGGGATGCCAGCCCTGATGTATACGGGTTGCTTGCTGTTCGGGGTTGAAGGCTTACCGCGCTCTGTCGCCATGCTGGCTGCAGCCGTACCAACGGCCGCTTCATCGTTCGTGCTGGCGAGACAAATGGGAGGTGATGCGCCGTTGATGGCCAACCTGATTACGCTGCAGGTGCTCGGAGCGGTCGTGACACTGCCAATGGTCATCTGGTTTGTACAGTAAAGTCCTAATCGAAAGCCCGTCGTGTGAAAACAGGTAATTCAGCCCCCATTCGCAATCCCATGGATCATTCAGATCATTACTGTTGAGAGAAAAAGATGTCCGCATAGTAGGCGACCGCCTGCCCCCCGCTGTTGTCGGTATCCGTCATCACGGCAACAGCATCGATATAGCGGATCGTCTTGCCAAACTGCTTCTTGAGATCTTCATAGACATTGCGCTTTTCCGTATACCAGCGAGAAATTGCATCATCCCGGGTACGCAGCGCCAGCATTTTGACGTTGCTTCCGGCAAAGGCGTTATCCCAGGTATCACCCCTGGCTGCATTACTTGACCAGGTATATGACAGGGCTAACGTCTTCCACAGAAGCAGGCCGCCATCGATGACCACATATATCCTGGCAGAATAATCGTCACCAGCTTTGGATTTTTCATCTGCGGGTGGCAACCTGTTTTCTATACGCCATTGCCAATTGAGCCAGGGGGTTTTGTGTAGATCGATGCGTCGTTCATGGTACAAGCCAGAGGCGCTCGCTTTGCTTTCGGCCTTGAGCGCAGGTATGTCTGCCAGGTTGACTGTCCGATATGATGTTTTACCTGAGAATGATTTTTCCTTCCATCCGGAAATGCCGTCAATATCAAAAGCAGGCAGGGGAATATCTGACGCAGATATTGCAGTTGTAGTAAGCATTAATAAAATGCAGAGTGAGATATCGCGAAACATTGTAGATGCACGGCACCCGGTATCCGGTATATCAATTACCAATCAGCTATGCTCTTTTTTGATGATCTTATTGAACAGGCCGGCAGCAAGCAGTGAGACATGTTCGTTGGATGCCTTGTTGGTCAACAGCGCGAGAGCATACTGTGTTCCCTTGTAGTTGAACACCACGACCTGGTGGCGCACCTGTACACTGTATTTTTTGCCATTGGGAAAATGGTCTGCTCCAGTTTCCGGGTCCACCGTCGAACCGCTATAGGTTCCTGTCTTTCCGCCAAGATAGAGGTTTGATGGCAGGTACTTGTTGGCCTTGCTGCCGCCTGTGCGCAGGGTGTGCATCAGTTTCCACATCACCTCGGCGCCTGCATATTTCTGCCAGTAGGTATCATAAAGAAATGCAGCCAGCTCTTTTGCGGTTAATTCATTGCCGTGAATCTCCTCGTTGTGCTCAGTCTTGAGGTAATTCTGGAAGCCTCGCGTTCTCTCGTAACCCATGGATTGTGTAAATGCATGGATGGTCTTGCGGCCCTCGTTGGCGTTGCCATTACCAATGTCTTTTTGCAGTTGCAGCCAAGCAGGATTGCTGGAGACTACCAGCATGTTGGCGAGTTTCTGCAGATGCTTCTGGTCAACTTTCCCCTCCTGTGTGTGTACATAGGCAGCACCGACAAAAATCTTGGAGACCGATGCGCCAAACATCTTCATGTTTGCGCTCTTGCTCTGATCGAGGATTTTTCCTGTATCCAGATTCATGACTACCCACTGGAAGGGGGCTTCGGGAGTGTTTTTTCCTTCATCGTATAGTTTCGAGAATGATGCTTCCCGTTTTTTTGAGAAAGTCCCTCCGCCGCCTCGCGTCAGGCTCAGCCCTCTGCCGCGCACTCGCAGTTTGGAGAGATTCTCTCCGGTGGAGAGTTTCAGAAAATTGGCGTCATCTCCCGGTGATGGCAACGGGGTGTTGTTGAGATTGTCGCTGTTCGCCAGGGCGGTCGTCGCAAACAAGGTCAGAGATGAAAAAAGGCTGATCATCAGAATTGAAAGTTTCATGAAATCTCCATTGACGGGATTGACTGCATTTATTAAGCAAGGTTTTTGCCCAAATATTCGTTTAAATATAGCACTCAACACAGTGAAAGAATGTGAAATTTTCACGATTTATGATTTGTTTTTTCTTGATCATAACGGTAGTTGGGTGTTTACCATGATGTTGACGAACTGCTACGAAAATTCTGCTTCCTCGATTACCTCAGGCATTTCCATGGATCGAAATTTCTCCACAACTCCATCGGGGAGCTTGTGAAGTGTTGCCTGGTGCAGGATGTCGGATTCCATGATAATCAGCGCCAGCACTGTCACCATCACCGGAAGAATTCCGACACCGCCAATGATGGCATAGGCCGCTACATCCTTCATGTCAAGATAGGTGATGCCGAGCCAGCCGAGGAGCGCGATCGAGAGCATAAACAGCAGCATGATGATGAAGATGTGGTTACGTGTTGCGGCTATCTGCCAGTGGCACATGACAAACCAGCTGTCGATCGTTTTAGATTTCTTCGCTCTCCACAGAATAAAAGTGATGAAAGCGAAAGAGAAAATTGGCATCATTGCCAGTAATTGAGGTGTGTCCTTGACCATTCCCAGAGAGGCGATGAACCACAGGATGTGGTTAGCGACCAGGTTGGTGAGAAAAATTTCGTGCGGGATTTTGGCCTTGCGGCTCTCTTCGTCGCTAATGTTGAATTTCATGATTTGTGTTGCTGTTTTTCGGCCTCTTCCAGCGCTTTCTTTTTCTCCTGGTTTTTCATGTAGAGGTAGACAACCAGGTTTTTGGACAAAAACATCACTGCCATAAAGCACAGGCCGATGAGCATTCCAAGCCAGGGTTTCTCTTGTAAGATTGTGATGAACCCGAGTGTATTACCCATGCGAACAATCTCGTGATGAAAACGTGGATACTATACTCCCAGCAATTCCAAATGTAGAGAGATACTCACCACGAAGCACACGAAGGCATTTTTGTATCCAGTTGATTCTTCGTGATCTTCGTGTGCTTCGTGGTAAAAGTCTTTTAAGATGTTGGCGTTCCATATGGTGAATTGAGAATTGCTACTATACTCCGGTTGAGGATGTGAATCAGGTGTAAAGTACCATCTGAATTGTATCTCGGTGTTGCGGGTTTAGTGAAATGGATCGAAAATTTGGATTTGGTTTGCTGTTGTTTGCACTGGTGGCAATTGCTGTCGCTATTCTCTCACCTGGTGGGCGTACGGTAGACCCGAATCCCAGGTTGCCGTGGATGATCGAGGTTGACGCACATGGAGAGAGCCATGTTTTCGGCTTGACTCTCGGGGAGAGCACCCTCGCCAATGCGCGTGAAGAATTTCAGGAGCAGGGCAAGATGAACCTTTTTTTGTCACCACAGGGTGAATATGCCATCGAGGCCTATTTTCAGCGGCTTTTTCTCAGTGGGCTGCGTGCCGATATGGTGCTTTCACTGAATGTCGGGCAGCAGCAGGCGGCGGAGATTTTTGAGCGTGGACTGCGGATCAGCAAGCTCGGCAGCGGCACAAAGAAGGTGGATATCACTATCCCGGATCAGGAACTGCTCGCCCAGGCAAAAGTTGCGCGGATCACCTATCTGCCGGCAACGGATCTTGATGAAAAAATCCTCAGGCGACATTTTGGGGAGCCGCAGCAGAAGCTGGGCGAGAAGAAGTCGGGCATCGTTCACTGGCTCTATCCGCACAAAGGGTTGGATATTGCCGTGAATCCTGATGGCAAGGAGGTGTTTCAGTATGTCAGGCCTGCGGAGTTCGAGGAGTTAATGAAGCCGCTCGACAATCAGAAAATTGCACAGTGATTGCTCAAGAAAACACATCCCGAATTTCTCGCTGTAATGTGCTGCGCTTCTTATTTACGCCCTGCGGCTCTTGCGTCGATATTGTTGGAGCATGGCGGCAGCCCATCCACCATCGATGGTGTGAAATAGCGTGATGCCTGTGTGGATTGACTTGACTCAAATCAAGTGATTTTTAAAAACCCAATGATTTAAATTACTATTCCACCCATTAATATTATTTTTTTTATAAAAAAACATTATGAAATCAAAGGTGTGGTGTCTTAACGGCATGGCTCATCGAGTTGTAAATTTTTTTTGGATGAAGCAGCCACGGGCGTATAATCGCCCTTGCTGTTAACTCCTTGTCCGGGGGCTATGCAGTCTAGAAAAAAACCTCAACTTCCATACCTTAACTAATAGGAGGGTCCATGGACGCTTCAGCTGAGCAAAAGTACAACCTTAAAGTTGTGCGATGGTTTGTCGTCATGTCGGCGATTTACCTTTTAGTGGGCACGCTAGCAGGCACCTATATCGCCTCTGAACTGGCCTGGCCTTTTTTGAATTTTGATATACCCTATATCACCTTCGGGCGTTTGCGTCCTCTGCATACCAATGCCGTGATCTTCGCTTTCGGCGGATGTATCCTCATGGCGGCCTCCTACTACACCGTACAGCGCACCTGCGGCACTCGCCTGTGGAGTGACAAGCTGGCGTGGTTCGTCTTCTGGGGCTGGAACCTGATTATCGTTGCAGCTGTCATCACATTGCCGCTGGGTATCAACCAGTCAAAAGAGTATGCGGAGCTGGAGTGGCCCATCGACATTGCAATCGCCGTCGTGTGGCTGGTCTACATGTTCAACTTCATCATGACCATGGTGATTCGCAAGAGCTCGCACATCTATGTGTCGAACTGGTTTTTCCTCGGCATGATGGTGATGATCACCTATCTGCACGTGGTGAACTCGCTTGCAGTTCCTGTTAGTCTGACAAAATCCTACTCGCTGTTTGCAGGGGTTCAGGACGCCATGATCCAGTGGTGGTGGGGACATAACGCAGTTGGTTTCTATCTTACTGCTGGCTTCCTCGGCATCATGTATTACTTCGTGCCCAAGCAGGCAGGTCGTCCAGTCTACTCCTACCGCCTCTCGGTGATCCACTTCTGGGCGCTGATGTTCGGCTATGTATGGCTGGGTGCTCACCACCTGCAATATACTGCATTGCCAGACTGGACCGGTTCCCTGGGCGCCGCAGTCTCTATCGCCATGATCATTCCTTCATGGGGTGGCGCTGTCAACGGCATGATGACGCTCTCGGGCGCATGGGACAAGCTGCGCACCGACTATGTGCTGCGCTTTTTGATCATGTCACTCGCATTCTATGCGATGTCGACATTCGAAGGCCCGATCATGTCGATCAAGACAGTCAATGCCTTGTCGCACTATACTGACTGGACTGTCGGCCACGTACACTCCGGCGCCCTTGGCTGGGTTGCCATGGTGGGCATCGGCGCGCTCTATCACATGATGAAGCACACCTTCCACGTCGAGATGTGGTCTACCAAACTGATCAATGCGCATTTCTGGACAGCTACCATCGGTACTGTTATCTATATTGTTGCCATGTGGGTTTCGGGCATCATGCAGGGCTTGATGTGGCGCGCCTACGATGAGTACGGTACTCTGGCATACACTTTTGCCGAGTCTGTCGAAGCGATGCATCCCTACTACGCAATGCGTGCAATCGGTGGCATGATCTTCGTGGTCGGCGTACTGCTGATGGTCTTCAACGTCTTGATGACAGTGCGTAAATCTGCTTCAGAAGGCAGCGTGCAAAAAGCACGTACTGCCACTGTTACTGCTTGAGAGAGGATCAGACAATGACAAACAAAGTAAAACCCAAGGGTCTCCAGGAGAGATTCGAGGTCAATGCGTGGGCGCTGGTGATCGGTTTGATGCTGGTTCTCTCTGTTGGCGGCATCGTTGAGATCGTTCCGCTGTTCTTCATGGACAGCACCTTCGAGCACAACAAACATCCTGAGATTGTGTGGCAGCGGCAGGATGGCCAGACGCTCAAGGATCATAAAGCTGGTGATGGCGTGCGTCCCTACAGGGCGCTCGAGCTGGCGGGACGTGATGTCTATCAGCGTGAAGGCTGCTATCTGTGCCACTCGCAGATGATTCGCCCGTTCCGTGACGAAAAAGAGCGTTATGGTCACTACTCGCTGGCTTCCGAGTCAATGTATGACCACCCCTTTCAGTGGGGTTCGAAGCGCACCGGTCCGGATATGGCCCGTGTTGGTGGCAAGTATTCCGACAGCTGGCATCGCAAGCATCTGCGTGCGCCGCGTTCGGTGGTGCCTGAATCCGTCATGCCGAATTATCCCTGGCTGGTGGAGACTCCGCTGGACATGGATATTGCAGCGCGCATGGGTGCGATGAAGTTGATGGGCGTACCCTATACCGAAGCTGATATTGCCGAGGGTCCTGCGGAGATGGAAGGCAAGAATGAGGAGGATGCACTGGTTGCCTTTCTTCAGGTATTGGGCACCATGGCCAAACTGGACGACAGCAAGGTTTACCGTGAGTAAATTGAAAGAATACTTCTATACAGATTGGGAGGCGATGACTGCGTCTGACTGGGTCGGTATGATCCTTACAGTCGTTGTCTTCCTCCTGATGGTTGCTCTTTATTTCTACGTCCTGCGTCCAAAAAATCGGGAAAAGCTTGAAAAGCAGCGCTTTATCCCGATGGACGAAGATTGAATCAAATAGCGGAGAATACAATGGCGGATAACAATCCATTTCCGGGTGAAAACAATACCGGACACATCTGGGACGACAATATACGCGAGCTCAGCAACCCGCCTCCAGGCTGGTGGATGATCTCATTCTGGGCATCGATTGCCTTCTTTATCGGCTATGGTGTGCTCTATCCCTTCCTGCCGATTGGCGAGGAGCCGACCAAAGGCATCCTCGGGTGGACGCAGATCGGCGAGTTCAACAAAGGTCTCGATGAAGTCAATGCGGTACGGGCGCCCTATGAAGCGAAGATCAAGGATCTGACTGCCAAACAGATCCTTGAGGATGACAGCCTGACGACTTATACCATCGCTTCTTCAAAGGTGCTTTTTGGTGATTTTTGTGCACCCTGTCATGGTGGTGGTGGTCAGGGTGGTCCTGAATATCCTGTGCTGGTTGATGATAACTGGCTCTATGGCGGCACGGTCGAGACCATCGAGCAGACGATTACCAACGGACGTAAAGCAACCATGACGGCGCATGCCAATATCCTCAAACCCGAGGAGATGGAAGCGCTGGTGAAATCCATCATGGATGGCAAGCCAACTGAAGAGCCTCTGTATGCGGCCAAGGGCTGCATCGCCTGCCACGGCGCCGATGGCAAGGGGCTTCAGGTACTCGGGGCTGCAAATCTGACGGATAAAATCTGGCGTTTCCCGGCACAAGATCAGGCAGAGAGTGTCAGGCATACCATCATGCATGGTGTCAACTTTGCCGGTGACCCCAAGACTCGCGAAGCGATCATGCCTGCATTTGGTGAGCGCCTCTCGAAAGATGATGTCAAGAAGCTTGCTGTCTACGTTTACAAGCTTGGCGCCGGTCAGTAAACCGGGCTTGTTACACACTCTCCGGTGATGACCGGGGAGTATTTATCAAGAGAGGAGAGTAATTATGAACAAAGGTCTTGGTGATCCGGTTGCTTTGGGTTCTATTGCCGCTGTTATCGTCTGCATCGTTATTTTTGTTTATCTGATCAAGAAGATCGGCACTTTGATGAAGCAGGACGAAGAGGCTCACAAGAAAGATTAAATAATGCTTTCTTTTTCAGTATTAAAAATCAGGCATTTGTAGAGTGACAACAATGACAATAGAGAAGTGCTGGGTTGAGAGAAGTGCTGGGTTGATATTTTTCAATCGCCTGAATAAGGCATGATTTATTGGTATAATGGTGCGAAGGGGAGATATTTATCTCCCCTTTTTTTTGTGGTTTATCACTCTTTTGGAAGGGTGATAATCAAATGGACTGCTACACGAAAGCACAGCAATACTTTTACGGTGAGAGATGATGGGCAGCAGCAATACTGACTCCGGCAGCGCCGACAAGGCACTCGATGACATCTACGATGATTATCAACAGTGGGAACTCAATACCGGTGGCGAGACCATTCACGCTAAGCGCGTCAGCGGTTTCTGGCGCAATCTCAAGTGGTTGACCGGTTCGACCTGGTTGCTCTTTTTTCTCGGCTATTTCGTTCGCTGGGGCGACCGCCAGGCAGTTTTTTTTGATATTGGCAATCGCCAGTTCCATATTTTTAATTTCACCATCCTTCCCCAGGATTTCTGGATGCTGTCGCTGCTGCTGCTCTTTTTTGCCCTGCTGCTGGCTGCATCCACGGCGCTCTTTGGTCGGGTCTATTGCGGCTTCTTCTGTTTTCAGACCATCTGGACCGATGTCTATACATGGATCGAGGAAAAGCTGGAGGGCGCACCGGCAAAGCGCCGCAAGATCGACAAGGCAAAAATGGACTTTACCAAATTCCGCATCAAGTTTGTCAAGCATGCGTTGTGGCTGATCATTGGTTTTGTTACAGGTGTCAGTTTCGTCGCCTGGTTCTATGATGGCATTCAACTGTGGAAAGATATCTTCAGTTTCCAGGTTGGATCGACAGCAATCATCACCATATCGATGTTTACTGTCGGCACCTATGTGCTGGCCGGATTTTTGCGTGAGCAGACCTGTTTCTGGCTGTGTCCCTATGCGCGCATCCAGGCTGTCATGATCGATACGACCTCGGCTGTGGTTACCTACGATTTTCATCGCGGAGAGCCGCGTGGCAGGATCAAAAAAGGTCAGTCTGAAGAGGAGCGCACCACAGGCGACTGTGTCGAGTGCCTGCAGTGTATCGCTGTGTGTCCGACGGGTGTGGATATTCGTCATGGTTCTCAGGAGGGATGCATCAACTGTGCCCTGTGCATCGATGCCTGTGATGCAGTGATGAAAAAGATCAATCGTCCGACCGGCCTGATTCGCTATGAATCCCTCGATGAGATCGAAGGCAAGGAGGCGCGTTCGCTATTCAAGCGTCCGCGTGTATGGATCTATGGCGCCATCATGTCGCTGGCGCTGCTTGGCATTGCGTATGGACTGAGCACCATCGATGCCATCGAGCTGAAAGTACTGCATGACCGTCAGCCTCTGTTTGTTCTGCAGAGCGACGGCTCTATCCAGAATAAATATATACTCAAGATTCTCAACAAGATCGATAAAGATGTCTCGGTCACGATTAGTGCAACCGGCCCCGAAGGATTGAAAATTATTGGTGCGGACAAACCGGTCAAGGCGCATCATGGAAAGATCAATCCGCACACTGTATTCGTCCGCGTTCCCGGTGAAAATCTCACCGCTGAAACCGAGCCTATCGTGTTTCGTATCGACACGGTTGCTACTGGTAAAGAGATATTTTTCAGTGATCGCGAGAGCATCTTTATTGGGCCAAGGCGTTGATTTCCTGACGCAGTTGCTGTTCGGTCATGGTGTAAATCGTGGTCAGAAGTAGCAATGCTCAATGTACCAATAAAGTGTCGATATCTTAAAAGATTTTTACCACGAAGCACACGAAGACCACGAAAAATCAACAGGTTACAAAATTCCTTCGTGCTTTTCGTGTCCTTCGTGGTGAGTATCTCTCTACATTTAGAATTGCTGGGCCAGAAGACCACTCCTGCATCTGGATTTCGGTATTGCTGCAGGAGCGCTCTTCCGACCGCGATTCTTTTGTTACAGGTTTAGGTATGTCAAACAAACAATCTGCTTTTCGCAGCCCCTGGGTCATCGGCTGGCTGGCTTTGCTGCTGTCGGTGCTGGCAATCAACATCACCTTTGTCACTCTTGCAGTGAAGACACCCCCAGGTCTGGTGGTGGATGATGCCTATGAGCGCGGCAAATATCTGCATGATAATATTCGCAAACGGGATGCGGAGAAGCCGAAGTGGAATACGCAGGTGAAGTTTGCAGGCGCAAAGAAATACATGGGCGACCTGAAAATCCCTGCTTACAACAAACCGGTGAAGCTGGACTACAAGGTTAGCGATCAACAGGGAGAAGCGGTTGAACCCCATAGCGTTACCTTTTACGCATATCGGAACTCTGATATAAAACAGGACTTTTCAGTTGCGATGACAAAGGTTGACGGCGGGCATTACCAGGCAGAGATCAGTTTTCCACTCAAGGGTGTGTGGGATACCTATGTTACGGCCACCACGGGTGTCGGCACTATTGAGCATAACACGGCGCAAATCATATTTGCCGAAGAGTAGTGCATAACGAGTCCGATCAATGTTTCCACTGTTCACTGCCTGTTCCTGCTGAAGTTCGCGTAACGGCGGAGGTCGATGGAGATCAACGTCACTTCTGCTGTCATGGCTGCAAGGCGGTGTGCGAAACCATCTATGCCGCCGGGCTCGAAGGATTTTACAGGCGCACCGCCGAAGGTACACAGCTTGCACCGCCTCCAGAACCTCCCAAAGACCTTGCCCTGTATGACATCGACGAGGTGCAGGCTGAGTTTGTCGACTCACTCGGTGAGCAGCGGGATATTCACCTGCTGGTCGAGGGTATTCACTGTGCCGCCTGTATCTGGCTGATCGAACACAGCCTGTATGCCATGCCCGGTGTCGTCGAGGCGCGTGCGAATTTGACTGCGCGGCGGCTGCATCTCAAATGGGACAACAGCGTCATCAAACTGTCGGCGATTCTTCAACGTTTGGGGGAGATTGGCTACGCCGCACTTCCCTACGATCCTGAAACTGCGGAAGGAAGTCTCAACAGGAGCAATCGTCAGCTGCTTTACCGCATGGCCTTTGCCGGCTTTGCCATGATGAATCTGTTGTGGATCTCCATCGCGCTCTATTCCGGTGCTGACAGGGGAGAGTTCCGCACCATGTTCCACTGGGTTGGCTTCGCCCTGGCTACGCCGACGCTGCTCTATTCCGGCTGGCCGTTTTTCAAAGGCGCATGGAGCGGCTTGCGCCACTTTTATTTTGGCATGGATCTGCCCATCGCTATCGGCGCCTCCATTACCTACCTCTACTCACTCTATGTGACTCTCACGGGAGACCCTGCCGGAGAGGTATACTACGACACCGTGGTCAACTTCCTGTTCGTCATCCTCGTCGGACGTTATCTCGAGGCGATCTCCAAGCGCCAGGCGGTTGCTTCCACGCAGCGTCTGCTGGATCTGCAGCCGAGGGTCGCCACGGTGATGCGCAATGCAGAGGAGCATATCGTACCGATCCGCACGGTCAAAATCGATGACGAGGTGCTGATCAGGCCGGGAGAACGTATTCCGGTTGACGGCGTAGTCATACAGGGCAACAGCAGTGTCGACGAGGCAATGCTCAGCGGAGAGTCAAAGCCTCTTGGCAAGCGTGCGGGTGATCGACTCTCCGCCGGAACTATCAATATCCAGGGCGTGCTGCATGTGCGTGTCGAGAGTCTGCTGAAAGATACCGCGCTGGGGCGTATTATACGCCTGGTCGAGGAGGCGCAGGCAAGCAAGGCGCCTATCCAGTGTATTGCAGACAGGATCGTGCCATGGTTTGTTGCTGCCACCCTGGGTGTCGCCACCGCCACTTTCTTCCTGTGGCTGCAAACGGATTTCGACAAGGCGCTGATGGCTGCGACCGCTGTGTTGATTATCACCTGTCCCTGCGCCTTTGGCCTGGCGACGCCAATGGCCATTGCCGTTGCATCAGGCCAGGGGGCGCGTCACGGTATCCTGGTGCGCAATGGCGAGGTGCTGGAGCGTTTTTCCGCCATCGATCATATTGTTTTTGACAAGACCGGCACACTCACCAAGGGGACGATGAGTGTCACGGCGATCCATATGCTAAAGAGTGAGTGGCGCACAGGTGAGGAGATGCCGGAGGGGATCAAACAGCTATTGTCACGGGTGGCTGCAGTCGAGCGCTATTCAGAGCATCCGCTGGCGCTGGCGATCCAGAAGGCGGCTGCTAGCCTTCGCCTTGAACTCGAACAGGGGAGCTTCATCAATCGGCCTGGTCTTGGCGTTGGCGGCGTCGTCTCAGGTCAGCAGATCTATGCAGGAACTGAAACCTGGATGATGCGCAACGGTGTTGAATCGGCGCCGTTCCTGCAGGATATTGCAGCACAATTCGATCGCCAGGGCGCCAGCTCACTGCGCATTGCTGTCGATGGACGTGAAGTCGCGCTGATTGCTGTCGAAGACCCGTTGCGCGAGGATGCGCAGGCGCTGATCACGCGTCTGAAAAATGATGGTATCCGGGTGACGCTGCTCAGTGGCGACAGGCAGAAGACGGCGGAGGCGATAGCGCAACGACTCGGCGGTGGCATGGATGTCATCGCAGAGGTGCTGCCCGAGGAGAAAGACCAGGTGATTGCACAGCTGCAGTCGGTTGGCGAGCTCGTGGCGATGGTCGGCGACGGTGTCAATGACGCTCCGGCGCTGGTGCGTGCCGATGTTGGCATTGCACTGGGCTCCGGCACCGATGTCTCCATTGCCAGTGCCGATATCGTTCTCATGAGCAACGAACTGGAGAAGGTGGCGCTGGCATCTGCATTGTCGCGCCGCACCCTGCGTACTATTCGGCAGAACATCGGTATCTCGATCGCTTATAATATCATTATGGTTCCGCTGGCAGTCGCAGCTCTGGTGACTCCGCTGGTTGCAGCAATCTCCATGCCCATCAGCTCGTTGCTGGTGATTGGGAACGCGGCGCGGATTCGCACACTGTTTCGTAATTATTGAACGAGAATGAAATAATGGAAGTCATCTACGGCTTGATCCCCTTCATGATAATCCTTGGTCTGGGAGCTGTCGGGCTGCTTTTCTGGGCTGCTCGCAATGGTCAGTTTGACGATATGGAGGGTGAGGCGCACCGCATTCTCATGGACGAGGACCTTGCGCCGGAAATAAAAGAGCAGCCGGAGAAAGAGGAAGAGAAAAAAGCTTCTTAACCACGGAACACACTGAACACACGGAAAGAAAACAAAATAATTCCGTATGGTCCGTGTGTTAAGTCGTTCATTTCTTTTCTAGCGAGACCAGGTCTCAGACTGGAAAGGCATGAAAAAAGTCATTTTCTCTCGCTAAGACGCTAAGACGCTAAGATCGCAAAGGTTTCTCTTGGCGAGCTTGGCCTACATGGATGTTGGCCACTCAAGGATTACTAAAGCACCCTACATACTTTTGCAGGCGCTTTATGGCTACTTCTTTTTACGTGGATTCGCCACAATAATCACAGCCAATACCAAAAGTAAAATCAATCCCAACTCAATAAAAATGGCCACAGGGATGTGGTTTAAAAGTTCTCGGTTGACTCGAAGAGGCCGACCCGCAGGTTTTTTGCGAGATAGATTTCACGCCCATCCACTTCGATGCGTCCGTCGGCGATGCCAAGCACCAGCCTTTGAGCCAGCACGCGTCTGATATCGATGCGGTAGGTGACGGTCTTTGCAGTGGACAGGATCTGCCCCTTGAATTTGACATCGCCGACACCAAGAGCGCGCCCGTGTCCGGGATGGCCGCTCCAGCCGAGAAAGAATCCCAGCAGCTGCCACATGGCATCCAGGCCGAGACAGCCGGGCATGACTGGATCACCGGGAAAGTGGCACGCAAAAAACCACAGCTCAGGATTGATGTCCAGCTCCGCGACGATTTCACCCTTGCCGAAACTTCCACCTTCATTGCTGATGAGGTTGATACGGTCGAGCATCAGCATATTGCCGATGGGCAGTTGCGCGTTCCCCGCACCAAACAGTTCTCCCTGCCCGCATTGCAGGAGTTCTTCTTTATTGAAGCTGGATTGATTATTCATTCAGGTTGTTTCCTGCAGTTTTTGAGTAAGATAATCGACGATCTCGCCGACGGGGATCATGCTGTTTTCACTATCTGTACGCGCACGATATTCAACCATGCCCTCATCCAGAGAGCGCTCGCCGATGACAATGCGATGCGGTATTCCGATCAGTTCCATGTCGGCAAACATGATGCCGGCCCTGGTATTGCGGTCGTCGAGCAGTACCTCGATGCCTGCGTTGCCGAGCTGCCGGTAAATCAACTCGACACTCTCCCTGACCCTGTCGGATTTATCCATGCGCATGGGCAGCAGGGCGACATGGAAGGGGGTGATCGATGCCGGCCAGATAATACCCTTGTCATCATGGTGCTGCTCGATGGCTGCGGCGACCACACGTGATACGCCGATGCCGTAACAACCCATTGTCATGGTGGCGCCACGGCCATTTTCATCCAGCACCTCGGCTTTAAGGGCCTTTGCATATTTTTCACCGAGTTGAAAAATATGCCCAACCTCGATGCCACGGGCAATGGTGAGTGTTCCTTTGCCGTCAGGGCTGGCGTCTCCTTCCACGACATTGCGTATATCGGCGATCTCGGGCAGCGCCAGGTCACGCTCCCAGTTGATGCCGAAGTAGTGTTTGCCCTCTTCATTGGCGCCGGCGCTGAAGTCAGCAATGACTGCAGCGCTGCGGTCTGCAATGCATGGGATCTGCAGGTTCAGCGGCCCCAGAGAACCCGGGCCTGCGCCAATGGCATCGCGGATCTCTTCATCGGCCGCAAAGCACAGCGGCGCTGCAATCCCGGGCAGCTTCTCCGCCTTGATTTCGTTGAGCTCATGGTCGCCGCGCAGCAGCAGAGCGACAAAATCAGCATCGCTGTCATCCGCAGCTACGACGATCAGGGTTTTTATGGTTTTTTCGATGGTCTGGTCAAATTGCGTCACCAGCTCATTGATGGTTTTTGCATCCGGTGTATCAACGATGCGCAGCTCTTCGGCGGGGGCAGGGCGTTCACTGTTGTGAGCAACGGCCTCTGCTTTCTCGACGTTGGCGGCATAGTCACTGCCGCTGGAGAAGGCGATGGCGTCTTCTCCGGAGTCTGCCAGCACATGAAACTCATGCGAAGCATTACCGCCGATGGAGCCGGTATCCGCCTCTACCGGACGGAACTCAAGACCGCAGCGGCTAAAGATACGGTTGTAGGCATCAAACATCTGATTGTATGTCTGTTGCAGCGATTCCTGGCCGAGGTGGAAGGAGTAGGCGTCTTTCATGAGGAATTCGCGTGCGCGCATGACACCGAAACGCGGGCGGATTTCGTCACGGAATTTATTTTGAATCTGGTAGAAGTTGACAGGCAGCTGGCGATAGCTCTGCAGCTCGTTGCGTGCCAGATCGGTAATGATCTCTTCATGCGTGGGGCCAAAACAGAACTCACGATGATGGCGGTCGCGAAAACGCAGCAGTTCCGGGCCATACTCTTCCCAGCGACCGGACTCCCGCCACAATTCGGCAGGCTGCACAGCCGGCATCTGCACTTCCAGCCCGCCGGCGCGATTCATCTCTTCACGCACGATATTTTCTACCTTGCGCAGCACACGCAGACCCAGGGGCAGCCAGGTGTAGAGACCTGCCGCCAGTTTGCGGATCATGCCTGCGCGCAGCATCAGCTGATGGCTGGCGATCTCGGCGTCAGACGGCGTCTCTTTGAGGGTGTACAGAGGAAATTGTGATGTTCGCATGTGTATGTTGTTATTGTCGTGGTGACACAGCGTGCAATAGTATCAAAATGTACGATGCCTGAGAATACAAGTTCTGCTGCAATGTTTCATAGAGGTTGGTTGCTTGACTGTTTTGAACCACAGATGCACACAGATAAACACGGATATGAGAAAAGGAATAGTTGAATGCATCTTGTAAATTATCAATTCTCAATAATCAATATGCATATCTTATACGCTGAATGTGCAGATATTTCGCCCTGTTTACGGCATAATACCGCTTTAAAGAATTTGCAGTCTTCAATTGGCAGTCGTCAGCAAAAGAGACGCTTTCTGTTCCATATCTTTACTGCAAACTCTTTACTGCAAACTGCCAACTTTAATTGATGGAACATATCCTTACACTACTGCTGTTGCTGCCTCTCAGCGGAGCCATCTTAATTGCTCTCGTTCCAGGTAGTCGCGCACAGCTGATCCGTTTTATTGCCCTGCTCACTGCGGTTTTGACCATGGCGCTGGCGTTGTCGCTGCTGACTCTCTTTGATGTTACTGATCCGGCAGTGCAACTCTATGAACAGTTCATCTGGAATCCGCGCCTGGGGACATCCTATGCTGTCGGTGTCGATGGCATCTCGTTGCCGATGGTACTGCTTGCGGCGCTGTTGTGTATGGTTGCAATCATGGCTTCCGGCGGCATCAAGCAGCGGGTGAAAGGTTACTACCTGCTGATCCTGGTGCTGGAAACAGCCATGATGGGCGTCTTCATGGCCCAGGACTGGGCGATATTCTACGTCTTCTGGGAGATGACGTTGATCCCGCTGTTTTTTCTCATCGACCGTTGGGGTGGTAAAAACCGGCAGATGGCATCGCTGAATTTTGTTCTCTACACCATGGGCGGTTCGGTCTTCATGCTGATCAGTCTGCTGGTGCTTTTCGATGCAACACCACATCACTCATTCGCCATGGCGGAGATGATGAAGGTGGAGAGCGGCCTTACTGAAGCACAGCAGGTGATGATTTTTCTTGGCCTGCTGATTGGCTTTGGCGTCAAGATGCCGGTGTTCCCGTTGCATGGCTGGCTACCGCTGGCGCACGTGGAGGCTCCGGCGCCGATCAGTATTCTACTCTCGGGAATCCTGCTGAAAATGGGCGCCTACGGCATTATTCGCGCCGCTGCAATGTTGCCGGATGCGGTGAATGCGCTGCAAAACCTGCTGCTTGCACTGGCGATGATGAGCATTATCTATGGTGGTTTGCTGGCATGGAAGCAGCGCGATTTGAAGAAGATGGTCGCCTACTCATCGGTGAGTCACATGGGAGTGGTGCTGCTTGGCATCGCAACACTGAGCGAAATCGGCATGAGTGGCGCCATCGCACAGATGGTGGCGCATGGTCTGGTAGCGGGCGCAACATTCCTGCTCATCGGCTTGCTCTATGAACGCACCCATACGCGCGATCTGGCGGATTACAGCTCGCTGATCCGGGTCACACCCAGATTTGCTTTTTTTCTGACGCTGGCATTCATTGCGGCTATCGGCTTCCCCGGTACCTTTGGCTTCGTTGCCGAGATGCATGTGCTGATCGCCAGTTTTCAGGAATGGGGCTGGCTGGTGATTATATTGACCCTGGGCGTGCTCATCAGTGCGGTCTATGCTACGCGCACCATCGGCCGCCTGTTGACCGGACCGACGCGTGATAATATGCGCGATGTCGAGGACTTGCGGCTGATCGAGACCATCGCCGCCGCCCTGCTGGTTGCCGGAGTGATTGCGTTGGGCGTGATGCCGGGGCCGATGCTGGAGCTTTCAACTGCGGCAATTGCCCAGTTCAATGCTGTTTTTTAAGTGATCATTAAGCATGCCGACAGTATTAATCCCGTTCCCACGCAGGAGCGTGGCAACGGGGAACCTAAAACCTAAAGCTTAAAACCTGATTTTTCCCTTGTCATGAAGAATAGAGACGAAATACCGGATATTCGAGCCAGACTGAAGCATCTGATCGAGCACTTCGAACACGTGCTGCCGGCCCAGGCACCGATCAAGGATTTTGTGCACCACAATACCCTGCATGGTTTTGAGCATCTGACATTTCCCGATGCTTTGCAAGCCGTGCATGAACTCACCGGCGCCTACGGCTATGAACCGGCGGAGAAGTACCGCGGCTATTATCAACAGGGCCGCATCCTGGAGAAGGATCTGAGGGCCGTACTCGAGGCCGACCCCGAACTCGAAGCGCAGCAACAGATTACACACAGCCTCACGCGTGGAGATGTTTACCTGGCGGCAATGCTGCATCCATTGAACAGCGTCACCGCCTGTCAGCTTAACTGGCAGATTGAAGAGCAGTATGCGCTGAAGAGCTTTCAGCCGGATATTTTGCAGCACAGTCGCGAGCGCCTGCTGTCAGCTAGCGGCGGCAGCGAAGCCGAAGCAATAACCGGCCTGTGGCAAGCCTGCATGCAGGTGCTGAAGATCGATCCACAATTCCTGCATCCGGAAGAGCTTGCCGACATGTCGGCGGAGTATGCAGAGGAGTTGTTGGCCGCGCATGCCGAGTCGGAGCAGGTGGAGTCAGTCGATAACTTGCTGCTGCATCGCCTGGTTCACAAGGAGTCCGATCATCTGCAAACGCAGCTGTGGAGTCAGGTTGGTGATGAAATCACCCTGCGCGGCCTGCTGAAGAAGCTGACGGGGCATGATGTGATGGATGATTATCGTCCGGCGCTGCTGCGGCACCTGGCCTCGTGGCTGGATCAGGGGGTTGCCGCCTGGCGCAATGGAGACAGCAGCGCTGGCTTCTTCCATGCCTGGCGTGCAAGCGCCATGGAGGATCTGGTTCAGTATGATACGCAAATGCCTGACTGGCAGGATCAGCTGCTGCTGGTTCCGGATGATCCTTTTGAGGCGATCATCGTTGAGTTAGAGCAGCTGGGTCTGGCGCAAGATGCATGGGAGGGCTATCTGCAGAGAGTGGCGCTGGAGCTTCCCGGATGGTCGGGAATGTTCCTGTGGAGGCATCTGCATCCCGGCTATGAGGACCAGGCTGCTGCAGTAGATATGCTCGACTATCTGGCGGTGCGTCTGGTGCTGGAGCGTCTCTATGCGCAGTGCCTGACGAGGCGTAAATGGCGCATCGAGGCGACTCTGCCGACGATCCGCTGGTATTTCCAGCACCACCGCTCTGAATTTTTTGTGCGCTACACGCTGTACAACAAGCGTCTTCCCGAGTTTCTCAGCAATCGTGCGCAGCGTCTTGCCGGGCAGGATTTGATGCGCGAAGAAGATTACACGCCATGGACCATCGTCGCCGATATGATCTGGAACTGGCAGCAGAGTCCCTCCTACGATCGTCCCGGATGCCATACCCCGTATCGTCACGGCTGGCAGCTGTTTCGCCTGGCGCAGAGCCTGGGAATGGATGCCGGGAGTATTCAACTTCTGGATGATGCGCAGATCGCCATGATCTTTGATTGTCTGCAGCGGCTCGACGAGCAGAAATCGGGTTTTGTGTGGCTGCAGGCCTATGAGTTCAACTACCGCGACCAGTTTCTCAATGCCGTCAGCAATAATCGCTCACGCGGACGCTGGAGAGAGCGTAACGAGCGGCCTGTGGCGCAATTGATATTCTGCATGGATGAACGTGAAGAGGCGATTCGCCGCCATATTGAAGTACTGGCCCCGGAGGTGGAGACCCTCGGAGCAGCCGCATTCTACAACACAGTGATCAACTGGAAAGGGCTGGATGACGATAAGGTAACGCCGCTGTGTCCGGTTGTCAGAACACCGTCACATGAACTGGATGAGATACCCGGGAAGAGCGCGACTGAACTCTATGAACTGCACCGCACGCGATACCGGAAACGTATACTGGTCAAGAACCTGTTGTGTCAGGATGTGCGCAGAAACCTGCTCACATCCACACTCGCAATTGTGCTCGCTGCGCCGGCAGCACTGGCGACGCTGGTGGGCAAGGTTGCTGCACCGCTGCAGTTTGGCCGCTTTTCAGCCTGCATGCGTAAAGGCATCGATCTCGAGGTGCCGACCACACTTGCATTGACTGCGGATGCGTCAGCTCCCGAGGGAACCGTGGAGCACAATCGTCATGGCTTCTCGGACCTGGAGCAGGCGCAGATCGTCGGTCAGTTGCTGCGCACCATAGGCCTGACACAGGGATTTGCGCCATTGGCAGTGCTGTTTGGTCATGGCTCCAGCAGCGAGAATAATCCGCATGCATCAGCCTATGACTGCGGTGCATGCAGCGGCAACCACAGCGGCCCCAATGCCCGCGCCTTTGCGCAGATGGCCAACCGTTCACGAATCCGCGAACTGCTGCTGGAGCAGGAAATTGATATTCCGAAAGATGTGTGGTTTGTCGGCGCTTTTCATAACACCGGCAGCGAAGAGATCATCTGGTTCGATATTGAGATGATGCCGCTACGATTTCATCAGCAGTTCGAACAGCTGCGCAGCAAAATAGCGCAGGCGACACAGCACTCGGCGCATGAGCGCTGCCGTAAATTCGCCTCTGCGCCAAAAAAACCGACCCTCGCCAGGGCGGTCTCGCATATTGCCGGGCGTTCGTTTGATTTCAGCCAGGCGCGTCCTGAACTGGGGCATGCGACCAATGCCTCGGCAATCATCGGCCGCCGCTCGGTCAGCCAGGGGCTGTTTCTGGACCGGCGCACATTCTTGATCTCCTATGACCCGACCACGGATGCGGATGGCGCCATCATCGAACAGTTGCTGCTGTCGAACGGCCCTGTGGGCGCCGGCATCAATCTGGAGTACTACTTCTCAACAGTGAATAATGACTATTTCGGCTGCGGCACCAAGGTGATGCACAATGTGACCGGCTTTTTCGGCGTCATGGAGGGCGCAAACTCGGATCTGCGCACCGGCCTGCCGCGACAGATGATCGAGATTCACGAGGCGATGCGTCTGCACGTGATGGTGGAAGCGAGTGTTGAAATCCTGACAAAAGTCTATCAACGCCAACCGCCGCTGCAGCAGTTGATCGGCAATGGCTGGCTGCTGGTCTCTGCGCTCGATCCCGACACGGGCGAAATCTCGCTGTTTGATCCACAACAGGGTTTTATTCCCTGGGATGGTAGAGTAAAGCCACTGCATTCAGTTCAGCAGTCATCGGACTGGTACGCGGGGCATATGCAACCGCTACAGCCGGTTTTGCTGAAACAGGAGACGCTGCATGCTTAATCAAATCGCGTGGCTGGTTCCACTGTTACCGCTGCTGGCAGCGGCGTGCATAGGGATTGGTTTTGTGCTGGGAGTCAATCGGGGCGAGTCAGGAGAGCGGCAGACATATCTGCTAGCCGTCGGCGCCATCGTAGCCTCTTTTGTGTTGATGCTGGCGCTGGATATTCACGCCATGATCGATGGCATTCCCGGCTACCTGCTCTATGGCGAATGGTTTCACAGCGGGGAATTCACTTTTTCCATCAGTCTGTTGCTGGATGGACTGGGGCTCGTTTTTGGAACCTTGTTCGCTTTGCTGCTGTTGATTGCGATACGTTTTTCAGTCAATTACATGCACCGCGAAGCGGGTTTTCAGCGCTTCTTCATGATCCTCAGCCTGTTTGCCTCGGCGATGCTGCTGATCGTGCTGGCAGGCAGCGGCACTCTCACCTTCGTTGGCTGGGAGTTGGCCGGTGTCAGTTCCTATCTGCTGATTGGTTATGCGATCGATCGCAACACTGCAACGCAAAATGCCAACTATGCCTTCATTACCAACCGAATCGGCGATGCCGGATTCATACTGGGGCTGTTTGTCTCCCTGTCGATGTTTGGCACCACCGAGTGGACACTGTTGTCGTCGCTCGAGAGTGACCAGCAGACGCTGTTGCGGGGCATGCTGATCGCCGGATTCCTGGTGGCTGCGCTGGCAAAATCGGCACAGCTCCCTTTTGCCGCCTGGATCAGCAAGGCGCTCGAGGGGCCGACGCCATCCAGTGCGATTTTCTACGGTTCACTGATGGTGCATGCCGGTGTCTTTCTGGTGATTCGCCTGCAGCCATTGATCGAGCAGACGCCGGTAATGATGTGGGTGCTGGTGTTTATCGGTGGATTGACAGCGCTGTATGGATGGCTTGCCGGCCTGGTGCAGACGGATGTCAAGAGTTCACTGATGTTTTCTACCACCTCCCAGGTGGGTTTGATGTTCGTCAGCTGTGGGCTTGGCTGGTTTGAATTTGCAGCATGGTATCTGGCGCTGCATGCGATCTGGCGCGCCTATCAGTTTCTGGCCTCACCGGGGCTGATGCACATGGTTACGCGTGCTGCGCGCCCGGCGCCATCCTGGCTGGCGCGGCAGCAGTCGCTCTACACCGTGGCGCTGCAGCGCCTGTGGCTCGAGCAGCTGGCAGAATGGCTGCTGATTCGTCCAGTCGATGCGCTTTCCCGGGAGTTGGTGGACTTCGATGACAAGGTGGTCAACCGCATTGCCGGACTGCCGAACGAGCAAAGCAGCCTGACTCGTGGCGGAGAGAGCCAGTGGGTCACCAACATCGGTCGAGGGCGTGGTTTCGCCGGCAGGACAATGGAGAAAACCGCCAACGCCATGCACTGGTTTGAAGAGCATCTGATCCTCAAGGGCAGCGGCGATGGCCTGCTGGGCGTGATTCAACACCTGGGTCTCTATATGCAGCGCGTGGAGCAGTTGCTGGCGCAGCCCCGTTATCTGGTGCTGATGATCCTGGCGACCTTTGCGGTCATCATTTAAAAAAGTTGGCAGTCGTCAGTTTGCAGTAAATTATGAGTAGCAGATAGCAGTATCCCGATAGATTGTCGCCAACAGCCATGTTTATTCTGGACAATATTTGAAATAGGGTGCAGTATCAAATTCAATAACCATACTAAAAAAAGGAGAGCAATATGCAAATTGTCATGGGGTTTGTCGGGATTGCCGCACTCATCCTCATCGCCGTCATATTTTCTAGCAACCGTAAAGCGATCAGTCTGCGAACCGTCGGCGGAGCTTTCGCGCTGCAGGCGTCAATCGC
>JAQYVP010000244.1 GCA_030145485.1 Chromatiales bacterium
CTTCACCATCGAGCAGCATCAAACCAATTTGATACTGTGCCTCGGCACATCCACCTTGTGCGGCGCGTCGATACCAGATGCTTGCCCGGTAGAGATCTTTGCTGACTCCGTCTCCGCTGGAGTATCGCCTGGCAAGCGATGCCTGTGCCTCAACATTTCCATCCAGCGCGTATCTTTCGAGCGTATCAAAGGGTATTGCAGTCAAAACAGTTGCCGCAGTATCCGCATAGAAGGCGGAATCTTCTGCAGTCACAGATGCCGGGAGTATGAGCGACATCGAGAGCATCAATCCCGACAGGGATCTGTGGAGTATTGCGGGTAAATGCTGCCTTGACAGAGGGCGATCGAACCGATTCCCTGCGATAAAACCCTGCTGCATGCTTTGTTTGTGAAACAGGGTATTCAACAACAGGCAGGATGAGCCCGATGACGAAAAACCATGCATATTCTGCTTATACGGAAAAATAAAACTTTTCTGATGCGGTTGCAGTCTTGCATGGGAAGTATTCTGCACAAGCCGGGTGAGAGAATTTTTGCCTGCAGATACCCTGTCGCATTGAGAAATCAGCGGAGTTCCATCGAGCACAATGGATACACCGATGCTGTCAGGATGGTCATGCATGGCAATCCGGCCGCCTGGTGGCAGATAGAGCAAACCGGACCGACAATTGTCGTGTTCAAGTAGTGGGATCCAGTGATATGACTTGTCTGTTGTTGCCAAATTCTGAGTTTGCAGTACCTTGGAGCGAAACTCCGGGTTGGCGCCAAGATCCCGATGCAACTCATCGACATGAGATGAAAGCCTTTCACAGGATGCCCGGTCGCCGCTCTCCAGTGTACCCCAGTTTTGAGTAATTTGCCGACTCACTCCAGTAAAACTATCCTGAAGGCCAACTATGACTTGCCGCCTGTAGAGGTTGTTCATTCCGACAACTCCGCATCGATCACGACATAGTCGAGTGACTTGTAATCACTCACCTGGGCAGGAGCAAAAGGGACGACATCGACTGAATCAGGGAAGTCACTCTCTTCGACATCGTTGAGAGTGGCAAAAGAGCCGCACACATGAAACAGCACATCGAGCTCTTTCACCAGCACCTCCAGATCAAAATGGACTTCAGGGTAGATATCAGAATTCTCTTTCGTCAAAGAGAGCATCTCATCACCATGTGAAACGACAGCAACAGTGAGATCCGGGAAACGCTGATTTAAAAGAGTCACATAGTAGACCAGCCTCGGCATGATCCAGGTGAGTGCAGACTCGTCATATTCATAGATGACAAAGACGACTCCCGGGGGCGCTTCATCCGCATTGATAATTGCATTGATCTGCTCCAGTTCCGGCAGCTCGTCGGGTATATCAGTGCTTCCGCCACCTGCTGCAACCGCCTGTGGAATAGACAACAGCAGCATCAAAACGAGAGCACTACGCAGGATTTGCAAATATTTCATCGATTCATATGATAATTAGTAAACAACTAAAACCAATACCAAGTTAAGCACATTTTATGAGGATATGCGATTCTTTTGCGGAGAAAAACTGGAGAAAATCGATAGATGTACTCATACCAGCATGACGCAATTGATGTTGACACTGGGATTTTTAAGCTACAGAATGAAAATTGCCGGAAGAAGTCTTCTTCCGCAATTCAATATCTTTTGGAGAAAAAACATGAAAAAAATGATTTTACTGGCATCTATCCTGGCATTCTCGGTAGTTGCCCATGCAGAAGATGACAAAAACCTGGCTGAGAAGACAGGCGATGTCGTTGGCGGCACCGTTGGCGGAACCGCCGGTGCAGCTGGCGGAGCAGTAACAGGCACTGCTAAAGGAACAGCTGAAGGCGCCAAAGCCGGCAATGAAGTCGTTCCTGTTGTCGGTGGCGTCGTTGGTGGCGCTGCGGGTGCTGTCGGCGGTCTTGTTAAAGGCACCGGGGAAGGAGCTGTCGAAGGCGCCAAGAAAGGCAGCGGCAACGATTAAAATCCTCTGCTGAAAAAACGTAGGATGCTGCTGAGCTTGCGAAGCGCATCTGTCGAGGCTTTGCGTGAACGATGCGGTTCGCAAGCTCACCACATCCTACAGACTGCAAACTTTCTTTCCTGGTACCTATGAGCTTCAATCAATACACTCCCGATCATAAAACAAAGATTATCTGCACCATTGGCCCGGCATCAGACTCTCCCGGAATGCTGGAGAAACTGATGCAATCAGGCATGAACATTGCCCGATTGAACTTCTCTCATGGGGATTTTGACTACCATCGCAATCTCATCAGACGCATCCGCGAAGTTTCTGCATCCAGCGGCCGTCATATTGCCATCATGGGCGACCTCTCCGGACCCAAGATGCGAATTGGAGAACTCCACGAACCCTTTACCCTGCAAAAGGGAGAATACATCACCCTGACGACTGATCAGATCAGGGGAACCCGCGAACGCTTTTCCGTCAGTTTCAAGGGGCTGCCGGCGGCTGTGAAGCAGGGAGACCGCCTGTTTCTCAACGATGGTTTCATTCAGCTGGAGGTTCTACAGTCGAATGGCAATAATGTCGCTTGCGAAGTCATTGTCGGCGGATTACTGAGCTCGCGTAAAGGTCTCAATCTGCCGGGCATCGACCTGGGTGTAGACGCATTTACCGCAAATGACAGACGCTGGCTTGCCTTTGCTGCAGACAATAGCGTCGATGCTGTCAGCCAGTCATTTGTCGCCTCGGCAGGGGATATCAAGGCTGTCAGAAAGGCCGCAGACGAACTGGGTTATCATCCTTTTATTATCGCCAAGATCGAGCGTATCGAAGCACTTGATCTGATCGATGAGATACTCGAGGTCACGGACGGCTTGATGATTGCACGCGGCGATCTCGGCGTGGAGATACCTATCGAGCGCATCGCTTCGGTGCAAAAACAGATCATGCACAAGGCGAATCACGCCGGCAAGCCTGTCATTACCGCCACGCAAATGCTCGAATCGATGACTGACTACAGCCGCCCGACCCGTGCAGAAGCCACCGATGTCGCCAACGCCATCCTCGACGGCACAGATTGCGTGATGCTCTCGGGTGAATCCGCGATGGGCAATTATCCCGAGGAGTCGGTCAGCATGCTTGCACGCATTGCCGCGGCTACCGAGCCAGAACGGCCAATTTGGCATCTAAAGCATGAGATTGACCAAAGCCTGCTGCAGGAAAGAGTGAAAAAGGTCAATTCAGTCAATGTGATTGCCCTGAGCATACACCACATCATCGAGCGCTCCCTGCCGCTGGCCGTCATAGCGCCCACTGTCAGCGGCGACACAGCAAGAAACATCACCCGTTTTCGCCTGCCTGTATGGATTATTGCCTTCTGTCCAAAGGAGGAAACCTGCAAGGAGCTGCAATTCTCCTATGGCGTACTGCCCATCAAGGTCGATACTGACCGTCAGGACTGGAGCCCCTTCATACGCCGCTGGTGCGCCGACCGGGATATCGAAGATGGTGAAATTCTATTGACACAGGGACCATCCCCGCAACACCCCTGCAGTAACCATCGGCTGGAGAT
>JAQYVP010000157.1 GCA_030145485.1 Chromatiales bacterium
GGCGCTTGTGCATGATCAGTACGATGTAGACGGGAACGGCATAGGCGAGAGCGTGCTGACCAAGCAGGGAAAAAGTGAGAGCATCGACAATAATGCCGGTGACAACAGCAGCTATGATGCCGATGCGGTCGGGCAGCGCCATGCTCCAGTAGATAAGAACCAGCAGCGGAATGTCCGGGCGTGCCTGCTGAATCCAGAGTGGCAGGGGGAGTACCTGTAATACCAATGCTGCCAGGAAAGTCGCATAGAGAACAAAGGAGCCACGATTTGAGCGCTTATCCATCATGCTCTCCATTGTTTCCGGGCTTCGCCTGCGCGGCTGGTGGGGTTCCGCCGGAAGGCGCCTCATCAGGTGTGACGAGACTCTCCGCCGCTGTCTCCGTGGTTGGCAGTTCAAGTGCGCTGTCGATATTCCATACCAGCATCACCTGCCGGTCTTGTGAAAGATTGGCCATCGGGGTTGCAACAACGGCGCCGGATGAGCCGGGTGCAGGGACTTCGGTGACGAGAGCCACCGGGTAGTCCGGGGGGAAACGATTTCCAAGACCGGATGTTACCAGCAGGTCGCCTACTTTCACGTTGGCGCTGTCAGGGAGGTAGGGGAGTTCCAGTTTGTCGATGTGTCCGGTGCCATGCGCGATGGTCAGTACTCCGGACCCATGGATGCGCACAGGAATAGAGTGCAGTGAATCGGTGATCAATAGTACTGTGGAGCGGAATGGTGAGACCTGTATGACCTGCCCCATGACGCCGGAAGCATTGATCACCACCTGACCCTGATAGACACTGGACATACTCCCTTTGCTAAGTGTGACCTGCTGTCTATAGGGGGTGAGATTGATTCCGACCAGTTCGGCCAGAGCGACGCGTTCACCCAACTTTAGTGTGGCGCCCAGCTGTAAACGCAAACGGCTGTTCTCCTCTTCGAGTGACCGAAAGCGCAGCATCTCGCCCTGAAGTCGCAGATTTTCCTGACGAAACTGGCGGTTTTCACTCTGCAGTGTGAAGCGCGAGCTGAACTGTTCTCCAATCCAGTTGGTTACAGCAGCCGGGCCTTCGGCGATCATGTGGATTGGATGCGTGACTGTGGTCAGCAGATAGCGCAGCCCGGAAAGCTGCTTGAAACGATTATCAGCGATCATCAAAAGGCAGGAGAAGAGAACTGCAAACAGCAACAGTGTGTTTGGCGAGGTTCTCCGCGAGTTAAAAAGTTTGATTTCTCAGCCTCCGGGTGTCTACAGCTGTTATGGAAGCTCTGATAGAATCGCTGCGCGCTTCAATCAGAACTTCCTTACAAGTTTTTCTATGGGGGAAGGGGTATATATCAATGGCTTACAGCCAACTTCATGCTGGCCCTTCCCCCAAACCCCCATTCCATGGAGTTATACAGAGGGTCCTCTACTCTAATCCCAGCAGGTCGGCGTCTTTTTCATCCAGCAGTTCCAGTACGCGTCCACCGCCTCGCGCAACACAGGTGAGTGGGTCTTCTGCAATCACCACGGGGAGACCGGTCTCCTCTTCGATCAGACGATCGATATCACGCAACAGGGCGCCGCCGCCAGTCAAAACAATACCGCGTTCTGCAACATCTGCACCGAGTTCCGGCGGTGTCTGCTCCAGCGCCTGCTTGACTGCGCCGATAATTCCGGAGAGCGGCTCCTGCATGGCTTCAAGAATTTCATTGCTGTTGAGTACAAAGGAGCGTGGGATGCCTTCCGCGAGGTTACGGCCTCTGATCTCTATATCCTGAACCTCATTGCCGGGAAAGGCCGAGCCAATTGAATGTTTGACACGCTCAGCTGTTGCTTCGCCAATCAGTGTGCCGTAGTTGCGGCGTACATAGTTGATAATGGCATCGTCAAAGCGGTCGCCACCGATACGCACCGAGTTGGCGTAGACGATTCCATTGAGTGAAATAATGGCAACCTCGGAGGTGCCGCCGCCGATATCCAGCACCATGGAGCCGCGTGGTTCGTTCACAGGCAGGCCGGCGCCGATCGCCGCAGACATGGGCTCGTCGATCAGATAGACGTCTCTGGCGCCTGCTCCCAGCGCCGACTCGCGGATGGCGCGGCGTTCAACCTGGGTGGAGCCGACCGGAACGCAAATCAGCACGCGAGGACTGGGGCGGAAAAAGCGGGATTCATGCACCTTGTGAATAAAATACTGCAGCATCTTTTCCGTGACGGTAAAGTCGGCGATGACGCCGTCTTTTAAGGGACGAATTGCCTCGATGTTATGTGGCGTGCGTCCCAGCATCCGTTTGGCTTCCTCGCCTACAGCAGCCACTGACTTGATGCTGCCTCTCGCCTTGTCAGTGCGAATTGCCACCACTGAAGGTTCATTGAGCACGATACCCTGGTCGCGCGCATAGATCAGTGTGTTGGCTGTCCCAAGATCGATGGAGAGATCATTGGAAAACATTCCGCGGATTCGGTTAAACATGATGTTTTTTCCGTTAGTATACTGAAGGTAAGAATAATGGCGTCGTTATGATACCGAAATTGAACCGAGTAATCTAACAATGGAACAGCAAAGCGGCAAGAAAAATATTATTATTTGCTTGAAATTTTCAGTTACAAATGGAAATTTCTGATACCTTTCATCTCTTTATCGTGAAACGAAGTAATTTCTCTAAAAGTCCGTGCATTGTTCGAGTCTGCGCAGGGTCGGGATCAGCCTTACAGGGACGCGTGAATACGTCCCTGTAAGCTCTGATAAAACATCCCTGTTTTCGACCGCCATGGAAGGCGGAAGTGCCGGAAATGCAGGAGCATTTTTTCGGCGGAAAGTCCTGAAAAGCAGACTCCCGAACCTACTTCCTGCACGGGATTATTGAGACCTTACGAAACAAAGCCGGATACTAATAATGAGTTTTGATCAATCTGAAGTGGAAAAAATTGCCCATCTTGCCAGGGTGGCGATCAGCAATGATGAAGCACAGCATCTCACCGCTGATCTGTCGCGCATACTTGATCTGGTTGCAGTGATGGATGAGGTGGATACCAGCGGGGTGGCGGCAATGGCCCATCCTTTGCATATGACACAGCGCCTGCGCGCCGATGTGGTGAGCGAAACCGATCAGCGCGAACGCTATCAGCAGATCGCTCCGGCTACGGAAGACGGGCTCTATCTCGTTCCACGTGTGATCGAGTGACAAAACCCTTGAATCCATGATTGTCCAACATTTATAAATGAATCAAATCCCAATCATGACTCTCGCAAAGGCGCAAAGCTTCCGCGTCCTGCTTACGCCCCTGACCTACATCCGTGTAGGCCAAGCTCGACAGGAAAATCCTTTGCGTCTCAGCGTCTTTGCGAGAGATTAAGAAGGTTTTTCATGCCTTGTTAGTTTGTAACTTGGTCTCGCTAATATTATAAAATTTCCGGAATTTCCAGATTATGCATAATAAAAGTATTATCCGGCTCTCCGCAGGGCTTCGCAGCGGAGACTTCAGCAGTGTTGAGCTCACACGTCACTATTTGCAGCGCATTCATCGGCTGGATAAAGGCCTCAATAGTTTCATCACGGTCACTGAAGAGCAGGCGCTGGCGCAGGCACAAACAGCAGATAAATTGCTGGCCGCAGGGGAGGGTGGAGTACTGACCGGCATTCCCATTGCGCACAAGGATATCTTCTGTACACAGGGGGTCAGGACCAGCTGTGGCTCGCGCATGCTGGATGACTTTATATCACCCTATGACGCCACCGTGGTAGAGCGCCTTGCAGGAGCTGGAGTGGTGATGCTTGGCAAGACCAACATGGATGAGTTCGCCATGGGTTCTTCCAACGAAACCAGTTATTATGGCGCGGTCAAAAACCCGTGGAATCGGCTTAAGGTGCCGGGGGGGTCTTCCGGAGGCTCGGCTGCAGCCATGGCTGCACGTCTGTGTGCAGCTGCAACCGGCACAGATACGGGAGGATCGATTCGCCAGCCCGCCGCCCTGTGCGGCATCACAGGCATCAAGCCAACCTATGGGCGTGTTTCGCGCTACGGCATGATCGCTTTTGCATCCAGCCTCGATCAGGCGGGGCCGATGGCCGCCAGCGCCGAGGATGCGGCCTTGATGTTGCAGGCAATGGCTGGATTTGATCAGCGTGACTCCACCAGTATGCAGCAGCAGGTTCCTGACTACTCCGGGACACTGAACGATTCACTGCAGGGTTTGAAGATAGGAATTCCGAAAGAGTATTTCGATGCCGGTCTGGATACCGGCGTGCGTCAATCCGTCGAACAGGCGATCAAAGTCTACACTGACATGGGCGCCGAGTTGCGAGAAGTCACCCTGCCGAATACCGGACTGGCGGTAGCGACATATTATGTGGTCGCACCGGCTGAATGCTCATCCAACCTGTCACGTTTTGACGGTGTGCGGTTTGGTTATCGCTGCAAAGACCCGGTCGATCTGGAAGATCTTTACAAGCGCTCCCGTGCAGAGGGTTTTGGTGACGAGGTCAAGCGTCGTATTCTTATTGGCGCCTATGTATTGTCTGCCGGTTATTATGATGCCTATTATTTAAAGGCGCAAAAATTGCGTCATCTGATTTCGCAAGATTTCAAGCAGGCCTTTGACGAGGTCGATGTCATTATGGGCCCGACTTCACCAACGACAGCATTTGCTATGGGTGAGAAATCGGAAGACCCGGTCTCCATGTATCTCTCTGATGTCTACACAATTGCCACCAACATGGCCGGGCTGCCGGGAATCTCGATACCCTGCGCCCCGGTTGACGGCATGCCGGTGGGTCTGCAAATCATCGGTAACTATTTTGACGAGGCGCGTCTGTTGAATGTTGCACACCAGTTTCAGCAACAGACACAGTGGCATCAGCAATTGCCGGAAGAGGTGTGATCATGCAGTGGGAAACAGTTATCGGACTGGAAATACATACCCAGCTATCGACCAGCTCCAAGATTTTCTCCGCTGCATCGACCGCCTTTGGCGCACAGCCGAACAGCCAGGCGTGCCTGGTTGATCTGGGGATGCCGGGGGTGCTGCCTGTATTGAATATTGAAGCGGTGCGCAAAGCGGTGATATTCGGTACGGCAATCGGCGCCGAGATCGGGAGGCGCTCGGTGTTCGATCGAAAAAACTACTTCTATCCCGACCTTCCCAAGGGTTACCAGATCAGCCAGCTTGAATTTCCGATTGTCGGTCCGGGTGAGGTGGAGATTACACTGGAAAATGGAGAGAGCAGGATCATCGGAGTTACCCGCGCCCATCTGGAGGAGGATGCCGGCAAGTCGTTGCATGAAGATTACCACGGTATGACTGGCATCGATCTCAACCGTGCAGGAACACCGCTGCTGGAGATTGTCTCCGAACCGGACATGCGCTCTGCCGTAGAAGCGGTCATCTATGCAAAAAAGATTCACCAGATCGTGCGTTATCTGGGTGTCAGTGACGGTAATATGCAGGAGGGTTCGTTTCGCTGTGACGCTAATGTCTCGGTACGACCGCTTGGTCAGCAGGAGCTGGGTACGCGTGCTGAGTTGAAAAATATCAACTCATTTCGTTTTCTCGAGCGCGCCATCAATTATGAGGTCGAACGCCAGATTGAACTCATCGAAGAGGGCGGCAGAGTCGTGCAGGAGACGCGTCTGTATGATTCAGACAAGGATGAAACCCGCTCCATGCGTTCCAAGGAGGAGGCCAATGACTATCGCTATTTCCCGGATCCCGACCTGCTGCCTGTTGAGCTCGATGACGCCTTTATCGAAGAAGCGGTAGCGGGACTGCCGGAGATGCCGGAT
>JAQYVP010000230.1 GCA_030145485.1 Chromatiales bacterium
GACCCTGTTGCAACGGCATATTCCAACAACAGCGATCTGTTTGCAGGTCTGGAGGCTGGAGATGTGACGCACTCAGACTCCAGTTCCTCCCTCGATGCCATCAGCCGTGGCAATCCTGATCTTGAGTGTAATTGCATCTAACCGCTAACCGCTCAATAAGCTCTATAAGCTCTATAAGCTCTGATCGATTCGTTTCGCGACTCGATCAGAGCTTTTTTTATCTACTCAATCCCATTCGGGTCATGAGGCCAGAATAATAAAAGAGTGCACACAAGCATACTGTTATGATTCCAGCTAATAAAGAGGCATTTGATCTATAGAAGACCCTAAAGGAGAAATAGCAAATGAAAGCATCCGATTTGTTCATCAAAGCGCTTGAATCAGAGGGTGTCGAGTATATTTTCGGCATTCCCGGCGAGGAGAATCTCGACCTTCTGAACTCACTCAAAGATTCATCCATCAAGCTTATTTTGACGCGCCATGAACAGGGGGCCGGATTCATGGCTGCCACCTATGGACGCCTCACCGGCAAGGCGGGCGTGTGTCTCTCCACACTCGGCCCCGGTGCAACCAACCTTGTGACTGCCGCCGCCTATGCCCAACTCGGCGCTATGCCGATGTTGATGATCACCGGACAAAAGCCGATCAAGGCCAGCAAACAGGGGCAATTCCAGATTGTCGATGTCGTCGACATGATGCGGCCACTCACGAAATATACCCACCAGATCAGCAGCGCCCACAATATCCCGGCAAGGGTGCGCGAAGCCATGCGCAACGCCGAGGGTGAACGTCCCGGAGCGGCTCATCTTGAATTGCCTGAAGATATCGCCTGCGAAGAGACAGATGCAAAGGTTATCGCCAGAAGCCGGTTTGACATCCCCCATGCCAGTGAGCACTCCATTGCAGCCGCCGTCGGGATGATCGAATCGGCGAAGCATCCCCTGATTCTGATCGGTGCAGGCGCAAACAGAAAATATGCATGTCAAACGCTGACCACATTTATCGAAGAGACCGGCATCCCCTTCTTCAGCACGCAGATGGGAAAAGGTGTCATCGACGAACGCAACCCGCTGTTTCTGGGCAATGCCGCGCTCTCTTCCGGTGACTATCTTCACCGCGCCATTGAACGAACAGATCTGATCATCAACGTGGGTCACGACGTGGTCGAGAAGCCGCCCTTCTTCATGGAGCAGGGCGGCTTCGATGTGATACACATCAACTATGTCACCGCCGCTATCGACCCGGTTTACTACCCGCAACAGGGAGTGATTGGTGATATTGGCAACAGCATCGAGCGATTAACTCGTCTTCTAACGAAGCAGAAAAACTGGGACTTCTCCAGATTCATGGAAGTAAAAGTGCATCTCGACCGGCATCTGCTAGAAGGCAACGACGATGACCGCTTCCCCCTCTATCCACAGCGCCTGGTTGCCGATGTGCGCAAGGTAATGCCAGATGACGGCATCATCGCCCTCGACAACGGCGTCTACAAGATCTGGTTTGCACGCAACTACAAGGCGCACATGCCGAATACCGTACTACTCGACAATGCGCTGGCAACCATGGGAGCTGGCTTGCCTTCCGCCATGGCGGCAAAAATTGTCCATCCGGAGCGCAGGGTGATGGCCATCTGCGGCGATGGAGGTTTCATGATGAACTCCCAGGAGATGGAGACCGCCGTACGGCTCAAACTCGACCTGGTGGTGCTGATCCTCAGAGATGACGCCTACGGCATGATCAAGTGGAAACAGGCCAACATGGGTTTTGACGACTTTGGTCTCGATTACGGCAACCCGGACTTTGTCATGTATGCCAACAGCTATGGCGCCAACGGACATCGAGTGACTTCTGCAGAGTCATTGATGCCGCTGCTCGAAATGTGCTTCAACACTCCCGGCGTGCACCTGATCGAGGTTCCGGTTGATTATTCTGACAATGACCGTATTCTCAATCATGAGATCAAGGAAAACAGCCAAAAAATTTAGGGGAGAGACCATGGTAGATATATTCAAGGCACAGATCGTCGGTGACAGCGCACCCGCAGGCATGCTGGATGTTGTAGCGCCCTTTGATCGCTCTCTCATTGCTACCGTTGAGACATCCGACTCCGTAGCAGTGCAACAGGCGCTCGATACTGCCTACCGGCTTTTTCGTGACCGCAGCAGGTGGTTGCCCGCCTCGCGGCGCATCGAGATCCTGGAAAAAACCGCAGCCATCATGACCGGGTGCGCCGAGGAACTCGCCATCGAATCTGCTCGGGAAGGAGGCAAGCCACTCATCGACTCCAGGATCGAGGTAACCCGCGCCATCGACAGCATCAGGATCTGCGTCGACTGCCTGCGCACGGAGTCGGGAGAGACCATTCCCATGGGCATCAATGCCGCTTCCACAGGAAAGCTCGCCTTCACCAGCCGCGAGCCGATTGGCGTGGTGGTGGCTATCAGCGCATTCAATCACCCACTAAACCTGATCTGTCACCAGGTGGGGCCTGCCATTGCCGCTGGCTGCCCCGTCATCGTCAAGCCTGCAGCAGATACCCCACTGTCGTGTTTTCGCTTCGTCGAGATTGTGCGTGAAGCAGGGCTGCCCGATGCCTGGTGCCAGGCACTGCTCACCAGCAGTTTGGATGTCGCAACCCAACTGGTGTCAGACTCCAGGGTCGGCTTTCTGAGCTTTATCGGCAGCGCCAGGGTCGGCTGGATGCTGCGCTCGAAGCTGGCTGCGGGTACGCGCTGCGCCCTCGAACATGGCGGTGTGGCGCCGGTTATCGTTGCATCGGATTCAGACATGGAAGATGTTCTGCCGAAATTATTAAAAAGCAGCTTCTATCATGCAGGGCAGGTGTGTGTCTCGGTACAGCGGATATTTGTGCATCACTCCATTGCACGCGAACTCGCCCTGAGCCTTGCCGAAGGGGCAAACAAGCTGATCATCGGCGATCCGACGCTTGCAGAGACAGAAATCGGGCCCTTGATCCGTCCAGTCGAAGTAGAGCGGGTCGATCAATGGGTCAAGGAGGCAGTCAGTGAAGGCGCTGAACTGCTTGCCGGTGGAGAGGCGATTTCCTCTACCTGCTATGCATGCACCGTTCTCTACAATCCATCTGCCGAAAGCAAGGTCAGCACGCAGGAGATTTTCGGTCCGGTTGTGTGCATCTACCCTTATGAAGAGATCGATGAGGCCATCGATCAGGCAAACAGCCTGCCCTACGCATTTCAGGCCTCCGTCTTCACAACAAACATCGATACAGCCACCCACGCATACACAAAACTGGATGCATCAGCCGTGATGATCAATGATCACACGGCGTTCCGCGTAGACTGGATGCCTTTTGCAGGCTTACGTGAGTCAGGCCTGGGCGTCGGTGGCATCCCCTATACATTCCGCGACATGCAGGTCGAGAAGTTGATGGTCATCAATTCAAAGGAGTTGGCTTAAGGCGCAACATAAACCGGGGTCAGAACACAATACATTCCAATATCAACAAGTATTGTGTTCTGACCCCGGTTCTTTTATGGTGTCTAAGAGTGGCTTCCAATCCACAATTTTGCGAGAGAATAACTCATGGCATTTAATATTATGGAACTGATCAGCGAGCAGATCACTCCTGAAAAAATTGCGATTGTCGCCAAATATCTTGGCGAGGATTCCCCCACGATTTCAAAAGCAATTTCAACAACAATCCCCCTGCTACTCGGCAATATCCTTGGTTCAACCTCTGAACCGACAGGAAAAGAGCTATTTCATAAAACTATTGATGAGGCTGACACTAGCTTGCCGGTAAATCTTGCCGGCGCAGCAGGCGATGACGGCAGCTCTCCGGCTTCTACCGGGACATCCATGCCAGGCTCTCTGCTTGGAAACAGCAAATCAGACTCCATAATCAGTGCGATTTCCAATTTCAGCGGACTCTCCACTGAGACGAGCACATCCCTGCTGGGAGTTGTCACCCCCATGTTGATGGGCATACTGTCAAAGAAAAAACAGAAAGACGGCCTGGACAGTGATGGCTTGCTGAGCATGCTCGACGATCAAAAAGGCAACATTACCGCTGCATTTACACCTGAGATGAGTCAGTACTTCGATGGGCCGGGACTGCTTGATAACTTTGCAGATCAAGCGAAAGAGAGTATCGATCCAGCAGCCGGAAATGTTACCGATACAGCCCGACACGCCAGTAACGAGAATAAATCACTTTTCAAAAAACTCTTCCCTGTGGTTGCTCTCACCCTGCTGGCATGGCTTGCCTACCAGTTTTTCACCAAACCGAGCGCAGAAACAGGACCACCCCGATCAGCTATCACCGAGAAGATATCACCCGCACTGAAATGATATTATTTGTAACACAAAACATCACTGAGAAAACCCCATGTCTTTTAAAGAGAGGTTCAGCGCCGAGGAGCAACTACTGCTCTCGGCTACACCGATACTGATTGGCTCTGCCATGGCAATGGTTGAAAGCAGACTGGATGTGGCAACCCAACTCGTGTCAGATTCCAGGGTCGCTTTTCTGGATTTTATCGGCAGAGCCAGGGTTGGCTGGATGCCGTTCGCAGGCCTGCGTGAGTCAGGCCTGGGCGTCGCTGGCATCCCCTACACCTTCCGCGATATGCAGATCGAGAAGTTAATGGTGCTCAATTCAAATGAGTTGGCTTAAGGCACAGCGGGATAACCCACCATCGGTGCTTTCACCGGTTTGGCCAGGCCAAGGAAAACCACCACCTCGCGTCCCCCCGGATTGGTCTGGATAGGATCCTGCAACCAGTTGTTGGTCAACCAGACATTGCCCGAGGGATCGATCGACAGTCATGCCGAAAGGCTTGGGGAGGTAGCCGGGATTAAGATCCTGCAAATTGGTGAAATCAAAAGGCGCGAAACTTCCCGCATCATTTTGATCGCCACCTCTCAGCAAAGTGACCTGGTTACCCTGGGTTTTATTGTTACGGCAGTTAGAGATCCAGATATTGCCGTTATTTGGGTCGCTGGACATACCCTGAGGACCAAAAATATTCCCATCTCCCGGATAGCCACCGGGAATCTTCTCCGTATTGCCTGGTGATATTGCATTACCATCCCTGTCGTATTTCGAGACACTATGGGAGAGTTCCAGCACTTTATCGGGCGTAGCGCAATTTGTACCTGCAAAGCCGAAGTTACCCTGCCAAACATCACCGCCTCTATCTATCATGATGCCAAAACCAGCGCCGTTGGCGCCACCGCCCGTGTAAGGTGCGCCTTCAGCATCTTCACCCGTTGGTGTCAGCCGCAGCACATCCTGGGCGCCGCATACAACGCCATCGGGATCGGCAGTGCCCGGAGCCCAGTTGTAGTTATTTGCGATCCATGCCGAACCGCCTTCATCGAAAGCAATGAAACCGGGGCTGTCCATCTCCTTGCCGTTGCCGTCGTAACGCAGCGCGAGCGTCCAGGCATCGGGCGCGCCGTCCAGCGTCGGCTTGTATCGATGCTTGCTCTTTTTCGTGGAGTAACGATACAGCTTGCGCGGATTTTGATAAGGATAGTGGACGGCATTCGTGGATTTGGCCTGCCGACTGCGCTGGGTGGTTTCATCATTGCAGCGCTGGTGCTTTCACCCGAAGCGCTTGGGGCAATTAAATCTGCATTACGCAATCAACTGCAGCGTTCAATCAACATTTTCCTCGGCTCTGTTGCCGCGACGATTGGCCTGACCATCCCTGCGGTATTGGCGATCAGCGTTATTACCGGCGAACCTCTGGTGCTTGGACTGCATCCTCAAGATGCACTGTTGCTGGGAACCACGCTCGCCGTCTCGATGATCACCTACAATAGCGGCCGCACCAACATCATGCTGGGCGCCGTACACCTGGTGCTGTTCGCGACATACATCATGTTGATTTTCGACGATACCAACGCGATCTAACCCATCTTTGTCAGCTGCGGCAGTGTCACAAACTCTCTTCCTGGCTGAGTTCTTTTAGATCGAGATGCAGGATATCCGCCTCTTGGGCACCTGTTTTGAATTTGTAACTTCTGGTCACTCCATTCAACTTCACTTCCATGGTGTACGCGCCGTCATCCAGTATTGTGCTCCACCCCTTTGAGCAGACGAACTCTTTTTCAGCGACGCCTCTTCCAGATGAAGCGTAGATTTCAATGAAGCGGATTGCATTATCCGCCTTACCCGGACGAAACTTACCGAAGTCGAGAACCTCGGCGAGGTGGATATGCGCTCCAATCAGCAAATTCGTCTCCTCCGGTAATCCCACCTCTGCAACAGCGGCTTGCAAGATTTCCGTCGGAGTGGTCAATTTACCCGTATCGTCATCTGCCCCATAGCCCCAAAAAGTACGATGCGCGCTAATCCAGCTGGGCTTGTCCAATTGGTCGTCCAGCCAGGTTAGCTGGCCGGCAAAGAGTCCGGCGAGAGAGTTGTCATTCTCATCCTCGAGATTGGCCACATCCATAACCGCAATCTGCATTGAGTTGAATTCCACCATCCATGGATCAGTCGAATCCTCACATGCATCAGGCTGCACGCGGGCATCGAGATAGCGAAACCAGCCATCGCCTGCTCGCGAACACGTCTCATGATTGCCGCGAATCAGCACCAGAGGCGCCGCCGCATGCACGGGTTTGGCCGGGATAAGCCAGTCAGCCTCCCAGGTTTCCTGATTGTCACCGTACGGGCTCCCCGCGCAGCCTTTATCGTCATACGGACAAGGAGATTCCCTGTAGATATAATCTCCGAGGTAGATAATCAGGTCAGGATTTGCAGCTTTCACACTCCTGGCCACTTGTGCAAAAGGCCAGAGGCTATCGTTATTACACTCCTGGTAGAGTCCATGACTGTCAGACAAACGACAACCGGTATCGCCCATGATAACAATTCGCCCTGGTTGTTTTATCACAGGAACCGGAAGGCTCTCACCACCTGTTGATATGCTTTCGACACCCTCATTGAGCGGTATCACACACATGAAATTAGGGTGCATGGAGGTAGGCTCCGCACCAACTGTCATCTCAACTGCTTATTCAGAAAACATAGAAATGGTGCCATTATGGCATACACAATAGACTGCGTTTAATACGTGCGCCAAAAAGGTATACGGAAAAGTCATTTTGCAATTGCCGACGGTATTGCTGCTCCTCGAACAAATATAAACAGACAATCCAGTAATTTTCCGTTGGCACCGTTTGCCGTGCTGGCTGCCACCTTCACCCTGGTCGCCTTGTTCGGCGCCGTGGTCTTCATGGAGGGGATCATCGGACGCTTTATCGGATCCTTCGCTGTGGTGGTGGTTTTCGGCGTGCTGGTCTCTCTGTTTGTCTCGGTCACGCTCACTCCCATGTTGTCAGCGAAATACCTGCGCGTCAAAAAGAGTCATGGTGTGATCTACCGTCTGTTGGAATCCATGTTTCAAGCCATGGAACGCCTCTATAAAACTGCACTCGGATTTGCCGTTCATCAACGTCTGCTGGTCATTGTGCTGGCAGCCCTGACAGTCTATTCCAGTGGCTGGTTCATGGGACAGTTGGGCAAGGGATTTATGCCGGATGAGGACCAGGGGCGCTTTATTGTCTCGATCAAAACGCCGTTGGGATCCAGCATCGACTATACCCGTGGACGCCTCATCGCCGTTGAAGAGAAACTCAAAAGCTATGATGAGATTTACGGTCTTTTCAGCACCATCGGAACCGGTGACAGAGGCCAGGTCAACCAGGGTGAAATCTATGTCAGTCTGATTCCCAGGGAGCAGCGAAGCCTGCACCAGACACAAATCATCGAAAAGGTGCGCGCAGACCTCGCAAAAATTCCGGGCGTGAAAGCCTTTGCCGCCCCGGTTCCTGTCATCGGAGGTGAACGCGGCGAGCCGCTGCAGTTCGTGCTCAAGGGGCCTAATCTGGAAAAGGTGGCGGCATTGTCAACAGAGTTGACAAACAAATTGGAGCAGATCCCTGTCATCGGACCGCTGGACACCGATCTGCAGCTTGATATGCCTGTACTCAAACTGATACCAGACCGGGAGAAAACCCGCGATGCAGGTCTGGATGCACTGACCGTCGCCAATGCCATGCGGGTACTGGTCGGCGGTCTGGATGTGGCCAGGTACAATGATGAACCCGGTGATGGTGAGCGCTATGACATACGCCTGAAGACGCCTTCCGGCACCATGACCTACGCAGGGGAGCTGCAGCATGTCTATCTGCGCAACAAATCTGACAAGTTGGTGAGGCTGGACAGCGTGGCGCAATTTAAAGCCGGACTGGGGCCCGCCTCCATCTGCCGCTACAATCTGCAATATGCTGCCACGTTCTTCGCGACACCCACGATCCCGGAGGGTGATGCTTCCGTGATCGTGCTGGATGAAGCGCAGAAACTGCTGCCGACAGGCTACCAGGTTGAACTCATTGGACGAGCAAAAGAGTTCAGTAAAACAGCGGGGTATATCGTCTTTGCTATTGTGACAGGTTTGATCCTGGTCTACATGACTCTGGCCAGTCAGTTCAACTCATTCATCCAGCCCCTGATCGTGATGGTGGCCCAGCCGCTGGCCATTATCGGCGGCATTTTCGGGCTCTGGCTGGGCGGACACTCACTGAATATCTACTCCATGATTGGACTGGTGCTGTTGATCGGACTGGTGGCTAAAAACTCCATCCTGCTGATCGACCTGACCAACCAGCTGCGCGCGCAGGGCAGCTCCGTCAACGACGCCCTGCTGGAAGCCTGCCCCATCCGCCTGCGGCCGGTGCTGATGACTGCACTGACGGTAATTCTCTCCATGATCCCGGCAGCCATGGGCATCGGTGCCGGCGCGGATACTAATGCGCCGCTCGCCGTGGCCGTCATCGGCGGCATGGTCAGCTCGACACTGCTGACCCTGGTGGTGGTGCCGGCGGTCTATTCGCTGGTGGAAAATGGATTGGAGCACACGAGGAAGAAGATGCATTATAATCAGGAACTACGCAGAGCAGATGGAAAATAGCCTCTAACTGCTCACGCCTCTCATCGGCACATGGGGCCATGCATGGACTTCCAAATTGATCGGGGAATCGACGAATGCATCGTAATTTACGTCAATTACGCTATCTGACCAGCAGGGTTGCCCCGGGGGCCGTTGCGCTTGCCGGCTACCGTCGAACCTGGTTGTCCAAGGATATAGCCGCCGGCCTGTCGGTGGCTGCCATCGCACTTCCTGTTGGCATTGCCTATGCCGACCTGGCCGGGGTTCCCGCTGTGGTCGGCATGTACTCCGCCATATTCCCGCTGTTCGTCTATGCACTGTTTGGCTCGTCCCGGCAGTTGATGACCGGGCCGGATGCGGCGACCTGCATCATCGTTGCTGCGGCTCTGGCTCCCCTGGCCGCCGGAGATCCGGTGCGATATATGATGCTGCTGGAGGCGCTCACTATTTTGACGGGACTGCTCTATCTGCTGGCTGGCGCACTGCGACTCGGGTTTATCGCCAACTTCTTGTCGCAGCCGATCCTGACCGGCTACCTGAACGGTATAGCTCTACTGATCATCGTCGGACAACTGCCCAAGCTATTGGGGTATACGTCGGAGAGCGAGAAGTTCTTTGCCCGGATTATCGAGTTCATCGAGCGCGTCGGGGATAGCCATATGGCGACACTGCTGCTGGGTGTCAGCATGCTGCTTCTGCTGATCGCTGTACTGCGTTTCCTGCCGCGTCTTCCGGGGGCCCTGATAGTGGTTGTCACGAGTATCGTGGCGGTGATCGTACTGGGACTGGACGGGGATGGCGTTGCCGTGCTCGGCGAAGTTCCTGCCGGCCTGCCGTCACTGGTGATGCCCAGGTTTGATTTTAGCGTCGGCAGCGAAATCTTTGTCGATGCGGCAGGCATCATGCTGGTGAGTTACACCAGCGGTGTGCTGACATCAAAGAGTTTCGCCCAGCGCAGCGGCGATCGCATAGACGCCAATCAGGAACTGATCGGCTTTGGCGCCAGCAATGTAGTTTGCGGCATTCTGCAGGGCTTCCCTGTAACTGGTGCCGATTCCCGCACTGCAGTCAATCACGCCATGGGCGGAAAAACGCAAATGGCAGGCATCGTCGCGGGCGGCGCCATGCTGTTGGTTTTACTGTTCCTCACTTCACCGCTGGCTTATGTGCCGACAACCGCTTTGGCGGCAGTGATCCTGGTGGCCGCTGCCGGTCTTTTCGATGTCGCTGCATTGCGCCGCCTGTGGTGGATGAGTTACCGGGAATTCATCATGTCGGTGACGACCACACTCGGAGTGCTGGTGATGGGCGTGCTTCCGGGAGTACTGCTGGCGGTTGCTCTCTCGCTGGCGTGGCTGTTGTCGGTAACCTCGCGCCCCAATGATGCGGTATTGGGCAAGGTAAAGGGGCGCAAAGGCTTCCACGACATCAGCGATTTCCCCGACGCCAAGACCATTCCCGGTCTGCTGTTGTACCGTTTCGAGTCGAATATCGTCTTTTATAATGCCGACTACTTCAAGGCGCGGGTGCATGAAGTTATCGCGGCGCAAAAGACCCCGGTGGAGTGGGTGGTGATCGACGCCAGTCCGATCAATGTCATCGACGTCACTGCAGTTGCAAAAATCGATGAACTGCGAAAAGAGCTGGAAGCAGCCGGAGTGAGATTGAATGTTGCACGGATGCGGCAGAATCTAGGTGGTTTTTTCAACAGATGCTTTGTCAAGGAGCGGGGAAAGGCAGGAAAATGGTGGCGTTTTCAGACGTTGAATCCTGCTATTCGCTCCTATCTGAAGCATCAGAAAAAAAAGGGGATTGCGGTCCCGGATCCGGACAAACTCAATGCTGAGAGTGAAAACCGTGTTTGGCGGGAGCCGGTAAAAAAGCCGCGCAAGGCAAAGAAGAAGACAAAATCGGTGCCTGTTCCAAAGGATATCGTGGAGGAGCAGGAGGGCGCCGCGACACCTCGTCGCTCAGAGACCTGATCCTGCCGGATTGTAATTATTCAGCACCTGAGGGAGCGTCGACAATTGCTGTAAGAGCGGCTTTCTGACGGCGAATACATGGGATTATTGGGATGTTGCTCGTCATGCATCTGTCTCCGTAACAAAATAGGCATACGCTTCGGCATCAAAAAAGCCCTGGCTGACCTTGCATGCGCCGTTTTCGATATCAAACAACCAGAACCCCTCACGATCCTCCTTGGTTGCACTGCCCGCGCAGTAAAGATCCACTTTCAATCCATCGAGCGGCGTACGGTAGCAGCGATGGATATGGCCGCATAACAGCGCGCCCGTGGACACTTTATTGCAGATCGCAAGGAAATCATCGGCATTACGCAGTCCATGCAGCCTGGTGTCCGGCTGACCGTTTTCCAGCCTCGAGGCGTAGTGCGTGATGACGAAGAGATAGCGTCCGCGAAGCCGCGCATCATCGAAGATACGGTTCAGCGCCTGCAGCTGTACGGTTGGAATATACCCGTCCGAGCGCCACGGGATCGGGTTGGGCTTGGCGCTGTTGACCGCGATGACGGCGACATCTTCACCGAACAGCCGCACAAAGGGCCACACTCCGTCGGCAAGGTATTCCGGCATATCGGTCTGCATGCCAGCGCCGAAGTTATCGAAAAAATAGTGGTTTTTAATGACATCTTTCGCATAGATGTCATGGTTTCCCGGCACCGTGATAAAGCCTTGCGGCGCTTCGGTCAGCGGCGCGATCAATTCAGCGGCATTGCGCAGCTCTGCATCGAGCCCAAGCGCTGTGTAATCCCCGGTACAGAGCACCAGGTCGATCTCATTTTCATTTTTGAAGCTGTTCAGCGCCGCGATTTTCTCCTCGGCATCATCGAAAAATCTGCCCCTGCCAGCCAGCAGGTTCAATGCGCCGATAGCGCGCTTGCCAAACCATTTCCTGAACGGCAGGGTACGCAGTGAAAGATCAAAGTGGGGATCGCTGAAGTGTAAAATGCGCATTGTGTTTAATCAGATGTTAGTGTGCTTGTTTCAGCAGGGGACAAAACTCGGGCAGCACCAGCTCGATTGCGCCGGGAATAATCTCGAAACGAATCACCTTTGATCGGTAGGGCTCACCGTCGAGATTGACCGGCGCGATTTTACCATGCGCGGACATCTCCACCCACGGTGTCTGGAACAGCATTACAAATTCACCCCCGGGCGAGGGATTGAGAATCTCGTCAACCACCCGCGGGAGATCACGGGCGGAAAAATCCTTCACGATCAGCACGTCCAGAAGCCCATCGTTGATAAAGGCATTGGGCGCCAGCACCTGCCCTCCTCCTGCCTGTCTGCCATTACACACAGCGCCAACGATAGCTGCCCCGGAAACCTCGCCCTCATGGGTAACAAATTTGCCCCTGTATGGAGCAAAGCTCATCGCCTTGACCAGCCCTGTCAATGTATAGGCGCCGCCGCCGAGGAAGTTTTTCAGCTCCACGGGAGTATCCACTGTCACTTCGGCGCCAAATCCGCCGGACGCCACATTGACGAAGTGGCGCTCATTTGCTTTTCCGATATCGATCAGCGTGCTTTTACCGCTAACTGCCAACGAGAGCGCCGCCAGCGGATCACGCGGGATGTTGCAGGCAGTTGCAAAGTCATTGGCTGTACCCAGGGGCATGATGGCAAGTTCAGGGCGCACGGGCAGTTTCACCAGTGCATCGGCGACCTCATTGACTGTGCCGTCGCCTCCACCGGCAATAATGCGCTCGACACCTTCGGCTATCGCCTCATGCACCAGCCGTTCGACGTCACCGGTCTCAAAAGTGGTGCGTACCTCCACTGCAGGGGTCTGCTTGCGTGTTTCTGATATGGCGTCTCTGACGCTCTCCAGACCTGCTTTTTTTCCATTCAGGATGATGCGTATTTTCATGATGCAGTTCTCCTTATCAACTGTCCGGCAACAGCAGATTCTCGAAAGGCTGGTGGTTTTTCCAGCGGTAGGTGCGAAAATCACGCTGGTCTGTGGAGAGGATTCGGCCATGACCAAGTTCCTCAGCTAGTATGACCAGAGATGCATCGGCTAGATCCATGGGCAGGCCGGCATATTTATTTATCAACTCTCGTATGCGGCCAAGATGCACTGACTCCAGCTGGAAAATTTCCATCTCGCTTTGCTCAATACTGAACAAAAAAGTATCGGCGGCCTGCACGCCCTGCTTTTTTTGCAACAGATAGGATGTTTCGGTAATCACTGGCCAGGTGGTAATGGGATCAAATTGTAATGAGCGGGCTACCTTGATGGCTAAATCATGGAAGCTGTCTTTTTTTGAACCGACTGCAACCCAAAACCCCGTGTCAGCGATAATTTTATTTTGTAACTTCAGGGTGCTGTGGGTACTTTTCATCCAGATACTCTGCAATATATTGTTTGTAGTTGACAGAAAGATCCTCTTCCCCATCAAATGAGCCCACAAAACCACTGGCGAGCAGTGCTTTCATCTGATCTCCCGGTTTTGCCTGGTTCTGAAGCTGATTTGCAGTTTCTCGAAGTGAATACTTCAATACGTCAGTGACCGTTTCCAGCCCTTTCTTTTTCTGGATAGCCTCAAGATAATTTTCACTCTCGGCATCCAGCCTGGCAGTAATTCTCATCATTATCTCCTGAAGTGCAATAAATGCCCAACAATTGTCAGACATTTTGTATGACATGATTATAGGGCAATATCTTCTGATCAGCAAGTTTCAATCTACGCGCCTGCGGGGGGAGAGGGGGGCGACTTTATAATGAGCGCAGACTCATTTCGTGAGTCACCCTCAAGTTTTTTTGCGCCGATTCCACGAGCCAAATAGACTTTATCATTGACATCTTCTTCTGCTAATTAAAAGGCGCCAGACAACTGCGGCCATGTGTGTGCAATTCATCCTTATATTTGCCTCGGTCGACTGATGCGGTAGCGTTTTGTTGCCTCAAAGAGGCCATCGAGCTGTGTCGTCTCCCCTGTAGACCAGCGGATGCTGATACGATTGACCTGCTGGTAGCGCCCCAATCCAAAATGGGCTATGGGAGCATCGAATGACATGTAACCACCGCTCGCCTTGAGTTCACGCATCTGATGCAGTTGGTTGTTCTCACCATAGAAGATGGTGATTTTCGCCCCGATTCCGCTTCTGTTGCCAATCTCGTCATCCAGCTGGATCTGCAGGTGGTGATTCGGGTTGTTGACGTTTTCATAATATTTGAGGTGATCGAGATCGGTGAAGGTGACGAGATCCAGGTCGCCGTCATTGTCGGCATCGAAACTGCTGTAGCTCAATGTGATCTCCATATCATTCAGCCCGACAGCGGCAGAGGCATTCACAAAACGCCTCCCCCCCCAGTTCCTGTACCAGATGTTCTCCATCACCATGTTGCTGAGAAAGCCGCCGTTGACCACGTATAAATCCTGAAAACCATCGCCGTCGAGATCGAAGAAGCGACCGTTCCATCCCCACCCGGGGTTTGCAACCCCATATGACTCCGCTTCATTCCTGTAGCCGTCGGAGGTGCGAAAAAAGAGCATATTCTCATTCGCTTTCTGACGGATATCCTGTGGGAAAAAGGCGTCGGGGTCAGCGTCCTTCTCACGGTTGACACTGCTGTCGAGCATCTGCACTTTAAAAAATGGCAGCAGATCCCTGTAGCTGCGATCAAAATACTTTTCTACCGTCACCTCCTGATTGCGCATTCTCGACTGCATTGCCCGCTGATTGAATATCGCCAGCACGCAATCCTTCTGATAGGCGAGGTCGAGCGAGGTGCACTCCTTCATGCGGCGATTTCGCATCGCATTGCGCGCCTTCAGCAGCTCACAATCGGCATTCCCGCGACGGCACTGCTCCCGCGTATAGGGAATCATCATCTCTCCTTGCACTTCCGACCTGCGTAGGCCCTTCTCCGCGATCTGCACATGATAGGTTTCAAGCACCAGGTCGTTGTCGATGTCCGCACTGTCGATACTCATGCTGGTGCGTGTCGTATAGGGCAGCGTATCCCGATGCCACTGCCGCAATCCTTCCCTGCTGCCCCGATAGTAGACGTCCGGTTCATCATAATCATTGCCCACCAGTAGATCGGCATAGCCATCGTCATCGAGATCACTGATCAGGGTCGTCAGCGTCTCGCCGGGTGTTCCGGGAAGCGCAAGCGCTTCGAAGCCATGGTCCGGGCGCTGCACCAGGCGCTGGTTTCGTGACGCCTCCCGACTCTCCAGCGCCATCCCCAGGCCATTATAATTGCCTGTAACGACATCCAGCAGGCCGTCCCTGTCGAGATCACCGACAGCCAGGGCCATGGCGACATAGGAGGGGCTGCTGTCGATGCGTGTCGGCTGCTGAAAAATGCCTTGCCTATTCAAGGAGAGATAGACACCGCGATCTGTCGCACTGAATAGCAGGTCCGGCCAGCCATTGTTGTCGATATCAACCAGTGCAGCAGTGCCCATGCGGCCTTTCATCTCGGCATAGTCCGGCAGCGAAGTCAACGCAAAGCGCCCACCCAGGTTCAAATAGAGATGGATGCCATTGGTGGTCGTCACCAGCAGGTCGATCCAGCCATCCCTGTTGACATCGGCGCTGCTAACGCCATTGATATGGCTGTGTGGTTCGTAGAATTGCTCGATCAACGCCTTGGGGTGGTGACGAAACCCCGCATCCTCGATCTGTCTCATTCTCCACCCGGGAGCAGCGCCCTGCTCCGCAACTGCGTCAGGCCCGAGGGTGATCGAGGAAATTTTCAATTGTGGCGAGGAGGAGAATTCCGCCCGCCAATCCGTCATCGGCGCTGGCAGTGGTTGTGGAGTTGCCGCCGGCTGCGGCGCACTCACCCGGTGGCGTGGATAGGCGTCGTTCAGAGGGATGGAGAAGACACTTTTCACCATGTAGGGCATATGAACACGATCATGGTAGAGTTGACTCGCCACTCCTGCGACCACGCCCGCCACCAGGATTGTCAGCGCCAGGCTGCCGGCAAGCTTTTTTGCACCAGCGCGGTAGAGAACGAACCAGGAGTAGATGCTGAAACTCCCCAGCACGAACAGCAATGCAGCGACATACTGCACCTGTACGCCGCTGTTGTAGAGCACCGCCACGACCACCACGTCGAAGGCGATGGGAACAGGCAGCAGCAGGCCGAACAGCGCCACCCCGATCAACAATGCCCAGGAGCTCTGCTTGTCGAGGTTGTTGATCAAACCGACAAGCTCGTTCCACGGCAGGATGGTGATCAATGCGCTGCCCAGCAGTCCCGCCAGCAGCATCAATGGAACAACCTTCAACAGAATGTAGCGGCTGTTGCGCGCCAGCTCGTGCATGATCCAGCGCAGCGTCTGCCGCCAGTTCAAGGCGTCGACGGACTCACCCAGAGCACAAGTTTCTGCACTCTCGCCGGGCACCGCGATCTGTGCCTCCGACGGCGTCACTTTGACCAGCAGTGGAATGGCGACAAAGATCAGCGCCAGGGTGGTGACCAGTTTGATCACCACCAGGTGCAGCGGCAGCAGCGCCAGCGCCATGGAGAGAACAATGACATTCAGTGTGGGAGAGCTGATCATCATCGCCAGTGCAGATTCGGCGCGCACCCCTTTCCTGTACATGCCATAGGCGATGGGTGCAGCGCAGTTGACGCACACCCCCAGTGGAGCGCCCAGCAAAAAACCCTTGAGCATCGCCCAGAAGGGGTGGCTCGAGGTCGCCAGGTACTGCCGCGAAACCGACAGCAGCGACATCACGATCACAGCAAAACCCAGGCCGAAAAGCATGCCGTTCTGGTTGGTGTGCAGCCAGTTGATGAAGGTCAGCACGAACTGCGGCAGCCACTCGGGAACCTGCTCCGGCAAAAACCAGGCATCGAAGCTGAGACCATCCTCCAGCACCAGATCGCCTCCCATCAACGCCTTCTGGTTCAGCGCCGGATAGCGCGAAGCGAGCCAGAAGTAGCTGGTCAGGCTCGCCAGCAATGCCGAGAGCAGGAAAAAACGCTTGTCGTAAAATAGTCGGTTGATGGTCATAGTGATGCCTGCCTACTTCAATCCCATGGGTTGATCAGTTCAACCGGCATGCGTTCGAAATCCCTGGTATTGCGCGTGACAACCGTCAAATCATGGTGAATTGCGGTTACGCCAAGAAGACTATCAATCACGGGCAGCGATTCTCCTTTTTTGGCAAAGCCACCCTGCAGCACCCCCCATAAAAGCGCCACATCCTTGCTGACATCAAGCACCCGCTCGCCAAATCGGGGGAGCAGCGATTGCTCCAGCCATAGCTGCAGATCTCTTTTTTGTGTGCTATCTGCAAGTTTGGAAATGCCTTTCTGAATCTCCGCCATGGCGATGACACTGACATACAAACGGTTTTCATCGACGGAGCTCAACCAGTCCACGACCGATGGATTTGCTCTCTTTTTTCGCGATTCGGAAAGCACGCAAGTATCCAGCAGGTATTTCACAGCTCAACCTCCCGCCCAACATCATCAACCCGCTCGATATCCAGTTCGATATCCGACCATGGTGAGGACTGCATGAATTCCAGAAAACCCCCTTGCGCGACATTTTCCAAGCGTCGATACTCTTCGATAGACAACAGCACCACCGCATCTTTTCCATGCACGCTGATGACTTGAGGCCCCGACTCCCGCGCATCGCGAACCACCTGGCTGAACTTGTTTTTTGCTTCCTGTAATTGCCAACTCATCACTTTACCATTATATCTAGACAGTCTGGACATATTATATACTGTGGGGCATATGGCTACCAGAAATAGCTACGCGATATTCGTGGTCTCTTTTGATGCGCTACAGCATAGGAGTTGTCCATAAATAACTTCCCGATATCGCGCAGCAATGTTGTTCGTATTCAAGGCGCAGCAAGGGGCGCATAGCAGGGTTATGTAACTCTTGCTGGAACGCAGAAGACGGACAACAGGGCAAGCAGGATCGGGAAGTTA
>JAQYVP010000054.1 GCA_030145485.1 Chromatiales bacterium
GGCGCGGCGATACCGCGAAATCCCACCCTGTGATCTGGCCCCAGAAGTATCACACGCGAGATTGTGTCGGCGTGTTGCTGAAGCTGGGAGTATGCAGCGGCTGCCACAGGCCCTGAGTAGATATAGCCGGCATGGGGCTGAATCATCGCCTTTGGTTGAGGCGCTTTCACACTGACTTCAGCAAGAAACTGCTGAACCTGGCGCTGAAGCTCATGTTTCTCACCCGGATAGAACATTCCTGCAACTGCCGCAGGACGGATGTTGGATGTCATAGAATCCTCCTGATATTTGATAATTTTTTTGGACACCGTATTTTAGTTGAACATGTAGGGCGCCACACTCCTCTTCATATTTTGGAGTCTTTGTAGAAATTTTCAAGCTACAGTTGATTTTTTTTCATTTACTACCACTCTTAATAGTAGAGATGATAGTAGAGATGGGAGATATCGAGATGAAAGTGACAGAATCCAGACAGCCGACAAAATATTGGCATGCAATTGATCATGACCGTATTCAATGCGACCTCTGTCCGCGTTATTGCAAATTAAAAGAGGGGCAGCGGGGACTCTGTTTTATCCGTAAAAACGAACAGGGAGCTGTGATCCTGACTTCCTACGGGCGCTCCAGCGGCTTCTGCATCGATCCCATCGAGAAAAAGCCGCTGAACCACTTCTATCCCGGCACATCGGTGCTCTCATTCGGCACCGCTGGCTGCAATCTTGCCTGTAAATTTTGTCAAAACTGGGATATGTCCAAGTCTCGCGAACTGGACACCCTCATGGACAAGGCGTCGCCTGAAGCCATTGCGCGTACGGCTGCAGAGCATGGCTGCCGGAGTGTCGCCTATACCTACAATGACCCGGTAATCTTTCATGAATACGCCATTGACACGGCGCTGGCATGCCGTGAACAGGGGATCAAATCTGTTGCTGTCACCGCCGGATACATCAATCCGCAGCCGCGTAAGGAGTTCTTTGCTGTGATGGATGCGGCCAATGTCGATCTCAAGTCTTTTAATGAAGATTTCTATCACAAACTGACAGGCGCACATCTGCAGCCCGTGCTGGAGACACTCGAATATATCCATCATGAAACCGACTGCTGGCTGGAACTGACCACGCTGCTGATTCCAGGCGAGAACGACACAGACAAAGAGCTGCAGGAGATGACGCAATGGGTCGTCGAACATCTTGGCCCTGATGTGCCGATGCACTTCTCTGCATTTCATCCTGACTGGAAAATGAGGGATACCCCTCCCACACCACCTGAGACACTCACACGTGCGCGCTCAATCGCCATGCAGAATGGTATCCATTACGCCTTCACCGGCAATGTGCATGACGAGGATGGCGAAAGCAGCTACTGCCACAACTGCGGAACACGTCTCATAGGCCGCGACTGGTATGTCATTACCGACTGGAGACTGACAGCTGACGGCTGCTGCCCCGAGTGCGGAGAGAAGTGCGCGGGCGTATTTGCAGACAAACCCGGAACCTGGGGCGCAAAGCGACTACCGGTGATGATTGCCGGATCCTGATTGTGATAACCATCTCAGTGATGAGGAATCACCCTTCATCTGTGTTTATCTGTGTGCATCTGTGGAAAAAATAAGCTGAGACAAAAAAACCGCATCAGGTGATGCGGTTTTTTTATCGGGATAGCAACAGGATCAGGAAACTTTTGGATCCAATTCGCCCGTCTCATAGGAGATAAACATCTTCTCCAGGGATGTCGCTGTCAGTTTATCGGCGTTGCCGGCAGAGCCGAATGCTTCAAAACGCGCCTTGCAGATCTCCATCATAGCGTCAGTTGCCTCTTTGAGGAATTTTCGAGGATCAAAATTAGAGGTATTCTCCGCCAGGTGGCGACGTACCGAACCAGTCGACGCCATGCGCAGATCAGTATCGATATTGACCTTGCGCACACCATGCTTGATGCCTTCAACAATCTCCTCAACAGGCACGCCATAGGTCTGCCCCATGTCGCCGCCATAGCTGTTGATGATCTTGAGCCACTCCTGGGGTACGGATGATGAACCGTGCATGACCAGGTGCGTATTGGGAATGCGCGCATGAATCTCCTTGACGCGATCGATGCGCAGGATGTCACCGGTTGGCTCCTTGGTGAACTTATAGGCGCCGTGAGAGGTGCCGATAGCGATCGCCAGTGCGTCGACATTGGTCTTGGTGACGAAATCAGCCGCTTCATCAGGATCTGTCAGCATCTGGTCCATTTCGAGGATCACATCAGCGCCGACGCCATCCTCTTCACCGGCCTCACCGGTTTCGAGTGAACCCAGACAGCCCAACTCGCCTTCGACAGAGACGCCGCCGGCATGCGCCATGTCGACGACCTTGCGGGTCACATCGACATTGTATTCATAACTGGCTGGTGTTTTCGCATCTTCCATCAGGGAGCCGTCCATCATCACCGATGAAAAGCCTGACTGAATGGAACGCAGGCAGACATTCGGTGAAGAGCCGTGATCCTGGTGCATAACCAGTGGAATATGCGGATAGGCTTCGAGGGCTGCGAGAATCAGGTGGCGCAGGAAAGCTTCACCTGCATAGTTACGGGCGCCTGCAGAACCCTGCAGGATAACCGGGCTGTTGGTCGCATCCGCAGCACGCATGATTGCGTGAACCTGCTCCATATTGTTGACGTTGAAAGCTGGCATGCCGTAGCTGTTTTCAGCCGCATGATCCAGTAGTTGGCGCAAGGAAATCAGTGCCATGTTTATCTCTCCTTCAGAGTGAGTGTATTAAAAAGTAGTTACGAATTCTTAAATGGCGAATCATTTTCACAAGTGGGTCAAATTTCAATCATGGCTCTCGCAGAGACGCAAAGTTCGCCAAGAAAACCCTTTGCTGTCCTGGCGTCTTGGCGAGAGGAAAAACCTCTTTCATGTTTCGTAAACGCTAATGCTTGATATCAATTTGGTTCAACTTCATCAATCAGGCAGGATATGTTCACCTACACGGATAATCTTCATTACATTGGTGCCGCCGATAATACCCTGAAAATCACCTTTTGTGATGATAATCAGTTCGCCGTCACGCACAGCGCCGCGACGCAGCAACTCTTCGACCACCTCCTGGTTGATGCGTTGAGAATCCTTCTCGACCGGCTGAAAACTGGTGGGGTAGACACCGCGATAGAGCGTCACCTTGCGACGCGTGAAAACGTGGTCCGTGAGCGCGAAGATCGGGATACCCGAGCTGATCCGCGACATCCACAGCGGCGTAGAGCCCGATTCCGTCAAAGCTGCAATTGCTGAAACTTTCAGATGGTTGGCAGTATACATCGTCGCCATCGCAATCGCTTCATCGATACGGCCGAAGACCGAGTGCAGACGATGGTCAGACTTGCGCGCAGCTGACTGTTTCTCGGCCTCGACACAAATACGCGCCATGGCTTCTACGACAATCGCCGGATGTTTGCCGACCGCCGTCTCGGCAGAGAGCATCACCGCGTCAGTGCCATCGAGTACCGCATTGGCAACATCGAAGACCTCCGCACGGGTTGGAATCGCATTGTCGATCATCGACTCCATCATCTGCGTGGCTGTGATGACAACCTTGTTTCTGGATCTGGTATCCCTGATCAGTTTTTTCTGTACCGCGGGCAGTTCGGCGTCTCCAATCTCGACTCCCAGATCACCACGCGCCACCATAATGACGTCGGTTGCATCGATAATCTCATCGATGACATGCAGTGCTTCCGCGCGCTCGATTTTTGCAACAATCGCAGCATCACCGCCGGCATCATTCAGGAGTTGACGCGCAGTATGGACATCGTCGGCGTTTCTTACAAAAGAGACCGCCAGATAATCTGCATCGATTTCAGCGGCAAATTTGATATCGAGCTTGTCCTTGTCTGTCAATGCAGGCGCCGAGAGACCACCCCCATGTTTATTGATGCCCTTGTTATCAGAGAGTTCACCGCCAACCCTGACTTTACAAACAATCTCCGGGCCATCGACTCGCTCGACCCAGAGTATGATCTTACCGTCATTGATAAGCAGCTTGTCACCACGCTGCAAATCCTGTGGCAGTTGCTGATAGGTGCAGCCGACACGCTGCTGATTGCCATCCTCGATCGGGTAAGCAACATCGAGAGTGAACTCATCACCCTCGGCGAGCTGAATCGGTCCATCGCGGAACTGGCCGGTGCGTATTTTTGGCCCTTGCAGGTCGACCAGAACACCGACCTGGCGGCCACATGCGCGCGCACGATTCCGGACATGATCGGCACGCTTTGCATGCTCCTCATGGGATCCGTGCGAGAGGTTGATGCGAACGACATCAACACCGGCATCGATCAGTTTGTCGACAACCTTCGGGTCATCCGTTGCCGGGCCGAGGGTTGAGACAATCTTGGTGCGTCTTCTAGGCATCTATGCTCGCAGCTCAGGCGTTTGCTGCTCGTTCTTCGAGCATTGTCACGACGGGGAGTTGCTTGCCTTCGAGAAACTCCAGGAAGGAGCCGCCCCCGGTTGAAATATAAGAGATACGATCGCTGAGACCAAAATCAGCGACTGCCGCAAGGGTATCGCCACCACCGGCAATGGAGAAGGCATCGGAGTCGGCGATAGCCGCTCCCAGCACCTTGGTGCCATCGGCAAACTGCGGGAATTCAAAAACGCCCAGAGGACCGTTCCATACGATGGTTCCAGCTGCTTTCATCATCTCCGCGAAACGCGCTGCGGTGTCGGGGCCGATATCGAAGATCATGTCATCATCTTCAACATCTTCGACTTTTTTCACGGTCGCAGGGGTCGATTCAGAGAACTCCTTGCCGACGACAACATCTGTAGGCACAGGGATTTCATTGCCGGCTGCTGACGCAGCTGCCATGAGTTTCTTTGCTTCGTCAAGCAGATCTTCCTCATAGAGAGACTTGCCGACATTGTGACCCATCGCCGCTATGAATGTATTGGCAATGCCGCCACCGGGAATCAATTGATCGACAACCTTGCTGAGTGACTCCAGCACGGTCAGCTTGGTGGAAACCTTGGAGCCGCCAACAATTGCAGCCATCGGACGTTTGGGGTTGTCCAACGCCTTGCCAAGCGCTTCCAGTTCACCGGCAAGCAACGGACCGGCACAGGCGGTTGGCGCAAATTTGCCGGCGCCATGCGTGGATGCCTGGGCGCGGTGAGCGGTGCCGAATGCATCCATCACATAGATGTCGCACAGGGCGGCATACTGCTTTGAAAGCGCCTCGTCATTACTCTTTTCACCAACGTTGAAACGTACATTCTCCAGCAGCACGACATCGCTGTCATTCAGCTCGGGAGCATTTTCAAGATAATCGGTAATCAATGGAACCTGCTTACCCAGCGCTTCGCTGAGATAATCGGCAACAGGCTGCATGGTGAATTCGTCCGCAGGCTCACCTTCGGTCGGACGCCCCAGGTGCGACATGATCAAGACACGTGCACCGGCCTTGATGCACTGCTCGATGGTCGGCAGGGAGGCCTGGATGCGTTTATCGGAGGTGACTTTGCCATCCTTGACAGGAACATTGAGATCCTGACGGATGAGTACGCGTTTACCTGCAAGATCGAGATCGGTCATTTTAATGACGGACATAGAGGACTCCTGATAATTTTGATGCAAAAAACTGTTTGGTAAGTTGCCGCTTATGAACAACTTAACGAACAACTCTATTCAAATTGGCTAGATCAAGCCTCAGACTGACGGAGGCATGAAAAAAAATAATTTCTCTCGCCAAGACGCAAAGCTTCCGCGTCCTGCTAACGCCCCTGACCTACATCCATGTAGGCCAAGACCGCAAAGGTTTTTCTTGGCGAGCTTTGCGTCTTTGCGAGAGTCATTATTAAAAATTGACTCATTAGTAAAGATGTTGGCCGCTCAAGAATTACTAGTGTGAAATGCAGGGTGAGCGACGCTCACCCTGCAAGCTTACAAACGACTGCTTAGTTGGCAGCTACGTGCTCGACAAAACGCATCATGTTGCAGGTGTAGCCATACTCGTTGTCATACCAGGAGACAACCTTGACGAAAGTTCCGTCGAGAGCAATACCCGCTCCAGCATCAAAGATCGATGAAGCACTGAAGCCGCGGAAGTCTGTAGAGACAACCTTGTCTTCGGTATAAGCGAGCGTACCCTTCATGGATCCTTCTGAAGCAGCCTTCATGGCGGCGCAGATATCTTCGTAGGAAGCTTCTTTATCCAGCTCGACGGTCAGGTCGACAACAGAGACGTCGGATGTGGGTACGCGGAAAGCCATACCGGTCAGCTTGCCATTGAGCTCCGGAAGCACTACGCCAACAGCCTTGGCTGCGCCGGTGGAAGATGGAATGATGTTTTCCAGAATGCCGCGGCCACCGCGCCAGTCTTTCATGGAGGGACCATCGACAGTCTTCTGCGTAGCAGTTGCTGCATGCACGGTAGTCATGAGGCCGCGCTTGAGACCCCAGTTGTCATTCAGCACTTTGGCGACAGGCGCCAGGCAGTTGGTGGTACAGGATGCAGCCGAGACGATTGCCTGGCCTGCATAGCTTTCATGGTTGACGCCGTAGACGAACATCGGTGTGCCGTCTTTTGAAGGCGCACTCTGAACGACCTTCTTTGCGCCTGCGTCGATATGCTTCTGGCAGCTCTCTTCGGTGAGAAAGAAACCGGTGCAGTCGATAACGATATCTGCGCCAACTTCATCCCATTTCAGGTCTGCAGGATCACGCTCGGCGCTGAGACGAATCTTCTTGCCGTCGATAACGAAGTTGCTGCCGTCTACAGCGACATCGCTGCCGAAACGGCCATGGACCGAATCATACTTCAGCATGTAGGCAAGATACTCTGCTTCGAGCAGATCATTGATGCCGACGATTTCGATGTCTTTGAAATCCTTTGCAACGGCGCGAAATACCATACGGCCGATGCGGCCAAAACCATTAATACCGACTTTGATTGTCATAGATTATCTCCAGTGATTAAATGTTGAAGTTAAATTGTGAAATTTTTATGATTCGGCTCGATCAGGGAGAGCCATGCTCTCCCTGAAACTGTTTCAAGCAGTGACTTCGTCAATAGCCGAGAGTACATTTTCAGTCGTGAAACCGAACTCTTTGAAAAGTTCAGGAGCAGGAGCAGATTCACCAAAGCTATGCATACCGATCACCTTGCCATTCAGACCCGCATACTTGTACCAACCATCTGTGACGGCTGCTTCGACAACGACACGGGCAGTAACGGCAGCAGGCAGTACAGATTCGTGATAAGCGGCATCCTGTGCGTCAAACAGGTCGACAGCGGGCATCGACACGACACGCACCTTTTTGCTGCTCTGCTCGGCAGCCTCGACAGCGAGCTGTACTTCAGAACCCGTCGCAATCACGATTGCATCCGGAGTTCCATCACAATCCTTGAGAATATAGCCGCCTTTTGAAATATTGGCGATAGCAGCAGCATCGCGTTGCTGATGCTGCAAATTCTGGCGTGAGAAAATCAGGCAGCTTGGGCCGTCACTCTTTTCAACTGCAACTTTCCACGATACCGCTGTCTCGACTGCATCACAGGGACGCCATACGGACATGTTGGGAATCATACGCAGTGTCGGGATCTGTTCAACCGCCTGGTGAGTAGGGCCATCTTCGCCAAGACCGATAGAGTCGTGTGTGTAGACAAAAATTGACTGGATCTTCATCAGTGCAGCCATGCGCAGTGCATTGCGTGCATACTCAGAGAACATCAGGAATGTAGCGCCGTAAGGGATGAAGCCGCCATGCAGCGTCACGCCGTTCATGATGGCGCTCATGCCGAACTCACGTACGCCGTAGGAGAGGTAATTGCCTGAGAAATCAGCCGCCTTGCCATGATCCGGATTGATCGATACCGAACCATCCCAGAAGGTGTTATTGGATGGCGTCAGGTCGGCAGAACCGCCGAGAAATTCCGGCAGCAGCGGCCCCAGCCCATTCAGTGCTGCCTTCGATGCAATACGGGTTGCAGGAGACTCCGCCTTGTCGTTGACGGCAGTGATGAATTTCTGCGCCTCTTCTTCCCAGTTGGATGGCAGATCACCCGCCATGCGGCGTTTGAATTCAGCAGCCAGTTCAGGGTGTGCAGCGGCATAGGCATCCATCTTCTCATTCCATGCAGCTTCCTCAGCGGCGCCCTTCTGTTTGGCGTCCCAACCGGCATAGACATCATCGGGAATCTCAAAAGGCCCGTAATTCCAGCCAAGCTGCTTGCGCGTCAGTGCAATCTCTTCATCACCCAGAGGTGCGCCATGACAGTCGTGCGAGCCTGCCAGGTTTGGAGAACCAAAACCAATAGTGGTCTTGCAACACAGCAGCGAGGGTTTGTCGGTGACAGCCTGCGCCTCCGCCATCGCTTTGGCGATAGCGTCGGAATCATGGCCATCGACATCACGCACGACGTGCCAGCCGTAGGCTTCGAAGCGCGCCGGAGTATCATCGGTAAACCAGCCTTCGACTTCACCATCGATGGAGATACCGTTGTCATCCCAGAATGCAGTCAGTTTACCGAGACCCAGGGTGCCGGCAAATGAGCATGCTTCATGCGAGATGCCCTCCATCATGCAGCCGTCGCCCATGAAGGTATAGGTGTTGTGATCGACGATTTCATGGCCGTCACGGTTGAACTGTGCAGCCAGCACTTTCTCGGCCAGCGCCATACCGACAGCATTGGTAATGCCCTGTCCCAGAGGACCGGTGGTCGTTTCAATGCCTGGCGCATAGCCATACTCGGGGTGCCCCGGAGTTTTGGAGTGCAGCTGGCGGAAACCCTTGAGATCGTCCATGCTGAGCTCGTAGCCTGTCAGATGAAGCAGTGAGTAGATCAGCATCGAGCCATGACCATTCGACAGCACAAAGCGGTCGCGGTCAGCCCAGTCCGGGTTAGCCGGATTATGTTTCATGTGATCGTTCCACAGCACTTCAGCCATATCCGCCATTCCCATGGGAGCGCCAGGGTGTCCGGAATTTGCTTTTTGTACTGCATCCATGCTCAAAGCACGAATGGCGTTAGCTAGATCTCTGCGTGAGGCCATATGGGTATTCCCCTTTCAAAATGATTAGAAAAAGTGTTCAAAAAACCTGTTAATCATACTACGAATTGAGAGGTCTTCAATGAATATTCTGTTGTTTTTCTGCTGTATGCCGGAATAAAAAATCACAGCATAAAGCGCGGTATTTTGACGCAAACAAGCGACGGGATCAATAAGGGAGAACCCCTGTTATCGGCATATCAGCATAAGGAAAACTTATTCTTGCAGCTATTTATATGTTATAACAATGATCTAAGTATCTATTCTCCAATCCACTTGATAGAGCATCCCATGCTGGGAATCTGACCCGCAGGCCCCCTGCCCGTCTCTGCCACCAGTTTCATCGCTTCAAAAAGATCACGGCGTACGTCATCGCCGGCGGCCTCTTTACGGCTCTCATCGAGACGACCGCGGTACTGCAGCTGGAGGTCGGCATTGTAGCCGAAGAAATCGGGAGTACAGACTGCGCCGTAGGATTTGGCGACCTGCTGTGTCCCGTCCAGCAGATAAGGGAACGGGTAATTGAACTCCGCAGCGATCTTTTTCATATTGTCGAAAGAGTCTTCTGCGTATTCGGTCGGATCATTCGACATGATCGCCACCGAGTTGATTCCCATCGCTTTGAGTTCCGAAGTGTCACGCACGATGCGATCACGGATCGATTTCACATAGGGACAGTGATTGCAGATAAACATCACCAGCAATCCTTTCTCGCCTTTACAGGAGTCCAGCGTCCAGATGTTTCCATCCACACCAGGCAGGGCAAAATCAATAGCGGGTTGATCAAAATCACATACAGGCGGCTGCAAAGAGACCATGGTTTTAATCCTTTCAAATAATCAGGATCGAGATTGTAGCGGATCAACCGGGAAAGGTGAAAAATATTTATAAACGTCATATTCTCAATAACCCCGTGCATGCGCATAACCTGCATCGCAATTCATTCGCGGCCAGAAGACCGCTCCCACATCTGGCGCAACATAATACCGTGGGAGCGGTCTTCTGAACGCGATAATGCACGGACTTATCGAGGACTTACTTATTAACCACGGAACACACGGAATAGACTGAAAAAGAAAAAAATTCCGTGTTGTCCGTGTGTTCCGTGGTAAAAATGAAATCAACAATCAACAATGACCATAACATGACTGAAAACAACCCTGCCGGGCGTAGAGAGATCTTCTCCTGGGCGATGTACGACTTTGCCAACTCCGGTTACACCACTGTGGTGCTGACGACCATCTTCAGCGCCTACTTTGTGGCGGTGATCGCTGCTGGTCTACCCGCAGGAACAGGAACCTTTTTGTGGACTGTTGCGATTGGCATCGCCAACCTCATTGTATTGCTCAGTGCGCCGCTTACAGGTGCTGTCGCAGACCACCGCGCGATGAAAAAACCCTTCCTGCTGGCAACCACTATAGGCTGCGTCAGCGCCACCGCCCTGCTCGCTGTGGCAGGCCCCGGCGACATACTCATTGCGATGCTGCTGCTGATTCTCTCTGCCATCTGTTTTTCACTCGGCGAGAGTCTTATTGCTGCATTTCTCCCCGAAATTGCACCCGCCGGAAAAATGGGGCGTATCTCCGGCTATGGCTGGAGCCTTGGTTATTTCGGCGGACTGCTGACCCTGGGAATCTGCCTGGCATGGATCACCTGGGGCAAAGAGAAAGGCCTGCAGGCAACAGAGTATGTGCCTGTGACACTGCTGATTACTGCTGCAATTTTTGCACTGAGCGCAACACCAACCTTTTTATGGCTGCGTGAACGCGCCGTTGCAAGACCGCTTGCTGGAAATGCCTCTTATCTCAAAAGCGCATTCAGGCAGGTCGCCCGTACACTCAAAGAAGCGACAAGATACCAGGATCTGTTTCGCTTCCTGCTGAGCCTGACCATTTTTCAGGCCGGCGTTGCAACCGTTGTTGTGCTTGCCGCTGTTTACGCCCAGCAGGTGATGGGATTCGACAGTCAGCAACTGATAGTGTTGATTATGGTCGTGAATGTCACAGCCGCAGCCGGCGCCTTTATCTTCGGCTATGCCCAGGACAGGTTCGGCTCCGTACCTTCACTGGCTGTTGCCCTGCTGATCTGGATAGCAGCGGTAGTGGTGATCTTCGTTGCCCGCAGCAATACCGAAGTATGGATCGCAGGCAACCTGATCGGGTTGGCCATGGGAGCCACCCAGGCAGGCGGACGCGCGCTGATTGGCGAGTTGACCCCGGTGGCGCGCAGTGGTGAGTTTTTTGGCCTGTGGGGAATGGCAAACAGGGTCGCAGCCATCATTGGCCCCATCAGCTATGGCGTCATCAGCTGGCTAAGCAATGGCAATCACCGCATGGCGATTCTTTCGACCCTGACTTTTTTTATCATCGGATTGCTGCTTCTTCTGAGGGTCAACGAATCACGCGGCAAATCTGTGGCAATGCAATAAATCTGACAAATTTATAACCACAGATGAACACAGATGCACACAGATAAATCTTCAGGGATAATTATTATGAATAACGGATCAATTGCTTATCTCATCTTCTGATTGGAATCAGAAATTCACACGTAGTACACGAAGGAACCCTTGCCCTTCTTCCTGTGCTTCGTGCTCTTCGTGGTAAAAAGGATCGACTGCTTTGCGCTCAGCTGGTTAGTAGATTTGCCCTGTTTGTGTCTTTTAATCTGTGTTTATCTGTGTTCATCTGTGGTAAAAACCCTCCCCTATTCACTGCGCAGACGACTGGCGCGCACCAGCCACACGGCCAACAGCGGCAGTAGCAATCCGATCAGTGTGACCGTAATCAACAGCCACCCCAGTTCGCTGTAGTCGGCGCTGACAGAGATTGTTTCAGTGACAGGATCTTTTACTTCACGACTCACGGTAAAGATTTGATTCAGATAACGGGTGCTGAGTTGAGAAGCAGAGAGCGCCAGATTGGTGAATGACGCCATTACTGCGAAGAAGGTCGCCTTCAAATTCTGTGGCGCCGAACGGGCAATCCACGCCAGCATCGGAATCATCGCAATCTGTCCCAGCGGCGACTCCACTGCGGTGTCAATGATAGCGATGAAGCGCGCATCGACCACACCACCTGTGAGCGGCGCTGTCCACTCCTGAATTCCGTAAAAGAGTCCGATGTTCGGCAGGCTCATCACTGTCCCTGCGATGGTCAAAAAGACGATCACAGTAGCAATTGAGTGCTCCGCCATGAAGCGTCGAAACACAAACATGCCTAGCAGCGTCAGACTGCTGGCAATCACAGACAACAGGGAGAGGAACTGCTGGTCGAATCCCAACTCATCGATCACAAACCAGCTGGCTCCCGCTCCGGGTCCGGGCAAGGCGCGAAACACGAAAATAATGACTGCCGTTCCCACCAGCACATGACGGGAGTGCTCATCCAGCTCTCTCACCAGGCGCGACATGAGAAAAACAATAATCGTGAAGGATCCGAGAAATACCGCCTCCTGCCCGAAGGCAAAATCACCCAGTCCCATGAACATCGAGAACAACACGAACAGGGCGCTGCCGCCAAGTATCCACCAGTTGATCTGCGGACGCTGCTGCTGGGTTTGCATCAGATCTACAACATCATCTGCCGCCACTCCGCTCGCCAACATTCTCTTAACCCGCGCGCTGCGCATAAAAAATGCCAGCACCACCCCCATCACCGAAACGAGCGGGATCAACAATGCCAGCTGGTAGATGTCAATATAGGTGGCGACCTTGTCTGCTTCCTGCATCTCATCGACAGCGGAGAACTGGATCAAATTGATCAGCGCCACTGCAATACCGCCACCGATGATGGCTACCCGCCCCAATGTCTGCATGGTGGTATGCATGAGGCGCATCTGCCGCTCATTGTATGGCGCTCCATGATCATCGACCCTGGGTACGGCCTCCACCGTCATTGCATCGGCCACCACGTCCTGAAGCACGTAACCAATTGGCGTCAGCATCACGCTCAATACAAACCAGGCATCGATGCTCATGAGATCCAGCATAGCCTGGTTGCGACTGATCAGACCCAGCATGATCAGCAGACTGGTCGCAATCACCGCTGCACCGGCAAATACAAACAGCGCCTTGTATCTCCACAGCAGATCGACCAAATGACCCAGCGGCATTTTTACCGCCCATACCAGTCCGGCCCAGAAACCCAGCATGGCAAGAAACTCGGCCGAAAGCCCGAGATAATCCTTGACGAAAAAGGTACCGACAATTCCGGTCAGACCGGAGACACCCGCCGCCAGGTAGACCATCAGCGGCGGCAGAAAAGAGAGCCGGAACTGACTGGAGATCGAACTGCTGTCAGCCATGTTTCAGTCGCTTTGTAAAAACTTGAATAATCACAAGGAACCTACACCTTCCCCCTGTATGCCTTGCGCATCTATCGAGAGAATAATAAAAAAAATGAACCACGGAACACACTGAATACACTGAAGTGTAAACAAAATAATTCCGTGTTGTCCGTGTGTTCCGTGGTAAGTATATTTGGAAATGGCGCAACTCTTGCTCACCCGACATGTTTCCACTGCATCATCTCTCCGGCGCGAAAAGGGACCAGCTCCGCATGATCGAATGACAGAACGTCCGGGACGCGCCATGCCTGGCGTAGCAGCGTAATGGTGTCACTGTTGCGCGGCAAGCCGTAAAAATCCGCACCATGAAAGCTCGCAAAAGCCTCGAGGCGATCGAGCGCCCCCGCCTCCTCAAAAACTTCCGCATACAGTTCGATGGCGGCAAGTGCGGTGTACATTCCGGCGCAGCCGCAGCCAGACTCCTTGGCGATTTTTGTATGTGGCGCACTGTCCGTACCCAAAAAAAACTTCGAGTTGCCGCTGGTCGCAGCCTCGACCAGGGCTTGGCGATGCTGCTCACGCTTGAGCACCGGCAGGCAATAGTGGTGCGGTCTCAGTCCACCTGTAAAAAGCGCATTACGATTCAGCAGCAGGTGGTGAGCAGTAATGGTGGCGGCAATGCGTGCAGACGACTCTTTGACGAACTCCACCCCCTGGCGAGTCGTGACATGCTCCAGCACCACACGCAAACCGGGAAAACGTTCGGTGACAGGGGCCAGATAGCGATCGATAAAAACCTGCTCGCGATCGAAGACATCAACATCCGCGTCAGTCACCTCGCCGTGCACCAGCAGCGGTACATCGTGTTGCTGCATTTTCTCAAGAACCTTGTAGCAACGGCTGATGTCACTGACGCCGCGACTGGAGTTGGTAGTCGCCCCGGCCGGATACCACTTTACCGCATGCACGCAAGCATCTATGCCGATCTCGTCAGATGATGTTTCATCGGTCAGATAGAGTGTCATCAGGGGATCAAAATTCAACTCTTCAGGGACAACATCGAGAATACGCCGGCGATAGGCGAGCGCCTGATCGGTGGTGGTGACCGGCGGGTCGAGATTCGGCATGACGATGGCGCGTGCAAACTGCCGCGCCGTGTGCGGTACAACGACAGCAAGCATATCGCCATCGCGCAGATGCAGATGCCAGTCGTCGGGTCGTGTGATGGTAAGTGAATTCATGATGGCATTCCGGTATAAGAGCGGCAATATGTTACATGGTTAACCACAGAGGCACACACATAAACACAGATTCAAAAATGAATGAATCTCTATGGAAGATAACAAATCCCGTAGGCAGCTATAAAGCTCCGTGCATGGCTCCATGAATTCGGCAACCAAACTTTTTAAAACCACGGACCACACTGACAACACGGAATTATTTTGGGTTTCTTTTCCGTGTATTCTGTGTGTTCCGTGGTTAAATTATTGAGTCAGAGTCGCTTATCCACTTGACATCCGGCATTTTTTACGCATAATCATCATCCAAGCGCCGATTTGATATCCAGATTGCGGGCGCGTAATAAATGCGGCTAAAGCGAGATCGGAACAGTTTATCTAACCCGCTCCAGCTTTTGGCTATAGCGGGTTTTTTATTTTCAGGAAAGAGCATACATGAGCAACTATATCTTTACCTCCGAGTCCGTCTCGGAAGGTCATCCGGACAAGATGTCCGACCAGGTTTCCGACGCCATCCTCGACGCCATACTTGCAGAAGACAAACATGCCCATGTCGCCTGTGAGACACTTTTCAAGACCGGCATGGCCATGATCGCCGGTGAGATCACGACGACGGCCAAACCGGATTATGAGCAGGTCATTCGTGAAACCATCAGGGAGATTGGCTACAACAGCTCCTCGATGGGTTTTGACTGGGAAACATGCGCTATCATGACCGCCATCGGCATTCAGTCTCCGGATATCAACCAGGGAGTTAAACGCGAACGTCCCGAAGACCAGGGTGCCGGTGACCAGGGCTTGATGTTTGGTTATGCATGCAGTGAAACGGATGTGCTGATGCCTGCTCCAATTACGTATTCTCACCTGCTGATGCAGCGCCATGCAGAAGTGCGTAAAAGTGGCGAGCTGGACTGGCTGCGCCCTGATGCAAAATCCCAGATCACCATGCGTTATGAAGACAACAAACCTGTCGCTATCGACGCAGTGGTGTTATCCACACAGCACGCTGACAGCTTGAGTCTGGAAGCACTGCAGGATGCGATCCGCAAGATCATCATCCGGCCTATCCTCGAGCCGACCGGTCTGCTGCATGCCGACACCAAATTTCATATCAATCCGACAGGCAAGTTTGTCATTGGCGGCCCCATGGGCGATGCCGGTCTCACCGGACGCAAGATCATCGTCGATACCTATGGCGGCTCTGCACGCCACGGTGGTGGCGCTTTCTCCGGCAAGGATCCATCCAAGGTCGACCGCTCCGCCGCCTATGCCGGCCGCTATGTTGCAAAAAATATCGTGGCGGCAGGTCTTGCCGAGCGTTGCGAGATCCAGATCTCCTATGCGATAGGCGTCGCCGAGCCAACCTCGATCATGATCAATACTTTTGGCACCGGCAAGATCAGTGATGAAAAGATCACGAAACTGGTGCGCGAGCACTTCGATCTGCGCCCCTATGGCATTCTGAAGATGCTGGATCTGCTCAATGCTGATCAGATCAAGTACCACAAAACAGCCGCCTATGGACACTTCGGCCGTGAAAACGAGGGTTTCACCTGGGAAAATCGCGACAAGGCGGATATCCTGAGGAGTGATGCCGGAATCTGAAGCAACTTGCCATCGTGGTCGGCCGGAAAATGCTCCCTGCGTTACCGGCACTTCCGCCTTCCATGGCGGTCGGATGACCGCGATAGAGAATTCAAACTGAATACATTCATATCCAGCCGGATATTTGTTAATATCCGGCTTCCACTTTTCCGAGGAGCGTTGCGACAGACCTTACTGATCTGCCAGGCTCGGAAGAGTTCCATCCTGTTTCAACGACGCTCAGTGTTTAACTTTTATTGGGAGACTCAATAATGAACGCTGAAGCGAAAGACACTTCAAAAGATTTCCATGTCACCGACCTGTCACTTGCTGACTGGGGACGCAAAGAACTCAACATCGCCGAGACCGAAATGCCCGGTCTGATGGCGCTGCGCAGAAAATATGGCGAAGAGAAACCGCTCACTGGAGCTCGCATCGCCGGCAGCCTGCACATGACCATTCAGACTGCCGTGCTGATCGAAACCCTGGTGGCACTGGGCGCGGAAGTCCGCTGGGCCTCGTGCAACATCTTCTCCACCCAGGATCACGCCGCCGCAGCTATTGCCGTCCAAGGCATTCCGGTCTTCGCCTACAAGGGCGAGAGCATGGATGACTACTGGGATTATGCGCACCGCATCATGGAGTGGCATGACGGTGGAATCCCCAACATGATTCTCGATGACGGCGGTGATGCAACCCTGCTGATCCTGCTCGGCAGCAAGGCTGAGAAAGACATCTCTGTTCTGGACAACCCCGGCAGCGAAGAAGAGGTAGCACTCTACGCCTCGATCAGGAAAAGGCTGGTCGAGAGCCCCAACTGGTACTCCACCATCATGGCCAACATCCAGGGCGTCACCGAGGAGACCACCACCGGCGTGCACCGTCTCTATGAGATGGAAAAAAATGGCGAACTCTACTGTCCGGCGATCAATGTCAACGACGCGGTCACCAAATCCAAGTTCGACAATCTCTACGGTTGTCGTGAATCCCTGGTTGACGGTATCAAGCGCGCCACCGACGTGATGATCGCAGGCAAGATTGCTATCGTCGCCGGTTTTGGCGATGTCGGCAAAGGTTCGGCGCAATCCCTGCGTGGCCTGGGCGCCACCGTATGGATCACCGAAATCGATCCGATCTGTGCCCTGCAGGCAGCAATGGAAGGCTATCGTGTAGTTACCATGGACGATGCCTGCGACCAGGCGGATATCTTTGTCACCGCCACAGGCAACTTTCATGTCATCAACCATGAACACATGAAAAAGATGAAGGATCAGGCCATCGTCTGCAATATTGGTCACTTCGACAATGAAATCGACGTTGCCAGCCTCGAGGAGTACCAATGGGATGAGATCAAACCCCAGGTCGATCACATTATTTTTCCAGATGGTAAACGTATTATCCTGCTGGCCCAGGGCCGCCTGGTGAATCTCGGCTGTGCAACAGGTCACCCAAGCTTCGTCATGTCCAACTCCTTTACCAACCAGGTACTGGCGCAGATCGAGTTGTGGTCAAAAGGAGAGGAGTACAAGAAATCGGTCTACACATTGCCAAAGCATCTGGATGAAGAGGTTGCACGTCTACATCTTGAAAAAATTGGCGTAAACCTGACCACCCTTACCGACTACCAGGCAAAATATATTAGTGTGGATGTCGACGGCCCTTACAAGCCTGAGCATTATCGCTACTAAGTCGTTGTACATAAATAACTTCCCGATATCGTGAAGCAATGTTGTTCGTATTCAAGGCGCAGCAAGGGGCACATAGCAGGGTTATGTAACTCTTGCTGGAACGCAGAAGACGGACAACAGTGCAAGCAGGATCGGGAAGTTATTTTTGGA
>JAQYVP010000056.1 GCA_030145485.1 Chromatiales bacterium
TTCTATCTCGGACAATAGCTCACGCTGTGTCTCGCCACTATTCAGGGCGGCAGTGAAATCCGTGGCTTTAAGGCCAAGTTCTTCCGCAAGTTCAATCAATGTGTCATCATCGGAGGGGTTCCTCGCCTGCCTGTAGTAGGCAGTTTGAATCGCAGTGGTCATTTTTTCGTCGTATTGATTGCCCTGCCGCCGCGCCGCAATAACAGCTCGACAGGCAGGCCAGGTGGCGCGCCTGGGCTGACATAGGGACCAGAAATCAAAATTAAAATGTTTTCCGGGAATTTTTTGCTCGATCTCTCGCCAGGCGTGTTGAATATAGGCACGCATCTCATCCGCCATCGGCTGCTGCGTATCCGCTGCAAGACCACCCAGCAGTCGTGTGACGTGAAGATCCTGAGGTAACCTGTCAAAAAGTTGCAGGCGCATGGCTTCAAACCCCCAGCACCAGCTGCACATGGGATCGTGAACATAGTAAAGTATCGGAGTGACAGGCATCATTTTTAGGGCGAAGACGCGAACAAAGACCTCTATTTTACTTGAAGTCATTCCGCTATTGAATAACTGATCAAATAGCAATTCTCAATGTACCAATAACGAGTCGATATCTTAAAAGACTTTTACCACGAAGCACACGAAGACCACGAAGAATCAACTTGTTACAAAATGCCTTCGTGCTCTTCGTGTCCTTCGTGGTGAGTATCTCTCTACATTTAGAATTGCTGCTGATCAAACTGCGTGTGTCATTGCACGACCTTTTTCGCGGCCGGAAGGCCGCTTCCACGATGAAACACGAATCGGACATAAGAGCGATCATCCGACCTCTAAATTCACCAATATATTAAAAAGTTGCACTATTGAAGTTCAACTCCATCAAAGATAACCTGGAATTCTGCTCCAGGCTTGCGATTGATCACATCCACCCTGCCATGCATAGCGCCGACGAGCTGCCGGACCAGGGCCAGACCGATGCCGGTGCCTATGGTCTCGCGGGTGAGTTCATTCTCCGAGCGGTAGAAGAGAGTGAAGATTTTTTTCATCTGATCCGCTGGAATGCCGGGACCGAAGTCCCTCACCGAGAAACAAATTGAGCCATCGCTGTGACGCTGACAGTCGATTTTGATATGTCGCCGCTCTCCACTGGCAGAAAACTTGATGGCATTCTCCACCAGGTTGATCATCACCTGGCTAAAGCTGTCTGTATCGATTTGTATCACACTTTGGCCCGCCTCCACGCTGCAATCGACAGCCATTGTGAATCCCGCCCGTTCAACCTGGGAGCTCATGTTGGAGCGGATGCTATCGAGTAGTTGCGAGACCATCACCGGTTGCAGTTCGATATGCAACTCGCTGCGAGTCATACGCGCCAACTGCAGCACATTGCTGATCAGCCTGGAGAGGCGCTCACTCTCATCATGGATATAGTCATAGTAGATGCGTCGTTTTTCTTCACTCACCCAACCCTCACGCAGCATCTCCCCGTACATGCGTATCGAGGTGAGCGGCGTCTTCAACTCATGGCTGACAGCCGAGACAAAATCCTGCTGCTGCCGGGAAAGGTCGATCTGACGAGTCCCCAGTCGATACATCAGATAAAGTCCGCCACACAGAACCAGCATCAGCATGATGGATATCCAGGCGATCAAGCGGCTGCCAGGCCCCCGCGGCAATTGGGTGACGCTGAAGATCAATTGCATCTCCCCAAGAGGATTGGAGAGGCGGGTCTGATAGAGCAGGGTTCCAATTAACTCCCTGGCGCTGGAAATATACTCTCTGGAGTGCAAACTCTTGAAAGCAACAGCAACATCCCCCTGGTAGGCCAGGATCAGATCACTCATCTGCGAGATTGAACTGCCGCTAAATAGAGGTTGAATCACTCCACGCAGGAAATGCTGTTGATCGATCACAGCTCCCTGAATCGTTCGCGCTCCATCACGCCACACCTTGCGAAAAAGTACAAAATGGCCGCTGTCGAGCTGGCCGAATTCGAAGCTGTCAATCTCACTCTCAAAAGCCTGTATGCTCACTTGCAGTTTTGAGCTGGGTCGAGGCTCCGCTGCCATGCCCTCTTCCCCGGCTGATAGACCGGGTTGCGGCAATATATTGCTCTCCTTTTTCAGACTGCTTTTCACTGGCGCTGAAGAGGCCACCTGCTTTGATGCAGGCTTTTCCTTATTTTTCGCCTGCTGCTGGTAGCCGTAATCCAGTTTCAACTCTTCCACCCGGCCAAGTCCTGAAGTGCGCTTCTTACGCCCGTGCTGTCGCTTTTGACTTTTCTCATCATTGTCGAGACGGTCAAACACAGCCTGGGAGATCACCTGCTCTTCAAGCTTCTCTGCATCAGCAGCATATTTCCCCGCAGAGCTGGCGCGACGATCATCAACCGCATCCCCCGCCGCTGCAGACAGCTCCCTGGAAACCCTGCTCTCTTTTTCTACTGCCTGCGCCTGCAAGGCAGGTGATGCAACGGCAGTGTCCAGACTATAGTCCTCACTTTTATTCCGCTTCAACAGTTGATTCTCACTGAGAATCTCCCGAATCTGCTGTTGCAGCGAGCCACGCAGTTGCAATTCATTCACCGGGATGCCATAAGCCCCGGCTTCGACACCCCCCACAGGCAGCAGCGGGGTGGTGAACCTGCCAGCAGCATCAACCTGAAAATAGCCGATCAGTCCCGGAATATCACTGCTGACCGGGAAGGCCGACAAATCAGAAAGCTGCACAAAATTTGCAGCAGGATCACCAGAAATCACCAGGAAGGCGTAGTCGGTATAGCTTCTGGCCTCTTCTGTGGCTACCAACTCACTGAAACGCTTGTCGATGCGCCCGGAGAGAGACTTTGCCTGCAGCTGATATTGGTGAAACGCCGCCCATTTCAACTGGCTCCAGGCCTGGTAGATCAGCACTGCAGTCGGTAGCGCCAGTGCGGCAAAAAAGAGCAGCAGCCAACGCCGCAGCCGCTGTTTGTCGAAACCTGTAAGGGCATTATGAACCATCATTTAATCAAGCAAGGCTACAGAACATACTGGCCAAGCATGAAAAAAACCTTGTCTCTCGCCAAGACGCAAAGACCGCAAAGGGTTTTTCTTGGCGAGCTTAGGAGTTGTCCATAAATAACTTCCCGATATCGTGAAGCAATGTTGTTCGTATTCAAGGCGCAGCAAGGGGCACATAGCAGGGTTATGTAACTCTTGCTGGAACGCAGAAGACGGACAACAGTGCAAGCAGGATCGGGAAGTTATTTTTGGA
>JAQYVP010000146.1 GCA_030145485.1 Chromatiales bacterium
CTTCCCGATCCTGCTTGCCCTGTTGTCCGTCTTCTGCGTTCCAGCAAGAGTTTCATAACGCTGCTATGCGCCCCTTGCTGCGTCTTGAATACGAACAACATTGCTGCGCGATATCGGTAAGTTATTATTGGACAACTCCTATGCGCCGGCGGCATCCCTGTCCAGCAGGATATCAACCGCATGATGTGCGCCAATGTTCGCAATGGGAAGATCCTCTCCCTTCTTCCAGCGGATCACTGCCTGCTGTTTTCCGGCTCCTGTCACCAGGATGAGCAATTCCCTGCAATCACTCAGCGCATTGCGGCTCAGGCTGATTCTGTCAGGCGGAGGTTTGGGCGCACCATGCACGGCATGTACCAGTTCAGCATCGGGGTGAGACTGCCCAGGAAAGAGACTGGCGGTATGACCATCCTCTCCCATGCCCAGCAACACCATGTCGAAGGGTAGTACCCCGGCAACAAGCAGGCGGTATGCCGATGCCCCGGCTTCGGCGCCCTGCTGTGCCGGCATAGGATGGATCTGATCAGCAGGAATTGCAACATGATCCAGCCAGGCGCTGGCAACCATGACAGAATTACGCTCTGTATCATCGACCGGCAGGCAGCGTTCATCACCAAAGTAGATATGCCATTTTGACCAGTCGGTGTCCGCAGTGACAAGCAGACGGTAGGTTGATTCCGGGGTACTGCCGCCTGCCAGCACCATGGAGAATTTGCCATGTGCTGTGATTGCCCTGTCGGCAGCATTTAATATGCGCCGTGCTGCTTCACGCGCCACAGCTGGAGCATCATCGAACAGATGCCAGTCGTTCACGGGCATTGCATTCCTCTTTTGTGTATGTTGCTGAGACTAGCTTTTATTTTTTACCACGAAACACACGGACAACACGGACAACACGGAATTATTCTTGCTTTCTTTTTCCGTGTATTCCGTGGTTCATTTCTTTTCGTGATGACCACCAAACTGGTAGCGCATGGCGGAGAGCAGTTTGTCTGCAAAATCGGTTTCACCCTGGGAGGTAAAGCGGTTGAACAGCGCCGCAGTCAATACATGCGCCGATGTTCCCGTCTCGATGGCGGCCATGCTGGTCCAGCGTCCCTCGCCGGAGTCTGAAACCCGCCCGGAGAAATTGGAGAGATCTGGATTCTCCTTGAGCGCGATGGCAGTGAGATCCAGCAGCCAGGATGCAACCACGCTGCCGCGTCTCCACACCTCCGCCACCTCGGCGGTATCGATATCGAACTTGAAGTTTTGTGCGTCACGCAAGGGCGCAGTCTCGGCATCGGCGGATTGACCGGCTTTGCCGATGTTGGCATGCTTGAGGATATTGAAGCCTTCGGCATAAGCCGCCATGATGCCGTACTCGATGCCGTTGTGCACCATCTTGACGAAGTGACCCGCACCGTTGGGACCGCAGTGCAGGTAACCCTGCTCAGACTGGCTGGCGGTTCCTTCGCGACCCGGTGTGCGATCGATCTCACCCAGACCGGGGGCAATGGTTTTAAAGATCGGATCGAGATGTGAGACCACCTGATCCTCGCCACCGATCATCAGGCAGTAGCCTCTCTCCAGACCCCACACGCCACCGCTGGTGCCAACATCGACGTAGTGCAATCCCTTGTCACTGAGAGTGTTGGCGCGAATGATATCATCCTTGTAGTAGGAGTTGCCGCCATCGATGATGATGTCATCAGCCTGCATGCGTGCAGCCAGGTCATCGACAACGGTATCGACAACCCCGGCCGGCACCATGATCCACACGGCCCTGGGAGGTGTGAGTTTGTTGATAAAATCATCCAGGTCAGACGCGCCCATGGCGCCCGCACTCTGCAGTTCCGCAACAGCTTCCTGCGACCTGTCATAGACCACGCAATCATGGCCGTCGTTCATCAAGCGGCGCACCATGTTGGCCCCCATGCGTCCCAATCCAAGCATACCTATTTGCATGTTATTTCCTGTTTTATGGAATTACGGGGACAGTATACTTAATTCCTTTTTGGCGCTAGTTGTTGCTTACTGCGAATCTCTGGGAAATAAGTATACTGTCCCCGCAATTCCCTGATGTTCAATGCCACTTAAGACCCCTCGTTTCTCGGGATTACAGATTGTACTTCCAACTACTCTGAAATATTGATCAAGAGTGACAATTATTATTGGTTTTTTCAGTGTGGTCCGTGTGGTCCGTGGTTATCTTGTCTCTTCTAATTCCCCGGTCCACCACTGTGGATGAGTTCGTAGTAGAGTTTTTCGAGTTCCTGCTTGTGCTTGGTCTCTTCATTGGCGAGAAACTCGAACAGGTCGTGAATGGCTCCGGGTTCGGTGGTGTCGGCAAGCTCACGGTATTGCTTCATGGCTGCATCCTCACGCCCCATGGCGTACTGCAGTATTGCCTGGTCATCGATATCGTCTCCGAGATCCGGCAGCTGGATATAGTCTGAGAAGCGGCGATCCTCGACCGGTGTCTCGATCTGCTGCTTGACCTGCTCTTCGATCGAGGGGTCTTTGGCAAGATTAGTGAACAGTGCAAAGTGCTCCTGCTCCTCGACTGCCAACTCCTCTACCAGCCAGCGCATGTTCTTGCTGACCTTGGGAATCAGATCGGTATAAAACTCGAATGCCTTCTGCTCGAAACTGGTCGCGACTTCGAGGATCTCGGCGAGACTCTTTTTTGATTTGATCCGTTCGTATGAGGCGCTGTGGCCTTCTGCATGTTCAGTCATTGTTGCTACTCCAAGCATAATTGCCGAATCTTAACAGCTCCTGGCAGATAAGCAGGGTTGGGATTTGCTTTTCAGGGCTGTAGAAAACAGGGATGTTTTATCAGAGTTTACAGGGATGTATTCACGCGTCCCTGAAAGACTGATCCCGACCCGGCACACCATCAATCAATGCACGGGGCTATTGAAAACTCACTCATTATTCAAGTATTTTTCGATACTGGCGGCGACGCAGTGACCGTCAGCAACAGCATGCACCACGTCGGGACCATGCACCATGTCACCGGCAGACCACAACCAGGGCACCGACGTGACACCGTTTTCATCCGCCTGCAGACGGCCTCGGTTCCACTCCAGCTCTTCCGTCAACTCCTCACCAAACAGCGAGATATCGCTCATCTGGCCAATCGACTCGATCACCATCTCACCACGATGCAGCTGTTCATCCGCCTCATCGTAACTGGGTGCAAAACGGCCGTCGTCATCAAAAATGGAGATCACGCCAAGTGTCGTCAGCCCTTCAAGTTTGCCATTTTTATCAACGACGCACTCCTTTGGTCCACGGCTGTCAAAAATCACAACCCCCTCCTCGCGCGCCTCCCTAACCTCTTCCGCATCGGCCAGGAAGTGATCGAAATCTTCCAGTGCAGAGACGGTCACTGCGACTTTTCCATACTGGCTTTTCTGCATGCGCGCCAGGCTGCGCGCGATGTCCATCGCCACGTTGCCTCCACCGATAACTACCACGGATTCAGGCACATCAAATGATTCGCCCGCGGTGATCATGCGCAGCAGATCGACAGACGCCCTCACCTGCTGATGATCAGAGCCGGGAATACGGGTTGAACGCCCCTGCTGCAGACCGATGGCCACCACCACAGCATCAAAATCCTGCTTGAGCTGATCCATGGTGATATCGCTGCCGATGCGCACATTGCACTCGATCTTGACGCCGATAGACTTGATGACATCAATATCAGCATCGAGACGATCATAGGGCAGGCGATACTCCGGGATACCGTAGCGTGTCATTCCACCGGGTTTGTCCAGCGCCTCGTAGACAGTCACACCATGGCCATTTTTCGCCAGGTCGAAAGCCGTCGTCAGTCCGCCTGGTCCGGAGCCAATAATGGCAATCTTTTTGCCGCTGATAAAATCAGCCTTGCCTTCTGCTGCAATCTCTTTGACGCGTTCGTCGGAGACAGCATCCATGGCGTAACGCTTGAGCCAGCGAATCGCGACAGGATCGCCGCGTCTGCCAATGGAGCAGGCAGTCTCGCAACGATGCGTACACACGCGCCCGCAGACATGCGAAAAGGGGTTGGTGCGATACATCTGGCGCACTGCCTCCTCGGCATCCCCCTCCCAGATGGCGCGAATATATTCGGGCGCATGCATATTGGTCGGACAGGAGTCGTGGCACATGCCGCACTGCACACAGCGCGATGCTTCGATGATTGCCTGCTGTTTGGTGAAACCGCCGACGATTTCATCGAAATTGTCGCTGCGGCTTTGCGGCTCCATCTCGGCCATCGGCTGACGCTCGAGATCGACCAGGTCTGCATCCTCGGTTTTTGACCATCCCTTGGGAAAAAACTTGTCATGCATGCCCTTGGGATCAGGCAGAATGAAATAGCTGTCGAGTTCATTCTCACGGCAGGTATGCACATACTCCTGCGTCAGCGAGATGGAACTTGTGGGACAGATATCGACGCACAAGCCGCACCAGCAGCAGCGCCCGTAATCGATTGCCGGACGCTCGTTTCTGATTCCCATGACAGGATCATCAGGCAGACCCGGTATTTTGACCATGGTGATTGCGGCATTGTCACACACCTTCTGGCAGGTGCTGCAGCCGATGCAGATATCCCAGTCGTTGACGTGGAAGCCGCGATAGTTGTCGGCGGCGATACGCGGCTCGAAAGACTCGGTGACGGGCTTGCGTGAAAAAAAGCTCAGGCTCTTGAAGGGCGCGAGGATACTGCCTTTATCCTTGTACGATATGTCAGACATCAACGGTCAACCTCGGGTGGGCAGGCATCCAGTGAAAACATGATTTGCGCGATATCTTCAAGCCGTGAACCGACCGCCAGCTTCTCCAGCACCTGCACGGCATGCATGCTGGAGGGGCCGCGCACATGCACACGGTAGGGTTTGTCGCCGCCATTGGAAACCACGTAATAGGCCAGTTCCCCCTTGGAGGACTCGACGCGCGTATAGGTCTCGCCGGCGGGAACATTCCACGCCAGCGGATTGGGTATGGGACAACGCACAGCCCCCTTGACCGAGGGCAGATGTTTGATCACCTGGCGCAGTATGCGGATGCTCTGTTGCAACTCTGCACGGCGCACCAGGTTTCTAGAGAGTGCATCACCACCGGGTTGTGTGACAATATCAAAATCGATCTTGTCATAAACGAGATAGGGATCATCGCGCCGCACATCGAATGCCAGGCCTGTCGCGCGCAGATTGGGTCCGGTGACTCCCCATTTCAGCGCCTGCTCCTGGGTCATGGCGCCGACGTCGCGCGCACGCTTGATAAACACCTGGTTTCTAAAAAACAGGCTGTCGTAATCCGGCAGGCGGGAATCGAGATAATCAAGCAGGCTGTCGAGCCGATCGAGAAAACCATCCGGCATATCGCGGCGCACGCCGCCGGGAATATTGTAGATGCTGTAGACCCGCCCCCCGGTCAGCTCTTCAAAGCGGTCGAGTATCAGGTCACGGTCGGCAACACCCCAGAACATCGGCGTGTACATGCCGGTTGTCGCCGCATGTCCGCCAAAGGCAAACAGGTGCGCAGCCAGGCGCGACATCTCCAGCTGCATGACGCGCAGCCACTGTGCACGCTCGGGTATTTCAAGGCCGCACAGCTCCTCGATGGCGAGTGAGTAGCACACCTCCATCGGCACGGGATCCGGAACGCAGATACGTGGAACCAGTGCAATATTCTGTATCCACAGGCGTCCCTCCATGAGCTTCTCGAAGCCCCGGTGCAGATAGCCGGCATCAGCCCGGGCCGACAGCACTTCATCGCCATTGAGTTTGACTCTGAAGGCGTAGTTGCCTTCGATGCCGGGGTGATTAGGACCGAAATTGAGTTCATACTCATTGCTGGGCGGCTGCTTGATCGCTTCGTAATTTTCCGGTCGCATCAGCGCACATCCTCCGGCCTGGTGGTAATTCCACCACCCTCAGCCTCGATATCCTTGAGCCATTGCGGGTGGTACTCCTCCCAGCTGAATGTCTGGTTCACAAAAGCCTCGGAGTCGAAATCCTTGCGCATCGGCGGCGGACCATTCCACTCGGTAAGGATGAACTTCTCCATGTCCGGACTGCCCTCGAAATAGAGACCGAACATCTCGTGGATGTCGCGTTCAAAAAAAGCTGCGGGCGTATACAGATCGTATACAGACAGATAGACACCTGGATCACGGGGAACCCGGGTATGCGCAGAAACCAGCGAATTGGTTTCATAGGACCACACATGGTAGACCAGTTCGAACTCATCCTCCTCGATCCAGTCGACACAGCTGATCGCCGACAGGTGCACATAGCTGGCGCGCCCCTGCAGCAATTCCAGCAGCGCCGGCAGCGCCTCCGGTGCAATATCGATGCGCACACGGCGCGAACTCTTGCGCTTGAACTTGATGATCTTGATATCCTGGAGCAGATCATCCAGCCACAGATTGAGTTCTTTACTCATCGTTCTTCTCCCTGGATCTTCTCCCTCTTTTCACCCAGGCTGAACTCAAGCGCCTCCAGCGGCTGCTGGTGCTTCTGCAGCAGGGCGGTATGTTCGCCCAGAGTTTGATCCGTCATCAATCCGTAATGCTCCGCTTCGGCAATGATGTCGGTCGGCGTCTGCCAATCTTCGCCAAACAGCTGCTGCTGATTGCCAAGGTAGTGATCATAATTTTGAAAATAGCGTTTCCAGTTGTCAGCGCGTCCACTCTTGATATCTCCCATGAGATCACGCAAACCACTGATCACAGCCTCGGGTCTGGGCATACAGCCGGCAATATAGATATCGACCGGAATATACTCCCTGAGTACTTTTGCTGTCGCGTAGCTCTGCCAGTACATACCGCCGTTGACGGTACAGGAACAGATGCCAATCACATACTTGGGCGCAGGCATCTGCTCATAGGTGAGGATGATGCGTTTCAGGGTCTTGACCGAGACATAGCCGGTAATCAGCAGGATATCCGCCTGGCGCGGTGTCACCATCGGCTGGATGCCGAGGCGCTCCATGTCGAAACGCGATGTCATTGCCGGCGGCAGTTCGATCGCCCCGCAACCGGTGCAGTAGTGCAGCATGAACATCGAGCGCGACTGGCAGAAACGCACCAGTTCATCGAAGACATTGGCAAGAGGATTGGTGCGCTTCGCGCCGCCCTGCGCCACGGAGATCTCCTGGCGCACAGGAATTTTATCGAGTTCGTTCATTTCATCACCACCGCTAATCCGATGAGTCCCAGCAACATTGGCCACTTCCACATCAGGCGCAGTACATCCTCGGTGCGGTAGCGGGGAAAGAGATAGGCGACCGACATCGGAATGGCGACCACCAGAAAGATTTTGGGTAAAAAGGTAATCCAGTAGAGTCCGCCGCCGAGAAACAGCGTGGTGAAAATCACGCCTGCTGTATAGAGCTGAAAACACTGCATCACAAACAGCCCGCCCATGAACTTGCCGCTCATCTCGACCATCGGCCCTGTTGCAATTTCCGCCGGAGCAACATAGATCTCGAATGGATGCTTGCCCATGATCGCAGGAAGGATCAGCAAGGCGGTCAAGGCAAGCAGCGGCATCTGCACGATCCCCCAGCTGGCGACACCCTGTTGCTGCTGGATGGTAATCATCTCGGCCAGGTTGGTGGTTCCGTAAACATAGGATACGCCGAAGATCACCAGGATAAAGGGGATATCATAGGCCAGCATGGCTGTCAGGGCGCGTGAGATGCCAATCGATCCATTGGGATTGGCGCACTGTCCAACACCGAGCGCCATTCCCAGTGCAGGGATCATCAGCATATAAGCCAGGGTCACCGCCCCGCCCTTGTCAGCCAGTCCATCCAGACCTGGAACCGGCAGCAGGGTCTCGGCGGCGATGTAACCGCCGACAGCCATAATGATGCCAATCTCATGCATCAGGCCATGGGAGATCTGCGTCTCCTTGCTATAGAGCTTGATAATGTCGTAGATCGGCTGCAATACCGGCGGACCGACACGCCGCTGTATGCGCGCGCCAATTCTGCGCATCATCAACACCATCGCCAGGCCGATGACAAAGGCCAGTATTGGCATCAGCAGCAGTTCAACAAGCAGTTCGAAAAAATGCATCAGACAATCACCCAGGAAAGTGCAAAGACCACCACTGCCAGCAGCAGATAGGATGGATGTGCATTGCGATAGAGCCCCTGCATTGCCGTCGAGAGGGTATCCACGGCTGAAATGAGACCTCGTTCAAGCCACTCAAAACTGTTGCGGTACCAGGGGCCAATCAGATGCATCAGCCCCGGATAAAAGTTATCGCTGTAGTGATAGCGTGTCTCCGCCGTGAGGAAATGCCCGCCGGCGTAGTTATCCAGCTGGTGCACACGTTTGCTGCGTCCGCCAAGAAAGAACACCAGCGTGCCGAAACCAAATCCAACCAGCAGCACGGAGACGATCCAGATCATGTCAAGACCGCCTTTCATATCGATACCACCGAGGTGGTGCGCCAGAACCGGGATGCCGATACTCGCCTGCACGGCGCTGGTCCAGTCAAGCACCAGGCCGGGAAAATAACCTGTCACAAAAACCACGGCAGCAAGCAGCATCATTGGAATCACCATGCTCAATGGCGCTTCACGTACAGCGACATGTTCAACACGCAGCTGGCCGAGAAAGATATTGTGGATCAGCTTGTAGACACTCAGGATGGTGCCGAGCGTGCCGATCACTGCACCGAGAAACAACAGCGGACTGCCGTCAACGATAAGTGAGCGATAGATCAGCCACTTGGAGACGAAGCCATTCATCGGCGGCAGTCCGGCAAGGCCGATGATGCCGACCAGCATGGCCAGATAAGAGAGCGGCATGCGCGTAAACAGACCGCCGAGCTTGTTCAGATTCGATGTGCCGGTACGGTGAATCACCGCAATCACCACCATGAACAGCATTGCCTGGTAGGTGGCATAGTTGAACACATGCATGAGGCCACCGGCGGAACCAAGATCATTGGCAATGACTATGCCCAGCAGCATATAGCCGGTCTGGCCAACGCCATGCCACGCCAGCAGGCGGCGGGCATCATGCTGGCGCAGCGCAATATAGGTCGGAATGATGATCGTGAAGACCGCAATCCAGGCCAGCAGATCCTGCGCATCGAGGAAGGTAAAAGGGATTTTCATCTCCACCAGGCGGCTGATTCCGATCAGCTGAACAATGACCACGATAAAGGCGAACAGTCCCATGCGCGAGGAGATGGCGCCGAGAAAAGCAGCACCAGGCCCCGGTGTCTCCGCATAGGCTTTCGCCTGCCACAGATGAAACGGCAGGATTGCCATCTTGACGCCGAAGCCGGCTGTCAATAGCACCACCAGCAGCCACAGGGTGGCGCTCGACATAGTCGGCACAGCCTCCTTCAATGATTGAAAGTCAAAACTGCCGACCTCTGCATAGATCAGCAGCAGGCCTCCCAGTAACGCCATGGCGCCGGCAAAGGCATAACTGATATAACGCATGGCATAACCAAACGCCTTGCCGCCTGCCAGGGCCATGATCAGAAAACTTGCCCAGCTGACCAGCTCCCAGCCGATAAACAGCGTCAGCAGATCGCCGCTTGCCAGCAGCACCAGCATACTGAAGACGTTCAGCGCCAGCGCCCCATGGAAGAGACGCAGACTGCCGCCGTTGTCACGGTATTTCTCGCCCCACTCACCGGATGCAAACCAGCTGCAGAAGAGACCCGCGCCGATGGTAATCAAGGCGAAAAACCACGACAGCGCATCGAAACGCCACAGCAGCTGCTGACTTAAGACTTCAATGCTGAAGGAGGATTGAACCATAGTCAGGGTCGAGTAACCCAGCCCGGACATCATCATCAGTGCAGCGCCTTGCAGCGCATACATGATGGTGACGAGCCAACCGCCGACTCTGCTGTTGCCCGCCAGCACTGCGATGACTAAAGTGACTGCTGAAATCAGCAGCAGATTATCCAACGCGGTCATTGCACGTCTCCTTCAAGTGACTGCGGAGCCACGGTTTGTATGTAAGTCGAGACGTCGGTCGCCTGCGCCGCAATGCTGTCGAGCCGGTCGGCAAGCGGAACCAGCATGAAGACTGCTGCTATCAGGCCTCCACCAAGGAATACCGCTGTGGCGAGATCCGCAGTTGCATGCGCTTTGTGAGGCACTGCAGTCGGCTGTTTGTCATAGAGTTTCATGACGACGCGAAACAGATAGTTCGCCTCCAGTGACGCCGCGGCAAGAATGATGAATACGGCAAAGTAGTAGAGTGGCTGATCCAGCGTCAACAACGGCATGATCACCAGCAGTTTTGCCCAGAAGCCGGGCAGCGGAGGTACACCGATCAGCGACAGGGAGAGCAGCACGAACAGCCCTGCAGCAACTGGAGATGTTTTCGCAGCACCGCAAAGTCTCCTGATCGAGCCGCCCCAGCGTGCGGCCAGAAGGAACATTGCCGGCTTTAAAAAGAGATGATGCACCGCCACGGCCAGGGCAGCAAAAATACCGGCATTGCCGGGTATCGAGAGGGCAATGAACATCACCCCGAGCTGGCCAATGGATGAGAAAGCCAGCATACGATTCAGATCGCGCGCGCGCCACGCGGCCAGCTCACCAGTGGCGACCCCGAGGATTCCCAGCACCAGCAGCACGGTCAGCGCCTCCGGCTGATGGAAAACCAGGATTAGCAGACGCATGATGATCAGCAGCGCCAGCTTGGAGACCACACCCGCAAGCAGTGCGGATACCCTGCTGGACGCCGTTGCATAGACCTCAGGCACCCACATGTTGACGGGGAAAAGCTCGGCCTTGACGCCAAATCCAACCAGCATCAACACAAAAGCGGCGAAACCCTGCAGGTTATTGAGTTTTTCAGGCGCCACCTGGGCGAGCTGCGCCAGATTCAACGTACCGGTCGCCTGGTAGACCAGCGCAATACCGGCAAGCGCAAGCGCGGCGCCGAAACCACTGATGACCAGATAGCGCAGCGTCGATGCAAAACTACCGCTGGTTCCCCTGCTGGCGATGAGTCCGTAGGAGACCACTGTCATCAGCTCATAGAAGACATAGATATTGAACAGGTCACCGGAGAGCGCCAGGCCGGAGCCTGTGCCGGCGAGCAGCAGCGCCAGCGATGAGCTGCGCAGTTGATTCCCGGTGCTGCGTGGCCACAGCAGCAGCGTGCCAATGGTCATCGCCAGCGCAAACAGCAGCCCGAATTGATCGGCGTAGAGGGTGATGCCCAAAGGCGCCTGGAATCCCCCCCATTGAACAGCCTGCGGTGCATCGCCCAACTGGGACCACACCGAGAGTCCAATCGCAGCAGTCGCCAGCAGCACCAGCGGCCCGATTACGCGCGCCGCAAAAGACGAGGCGCGATCGATGATCGAGAGCAAGAAAGCTGCCAATAGCGGCAGTGCGATCATTAATACCAACAGATTCATGATCCACTCTCCTGTTGAACGACGCTGTTGACAGGAGTTTTTATAACTTCTGCAGGCTTCTCGCTGCTGGACGGCATCTCGATGCCTGCTTCATCACAAATCTCCTGCTCCAGTCTGAGACGCACTTCGCGCATATCCAGGGTGCCATAGGCACGCTGTACGCGGATTGCCAGGCTCAGCGCCAGCGCCAGGATGCCGACACCGATGACGATGGCGGTCAGCACCAGCGCCTGCGGCACGGGATCAGCCATCATCGCGGGAATAATACCATCGACGATAATGGGGGCAGACGCGCCCTCGTGATAGGTAGAGAGCAGCAGCAACAGATTTGCTCCCGCTTCCAGCAGAGCGATACCGAAGATGATGCGCATCAAATGGTTGGAAATCACAATGCCGCCAATGCCGATCAGCATCAGGCCAAACGCCGCACTATAGAGGATGGTATTGCCGTCAAGAAATTCCATGCTCAATCTACTGCCTCCGCTTCGGCGAGGTGCGCCAGCAAGCCGGCAAGTTCGGAACCTACCTTGATACCAACTGCGAGGTACAAAACAGGAAGGCTGCCGGCAGAGATCAGTGCGCCGAGCTCACCCTTGTCGAACAGCGGCGAGAGAAACTCATATCCCTCGGACATCGCCAGCAGTCCAATGAGTATAAAGGTGGCGCCGGCCAGTCCTTCGACGATCGAAATGACATCCTGATTGATGCTGCTGCCGGGACGCGCCAGCAGCGGCAGGAAAAATGCGGAAGCGAGAATCACGCCGCCCTGGAAGCCGCCGCCAGGGGTCAGATGCCCATGCAGGATGATATAGAGACCGACAACCAGCAGCAGCGGAAACAGCAGGTCCGCCCCGGTACGCAGGATAAAACCCGCATCGGGGTCGCGCGGTGCATCGACTCTGCGCTTGCCGAGCACCATGCCGCCGATCATGGCGGCAGTAAACAGGATGGTGAGCTCCAACAGCGTATCGATACCACGGTAAGCCAGCACCACCGAGGTGACGAAGTTGGCGGCGCCTGTTTCCTGCGCGGCAACGCTATTGATCGCCTGCCCTGCATTGAGTGCCGTATTGCTAAAGTCCATGTGCTGATAGATCGCGGCAATCATCACGCCAAGACCAATAAGAAAGAGTGCGGCTGTAAAACGACGCATGTTATTGACTCCGCCACAGACCCAGGCGGCGCAGCGCCAGGGCAAAAAGAAGACTGCTCAACCCGGCCCCGATCGCCGCCTCGGTCATGGCCACATCAGGAGCACGCACGACCACGAACAGAAACGAGAGTCCCAGTGAGACCACCGTCATCGCGGCAAGTGCGGCAAGAAAATCCTTGAACAGCATTACCGCCACAGCACTGAGCAACATGACGATAACGACGATCAAAACAACTACTTCCATAATTAGTATCCTTGGGTGGTCAACATCTTTACAAATGAGTCAGATTTCAATAATGACTCTCGCCAAGGCGCCAAACCCGCCAAGAAAAACCTTTGCGATCTTGGCGTCTTCGCCTACATGGATGTAGGTGAGGGGCGTGAGCAGGACGCGGAAGCTTGGCGAGAGAAAATAATTTTTTTTCATGCCTTAATAGTTTGAGAGATAGCCTCACTGGTTTGGATACCTCAATATATGCTGACGGAATGGTGATTCAATTCACTACTCTCCACCCTGCTCTTCTGCGCGCCACGGCTTGATACCACTGATTTTAGCGGCACGTGCAATGATCGATGCTGCAACCGGGTTGGTAAACAGCAGAAAACCGGCTATGACCACCAGTTTTGGCCACCACGTCGGGTGCAGCAGTGCAATTCCGAGCAACACGGAAAGGGAACCCAGCGTCACCGCCTTGGTTCCGGCATGGATGCGGTTATAGACATCCGGCATGCGCAGCAGACCCAAGCCGCCGAGAGCGATAAACACAGCGCCGATCACGAGGAAGATATCACCGATAATATTCATTGTTGATCTCCCTCGATAGCGCGCGCAATCGCCACCGTACCGACGAATGCGAGTGTTCCGTAGACCAGCGCGATATCGAGATAGATGGGATTGTTGAAGTAGGCAGCCATGCCCGCCAGCCCCGCGGTGGTAATCACAGAGAGCGTGTCTGCAGCAACCACACGGTCAGGCGTGGTTGGACCCAGAAACAGGCGTAGCGCGCTGAATCCCATACCAACAAGAAGTAGCACTACGGCAATATATTCAAGAACAGAAATAGTCATTTCAAAAACCGCTTGATGTGCCGCTCGAAGGAGGCGGCGATGGCATCAGTTGCCTGCTTCGCATCTGTTCCCGGCGGACAGTAGACCCAGTGAACAAGGATGGTGTCACCGGTGACATCGACGCTCAAGGTGCCCGGTGTCAGTGTAATGGAATTGGCCAGCAGCATGCGCCCAAGCGGAGACTCAAGGGTGGTCTTGATCTCGACCATCTCCGGGCGAATCGGCAGCGAGGGTGTCAGCACCCGCATGGCCAGTTCAAAGTTGGCCTTGATCAGTTCTTTGAAAAAGTGAAGCAGATAGAGCAGCACATAGAGAGGCGCCATGAAACTGAACTTGATGCCATTGTAGATGGTAAAGCGGGGGCCGAACAGCAGGGTGATCATCAAGGAGACGAAAGCGCCCAGAGCCACCTCCTCCCATGCCAGGCTGCCGCTCAACAGCAGCCACAGCAGTAGCGATATGCTGAACACAAAAGCGTAGTGTGCGCCTGAGACTGCGCCTGTCGTTTGCGGATTATCCATTGTGATTTCTTCTGGAATTAGAGTCGTGTTGCAGCAACAGGAAGGGTACTCCCTGTCTGTTTCATTTTTTATGACAACCCCCGCAACAGGATTTTATTTGCAGGCAAGTTTACAGGACATTGGATACTCTGAGCGATTATTTTAGCTCTCTCTCTGCGAAACATATTTTACTCTCACATCAACAAAAGACTAATACATTTTTCTTTCTATCTTGATAACGTAAACGCATCACGATCAAATTCAAACAGCTTTAGGATGATGCAGAAGGCTTATGGCCACTAGTAATCCTTGAGTGACTAACATGTTTACAAATGAGTCAAGTTTTAAAAATGTCTCTCGCCAAGAACGCCAAGGTCGCAAAGATTTTTCTTGGCGATCTTTGCGTCTTCGCCTACATGGATCTAGGTGAGGGGCGTGAGCAGGACGCGGAAGCTTGGCGAGAGAAAATATTTTCTCATGCCTTGTCAGTCTGAGACTTGGTCTCGCTAGAATACATGGCGCTCCCAGTTAAGACGCAGTGTTGCATTGTCTGCATAGGCGAGGTCTGCGATGGCTATGATGACTGCGTCTTCTATTATCAGCGGAATCCTGGCGCGTTGCCATGGGGGGATTTCAAGTTGACGAAAGATCGATTTAAGCGTGCGTTGATGACTGCGCCAGCGCATGCCGTCCCCTTCCCTTCTGAAGCGCACCATGAGCCGCTGCTGCCGGCCTTCAAGCATCTGCAGAACACCCAATTGTGACGGCAGATTCAGTGGTTGATGTGTACGCCATTCAATCTCGGTGGCAGCGTCATGTTGTGGCGGACGCCTGCCAGCATAGAGCTGATTATTATAGCGTCGCAACTCCACATCGTTCCAGATGATTTGCGGGATGCGCTGGCTATCGGCCTTGAGCTGCTGCACGAACCCGTCGAGACGTTTTTGCGGCGGCGGCGGCAGCCCGAGTTGCTGCAGCCAGTGTCGCAGCAGCAATTTTTGCCATGCGTGCGGCTGCTGCAGCAGTGATTCAAGTTGCAGTTGTGCAGGGGCCGCAAGCATGCCCGTCAGTAGTTTACTGCACTCCTCGTCAAGCAGCCCTGCCGCCTCTGCCAGATGCCCGGCGCTGTCTGCAATAGTGGCTGCAGCAGCAGGCCAGCGCTGTGTCAGCAGGGGCAGAATCTCATGGCGAAGGTAGTTGCGATTGAAATCCGTCAGCGCATTGGAGGGATCATCGATCCAGGTGAGCTTGTTGTGCAAGGCGTAGGCCTCGATCTCTGCACGGGAAATCTCCAGCATCGGTCTCGCCAGCCACCCCTCTGCGAAGGGACGAATCATCGGCATGGCGGCCAACCCCCTGACACCGCTTCCACGCATCAAATTCAGCAGCAGGGTTTCCGCCTGGTCATCCCGATGATGGGCCGTCAGCAGAATATCCCCGGGCCGCATCAACTGCTGCATTGCTGCATAGCGGGCCTCCCTGGCCTGCGCCTCTACACTTTCACCCGGCACGGGCTGCAGTGACAAAGAGAGAGTCTCCAACGAAATCTCCAGCTGCCGGCATATGTCGCTGCAGTGACGACCCCACTGAGTCGACTGCTGCTGCAATCCATGGTCGATATGAATAGCAATCAATGTTGCATCAATCTGACTCTTGATAGATGCCAGCAGATGCAACAGCACAGTTGAGTCGAGTCCACCTGAGAAAGCCAGCAGATAGCGTCCTGTTGGTGGAAGAACAGAGAGCTGCCCGAGCAGCCCGGTTGAATTGATGGAAGGATTCAAGATTGTTCCATATCCCTCGTTGCCAGGAGACCAGGAATCAGCTCTCGACAAAACTTCCGTAGCTCATGAGACGCTGATAGCGTTGTTCCAGCAGTTGATCCAGAGGAATTGCCTGCAGCTCATCGAGTGAGGAGATCAGCGATTCGCGCAGAATTGCCGCCATAGCTTCAGGATCACGGTGTGCGCCGCCGAGAGGTTCATCGATGATGCCGTCGATCAGCCCAAGCTTTTTAAGATGTTGCGAGGTGATCGCCATCGCCTCTGCAGCCAGTGATGCTTTTGCTGCATCTTTCCACAGGATGGATGCACATCCTTCGGGTGAGATCACTGAATAAGTGCTGTATTGCAGCATGTTGAGGCGGTCGCAAACGCCGATCGCCAGTGCACCGCCAGAGCCGCCCTCGCCAATGACCGTGCTGAGAATCGGGGTTTTGAGTTGCGACATCTCACGCAGATTGCGTGCGATGGCCTCACTCTGTCCACGCTCTTCTGCGCCGACACCGGGATAGGCCCCGGGGGTATCGATAAAGGTCAGCAGCGGCAGCTTGAAACGTTCGGCGAGTTCCATGACACGTAATGACTTGCGGTAACCTTCCGGGCGGGGCATGCCGAAATTGCGCTGCAGCTTTTCATTCGTATCCCTGCCCTTCTGGTGACCGATGATGACGACAGGCCTGCCATCGAGACGCGCCAGGGCGGTAATAATTGCCTGGTCATCTGCAAATGCGCGATCACCATGCAACTCTTCGACATCATCGAAGATCTGTTCCACATAGTCGAGAAAATAGGGCCGCAGTGGATGCCTGGCAACCTGTGAGACCTGCCACGGCGTGAGTTTTGCAAAGATTGTACGGGTCAAGCCCTGACTCTTTGACTCCAGGGTGGCAATTTCATCCTGGATATTGATCTTCGCGTCACTGCCAACATGACGCAGTTCATCAATCTTCGCCTCGAGTTCAGCGATCGGCTGTTCAAAATCGATAAAATTCAGGTCCATAAGATAAATTCCTCAATATATACAATCGGTTAGACTCATGCGGCGTAATATCTCAATAACTCCGAGCATGATCGCGGTCAGACGACCGCTCCTACGCCTATGTAGGAGCGGCATTCTGGCCGCGAAATGCTGGATGATTCAACCTCTTGTAGCATGATAACCAACCTGGATAGACTTTTCACCCAGAAATTGACGCAACTGGTGTAGCAGCGTATCACGGGGAGAAACCCGCCATCCATCGCCGAGCTTCAGTTTACCCTGATAGCTGTCACTGCAGTAATGCACAATGACCTGGCACTCTCCTCCCTGGAAAGGTTTCAGCAGCTTTCCAAGATCAGTGATCACCTCGACCAGCGAATGGCCATTGAGGTTTTGCGCATCGATATCCAGCGTCAGCAGCGAAGCATGCAGCAGGCGCGCCTCCTCAACCTCGACGGCGCGCGCGGCCCTGACGCTGAGACAATTGCGATAATCATCATGAATCAGGGTTCCCTCGATCATCAAAATCTTATCTGCAGCCAGAATATCCTGATGCACCTCCAATGCTTCACTGAAGAAGGTCGCCTCGACACGCCCGGTGCGGTCGTCGAGCAACACACTGGCCATCATTCCCCGGCGACTCTCTCTGCGATTGATCATCATCACCAGGCCGGCGATACGCACCTGCACCTGCTTGCGTCCTCCATTTTGCGGCAGGCTCAAACTGTCAAGCCGCGTGACACCCAGAGAGGCCAGATCTTTCTCATAGCGATCGATGGGATGACCTGTGAGGTAGAGCCCCAACGTCTCCTTCTCTCCCTGCAGACGCAGCTCATCCTGCCAGTCATCGCGTAGCGGAATCAACTTCGGATCAATCGTCTGCTTATCCTGCGATTCACTCATGCCGAAGAGATCATTCTGCCCGGCCGCCTTGTCAGCCTGCTGCTGCTCAGCCATTTTCAGCGCCATCGGGATCTGCGCCGTGAGTGAAGCACGATTGCTGCCCAGATGATCCATGGCGCCGGCGCGGATCAACGCATCCAGCACGCGTCGATTGACCTTTCTCAGATCAAGACGCTGACAGAAATCGAACAGATCGGAGTATGGCTTTATGCATGAATCCTTGCTACGCTCCTGAACGATCTCATCGAGCGCTGATTCCCCCACCCCTTTGACCGCGCCAAGTCCATAGATGATAGCGCCTTCATCACTGACCGTGAACATATAGTCCGAACGGTTGACATCGGGGGGCAGCACCTCGAGACCCATGCTGCGGCACTCTTCAATGAAGGTAACGACCTTATCGGTATTGTCCATATCGGAGGAGAGCACTGCCGCCATGAACTCTGCAGGATAGTGGGTTTTCAACCACAGCGTCTGGTAGGAGACCAGTGCATAGGCCGCCGAGTGGGATTTATTAAATCCGTAACCAGCAAACTTCTCCATCAGGTCGAAAATATATTCGGCAGTCTCCTCTTCGACATCCCTTTTCAGTGCGCCTTCCATGAAAATACTGCGCTGCTTGGCCATCTCTTCCGGCTTCTTCTTGCCCATGGCGCGCCGCAGCATATCGGCGCCACCCAGCGTATAACCTGCCAGCACCTGGGCGATCTGCATGACCTGTTCCTGGTAGAGGATAATGCCGTAGGTGGGTTCAAGAATCGGCTCAAGGTCGGGATGCGGATAGACGACCTTGGCGCCGTGTTTGCGCAGCACGAAGTCATCCACCATGCCCGACTGCAGTGGACCGGGACGAAACAATGCAACCAGTGCGGTCATATCACCAAAACTGTCGGGCTTCATCTTGCAGATCAACTCCTGCATGCCGCTCGATTCGAGCTGGAATACAGCCGTGGTTCTGCCTGTCTGCAGCAGTGTAAACGCCTCTCTGTCATCCATCGGGATTGCATCGATATTGACAGCCGGCTCTCCTTGCAACTTGCGGCGATGATTAATGGCGTGCAATGCCCAGTCGATGATTGTCAGTGTACGCAGACCCAGGAAATCGAACTTGACCAAGCCGACAGCCTCGACATCATTCTTGTCAAACTGGGTGACCAGGTTGGCGCCGTCGGCCTCGCAATAGAGTGCTGTAAAGTCTGTCAGCACAGTCGGCGAGATCACCACGCCTCCGGCATGCTTGCCAGCGTTGCGCGCCAGTCCCTCGAGTTTCAACGCCATATCGATCAGAGAGACGACCTCCTCGTCCTCCTCATACAACTGCTTCAACTCGGCGCTCTCATCCAGTGCCCTGGTGAGGGTCATGCCGATCTCAAAAGGCACTGCCTTGGCAATGCGGTCAACAAAGCCATAGGGATGCCCCATCACCCTGCCTACATCACGCACCACCACCTTGGCAGCCATGGATCCGTACGTGATGATTTGCGATACCGAATCGCGCCCGTAGGTCTGCGCCACATAGTCGATGACCCGATCCCTGCCCTCCATGCAGAAATCGATATCGAAATCCGGCATGGAGACCCGTTCAGGATTCAGAAAACGTTCGAACAGCAGGTCGTGTTCAATCGGATCCAGGTCGGTAATCTTCAGTGAATAGGCCACCAGAGAACCGGCGCCGGAGCCGCGCCCCGGCCCGACCGGAATGGCATTATCCTTGGCCCACTGGATAAAATCGGCAACGATCAGAAAGTAGCCCGGAAACCCCATTTGCAGGATGACATCCAGTTCAAACTGCAGACGCTCCTCATACTCCTGCAGGCGCTGTTGATAGTCGTCGGCATCGGCATCCAGAATGCCCAGAAGGCGTTTTGCCAATCCTTTACGGCTCTCACGGGTAAAAAATGTTGCGGTCGTCATCCCCTGCGGCACAGGAAACTCCGGCAGGACATTCTCACCAAGAGTCAGCTCAAGATTGCAGCATTTGGCGATCTCGACCGAGTTTTGTAATGCCGCCGGCAGATCAGCAAAGAGTTCGCACATCTCCTCTTCAGTACGCAGATACTGCTGTTCGGAATAGATTTTCTGACGGCGCGGGTCGTCCAGGGTGCGGCCGTCATGGATACAGACGCGCACCTCATGGGCCTCGAAATCTTCCTGTTTCAAAAAACGCACATCGTTATGCGCAACCACAGGCAGTTGCTGCTGCTGCGCAAAATCGACCAGCAGGTGCAGGGCGTCCTCTTCGTTGACGCGGCCGCTGCGGCTGATGCCGAGGAAATAGCTATCGGGAAAATGCTTGCGCCATCGATGTGCATACTCAGTGGCCAAATCAGTACGCGTAGCAAGCAACGCCCTGCCAACATCGGATTCATGTGACGGCGCAATCGCAATCAGACCTTCACTGCTATCCTCGAACCATTCAGGATCCATCATCGCCATGCCGAGATGCTGCCCCTCGCGGTAACTGCGCGACACAAGCCGGATCAGGTTCAGATAGCCCTCCCGGTTGCGCACCAGCAGCAGCAGTCGATGCGGCTGGTCGACATCATCAGCGTTGCGCACCAGCGCATCGACGCCGATGATCGGCTTGACCCCTGCCGCAGTTGCGGCGCGATAAAACTTGACCACCGAAAAGAGGTTGGAGCGATCGGTATTGGCGACCGCCACCATCTTTTGTTCACACACCGCAGAGACCAGCGACTTGATACGCACCATGCTATCGAGCAGCGAATATTCGCTATGAACGCAGAGATGTACGAAACGTGGTGTCACTTCAACAGGTTCCAGGTATAAATAATGAAAAGTGGATCCAACAAGTCATTGCGAGGAGCCTCAGCGACGTGGCAATCTTCTGAGATTACTTCGCTGCGCTCGTAATGACAGCATTCAGGTCCAAGCAGTCATCCTGCTATAACAATTTCCTGACAGGCGCAAACGAGCGCCGGTGTATCGGCGTAACTCCCAATAGCTGCAGCGCCTGCAGGTGTATTTTTGTCGGATAACCCTTGTGCCTGTCGAAACCATAGCCGGGATACTTGAACTCCATCTCGACCATTTCGCTGTCCCTGGCCACCTTGGCTATGATCGAGGCCGCACTGATACAGGGGTGGATGGCATCACCCCGGATAACGGCCTCTGCATCACAGCCTAGATCCGGGAGGCGATTACCATCCACCAGCGCCTTGTGCGGCTGTATTGCCAGCGCATCAACGGCGCGCTTCATCGCCAGCATGGTGGCATGCAGGATATTGAGTGCATCGATCTCCTCCACCTCTGCGCGTGCTATCGACCAGGCCAGTGATCGTTGCCTGATTTCAAGTGACAAGCGGCGGCGCTTTGCTTCGCTCAATTTCTTGGAGTCCGCCAATCCCTCGATGGGTCGCTGTGGATCGAGGATGACAGCTGCGGCAACCACCGGCCCCGCAAGCGGTCCACGGCCAACCTCGTCGACACCGCACACCAGGAGCTGATCTTTTATATCATTATGAATGATTTTACACTCGTTGAGAAAGCGGTGATTTTACAGCAGCAATCCCGGAGCAGATACTCAAATTTCGCTCCCAATTGCGTTCATCATCCCTTTTTGTCTGTGTGCTATGATCAGATGTTATTCCTAAGGCTGTATTTTCAGACGAATTGATGGGTTTCCACAAGCGACACGGCGTATCTCTGGCGGGTAAAAGCATACTGCTACTAGCGCTATTGGGGGTGCTGCTGCCGGCGCTGTTTCTGGGCTACCTGTTGCAATCAAAGTGGCTGAAGCCATTGACGATGGTGGAACAAATCAGAGACGACGACCGTCTCATCGCCATCACCACAAAAGGCGCCACCACCTACTTTGACGGCCCGAACGGCCCTGCCGGTCTCGAGTATGAACTGGTGACGGCTTTTGCAAAGGAGCTTGGAGTTCAGGCAGAATTTATTTTCTCCAGCGACAACGCAGAGATTGCCAAAAAACTCCGCAATGGTGAAGCCCACCTTGCAGCAACAGGAGTGACCCCGCCGGAGACAGCACGCAAGCTCAATCATGGCCCCGTCTATCAACAGGTGACACCCCAGCTGATCTATCGCAGCGGCCATATACGGCCTGTATCGATGGAGCAACTGGCGTCAGGAATCCTGGAGGTGACTTCAGGATCTCCTCAAGATGACCTATTACAGCAACTGCAACAGTCAGGCAACCTCGAACTGCAGTGGAGCGCCTCCGAAGGTACAGATTTCGAACAACTCATGTATCTGCTCGATGTGGAGATGATCGATTATACAATTGCCGACTCCAACCTTTTTGCTTTTAAACGGCGTCATTTTCCAAAAATGCGGGTTGCTTTCGACCTCGATAATCAGCATCCGCTGCAGTGGCTGAGCCTGCACTCCAAAGATGACTCTCTGAACAACGAAATAAAGCGTTTTTTTGATAAAATCAGCGGCAATGGCTCCCTGCAGCGCAGCATCGGCCGCTATTCTGTCAATGCAGACGACATGACAATTGCCCGCAGCCTCACATTCTGGACATTTGTCGCCGAGCGCCTTCCCCTTTACGAGCTTTTATTCCAGGAAATTGCAGCTCAAAACAGTTATGACTGGCGGCTGCTGGCTGCAATCGCCTACCAGGAGTCACACCTGAATCCGGACGCTGTCTCCCCCACCGGCGTCGAGGGTCTGATGATGCTCACAGAGGATACTGCCAGGCTTTTCAATGTCACCGACAGGGTTGACCCGCAACAGAGCATCGAGGGGGCGGTACGCTTTCTGAAGTTTCTCGACAAACGCATACCTGAAGAGATCCGTCTGCCTGACCGCCTCTCCTTCATCCTTGCCAGCTACAATGTTGGCCTGGGTCACATCTACGATGCACGCAAGATGACAGCAGTGCTGGGAGGCAATGCGGACAGCTGGCCGGACGTGCGCCAGCGTCTGCCATTTTTGGCTGAGGAGCGTTTTTACAGCAAACTCAAATATGGCCAGGCGCGTGGCCAGGAACCTGTTACCTATGTCGATAATATTCTCAAGTACTATGAGTTGCTGGTCTGGCACACCAGCTACAGATTCAGGAATTTCGACGCGCCTGTTGCTAGGAGGTTTTAGGTTTGTAACAGTTCAGTGTCCTCTGAAATCAGCCAATTAGTTACTGCTATTGGGTATATCTGGAGGAAACGTCGGAGGCAGGGATGCCGAAGCGAGCCTACAAGGATGTATTCACGGCATTTTCTGGAAGATATACCCGGTAGCAGTGACGATCCCGTAGGTTCTGAATAGTTACTTAATCGTTGTCCAAAAATAACATACCGATTCTGCTTGCCCTGCTGTCCCTCTTCTGCGTTCCAGCAAGAGTTACATAACGCTGCTATGCGCCCCTTGCTGCGCCTTGAAGATGAACAACATTGCTGCGCGATATCGGGAAGTTATTTATGGACAACTCCTTAGGCTTTAGGTTTGGCCTTGTTCTCTGCTCTGCGGCGTTTGAAAAAATTGCTCAACTGCGCCGAGCACTGCTCCGCCATCACACCTGAGACTACCTCCATTTTATGATTAAAGCGATGATCGGGCGGCAGCAGATCGAAGACGCTCCCTGCGGCGCCAGCCTTGGGATCTGTTGCTCCATACACCAGCCTGTCGATGCGTGCATGAATGATTGCCCCCGCGCACATCACACAAGGTTCCAGCGTCACATAGAGGGTTGTGCCGCAGAGCCTGTAATTGTTCAGCGACTCACCTGCAGCACGTATGGCCTCGATTTCTGCATGAGAGGTGGGATCATGGGTCGTGATGGGGTTGTTATAGCCTTGTGCGATCACTTCATCATCGATCACGACGACAGCGCCAACCGGGACTTCGTCCAGTGATTCAGCCTTCGCCGCAAGCAGCAACGCCTGTTGCATCCAGTAGTCGTCGTCATGCATTGGAATTAAAGGCGTAACGGTGATGAATTTTTTTATCCACAGATGAACACAGATAAACATAGATAAAAAAGGCATCCTTCATCATACTTTGAAAGTCGTTTACACTTTATGTAGCGTCAGATGCACGAAGTTATAGAGAAATTACTAAGATCTCTCCTTCGTCGAGATGACAAACTGTAAACTGGTCATGCTGAAAAATCTGTGTGCATCTGTGTTCATCTGTGGAAAAAAATAAGGTTAGCACCGTAGGGTGTAATAATCGACAGCGCATTACACCGTGAGGGGGGATGCGCAGTCGCTTATGCCACCCTACAAAGCTTATAAGTCCAGTATGGAAGGATGCTGCACAGACTGTGCTGCACGCACCACCGGTTTGGACTGCCGAGAGATGACATCGGCGAGAATCCGGGCGGCCTCATTGCGTTCTATCTCGTCGATCTTCTCCTCATCCTCGATCTTTTCTATCAGATCCTCGTCATCCTCGTCTGCCTTGCTGAGCGAGGCGAGGCCGATCGAGCGCCTGTATTCATTTCGCAATGCACGACGCTGATCATCTTTTACGGCCCACTCGGCCTTACGCTTGTGCTCGTTGAGTGAGACGCTCTTCTCATTTTTAAGGTCATGAAAAAGTTCAGCCTGACCCTGCAGATAGATGAAGCCGCTATCTTTTTTGATACGTTTTTTATGGCTTGACTCCGCTTTGTCCAGCTTCGCGGTTTTCCAGCCAGAGTAATCAGCTGCT
>JAQYVP010000148.1 GCA_030145485.1 Chromatiales bacterium
CGGTCGTCGGGCGGGAAGTAGGTTCCGGCGAAGAACGGCTCCTGGTCGGGCGTCAGGAATACGGTCATCGGCCAGCCACCCTGCCCGTCGTTCATCGCCAGAGTGGCGGCCATGTAGATCTCGTCGATGTCGGGCCGCTCCTCGCGGTCGACCTTGATGCAGACGAAGTCGCGGCTCATCTGGGCGCCGATCTCCGCGTCCTCGAAGGACTCGTGCGCCATGACGTGACACCAGTGGCAGGCGGAGTAGCCGATCGAGAGCAGGACCGGCCTGTTCCCGTCGCGCGCCAGCTCCAGCGCCTCGTCGCACCAGGGCCATCACTCGACCGGGTTGTCGGCATGCTGCTGCAGATAGGGGCTGGTGGCGTCGCGCAGCCTGTTGTTTTGATGGCTCACGTCATCTCCTGGAAGTGATATATGCGACTCCTTTCTCGATTACCGGACACGCCGCTCTGTATAACGTGGTCTGCCCCCTATTTCTTTCTCCGTCATGTCACTAAATTTCACATGCTTCAAGCAAGACCGTTGTTCACAAGCAGGAGGATCTTTGGTATATTTCAAAAGATGACGTCGTCTTTTGTCCTTGAGTCACTGCCCCATACACAAGACCAGGCAGCAATGAAGAAAAATAGCGACAAGACAAGAAATAACACTTCCTTACGCCTGGAAAGCAAGACCCTCAAAGCGCTGAAAATGAAAGCCTTTCGTGAAGATACCAGCGTCCAGAAAATTATGGAAAAACTTATCACGGATTATCTAAAAAAATGAAAGATTCCAATTTCGACTGTTCCCGTTACATTGTTCCTGTAAACATTGACAGAAAGCACCTTCTCGATACGCTGGGTAGCCACTTCGCACTGAAGGCCACGAATCACAGCAGCGAAAAAATTACCCTCGTCGACAGCTTTGAGTGGGGGCTCTATACAAAGAGGCTGTTGGGCTTTCGCATGGACAACAACAATCTGGCCATCTGGCCTTCTGATGACCTGTTCGATCCCGACCAGGCTAGCGTGGTGGAGAATGACAATCCGCAGGCTAAATTCTGGTGGGATTTCAAGGAGTCTCCGGAGCGTGGGCAGCTGCAGGACATTCTCGCTTTGCGTGCTCTGATGCCCCTGTCTAATGGGGTATTAAAAAGCGAAAACGGCAGCTTGCAGGATGACGAAGGCAAGACCCTGGTATTTTTTCAGATGGTTTCTTTCTATCGCTCTGCTTCAGCGCGCAACCCGTTATTTTCTCAAGTCAAGCTGATCCCGGTCACGGGTTACGAAGAGCAGCAGCAGCGGGCGCAGTCACTACTGCTTGAACTGGGCTGCTTTGAGCCCAGCCTGTCCCCGATAGACTCCTTTCTCGGTGCGATTGGCGTCACACCTGCACCCTATACGGTAAAACCCGAGTTGTTCATTACCCCAACCATGCCCGCACGCACCGCGGTCAATTCAATCATTTCGCAGATGATCGAAAAGCAGCGCCTCAACGAACAGGGTGTGATCGAAGATATTGATACGGAGTTTCTGCATCATTTCCGGGTTGCGCTGCGCATGACCCGTGCGGCCATCGCCCAGCTGAAGGAAGTCTTCCCGGAACAGGATGTGCTGTCGCTAAAGGAGCGTTTTGGCAAAATCGGGCGGGCAGCCAATCACCTGCGCGACCTGGATGTATTTATTCTCGACAAGAAGCGTTATCTCAACCTGCTGCCCGAGTCCCTTGAGCCCGGCCTGCTGCCCATGTTTGATGATTTAGAAAAGGAACGCGCCAGCGAAGTGAAACGCGTTGCAAAATGGCTCAAGAGTGCCGCCTACAAGAAGGAGATGGCCGACCTCCAGGCACTGTTTGAGAAAGGCTATGCAGCCTGCGAGACGGAATGGAGCGAAAGGCCTTCAAGCGAACTCGCGGTCAACAAGATCATGAAGCGCTACAAAAAGATCCAGAAATCCGCGTTGAAAATAACCGATTCCACACCGGACGAAGACATTCACAGCATCCGCATCGACTGCAAGAAACTGCGTTATCTGCTGTATTTTTTCGGCGGCCTGTTTAACGCAAAACAGCTGAGTCGGGCGGGCAAGCAACTCAAGCGCCTGCAAAACAGGCTGGGCATCTTTAACGATCTCTCGGTGCAGGGACAATACCTCGAAACCTACCTGGAAGAAACAGAGCACCAGGAGCAAAAGGACGTTTATCTGATTGCCGCGCTGGGTGGACTGATCGCCACCTTGCACCACATGCAGCAACTTTCACGAAAAGAAAGCATCCACGAATTGCATGCTTTCTCCGCCAAGAGCAACCGGCAACTGTTCAGCCAGGCGTTCGCAGCTGTGGGGCCTGCACAATGAGAGTCATCGCATCCTACAGCATCAAGGGCGGAGTGGGTAAAACCGCGGCATCCGTGAATCTTGCCTATGCTGCGGCCAGTGCTGGCCATGAAACACTGCTGATCGACCTGGATCCGCAGGGCGCATCCTCTTTTTATTTTCGCTTGCGCACCAGCAAGAAGGACCGGGGCAAATCCTTTTTCTCAAGGAGAGGCCGCCTGTTAAAAAATATCAAAGGCTCCAACTACCGGAGGCTGGACATACTCCCCGCAAACCTGGCTTTCCGTAATTTCGACATCATGCTCAACAGCATGCAGAAATCCAAAAAGAAGCTGAAGCAAATCTTGATTCCCCTGGATGACGATTATGATCTGATCATTCTCGATTGCCCCCCGAATCTCACCCTGCTGGCGGAGAACATTTTCAATGCGGCAGATATCATCGTGGTTCCGGTAATCCCCACCACCTTGTCGGAACGCACCTATGATCAGCTGCTCGGATTCTTTGACAGCAAGGGCTACAAAAAGAAAAAGATCCGGCCATTCTTTTCCATGACACAGCAACAGAACCGGCTGCACACCGACACCATCAACAAGATGGGAAAGAAGCATTCCAGCTTTCTCAAAAGCAGAATCGGATTTTCACAGGAAATCGAAAAAATGGGTCTGCACCGCGAACCAGTGCTGGCGTATGCGTCGAAGAAGAGTCCGGTACAGGCTTATCGATCGCTGTTCAATGAAGTCGCAAAAGCATTGGGCATGAAATGAACAGCGTTGAGATAGAGAGGAAGTTTCTGCTGACTGCACTGCCGGATGACCTGCAGCAACACCCTCACAAGGCTATCAGCCAGGGTTACATCAGCACCGACAGCGATAATGAAGTCAGGATCCGCTGCAAGGGCAACGACTATTATCTGACCATAAAAAAGGGCAACGGCTTGCGCCGGACAGAAGTGGAAATCAATTTGGCTGAACAACAGTTCATGGATCTCTGGGGATTGACTGCCAACCAGCGCATTGAAAAGACCCGCTATGACTATCAACATCGAGACGCGCTCATAGAAATTGATGTGTTTCGGAACTCCCTGGCACCACTGATGCTGGCAGAGGTGGAGTTCAGCAGCATTGAAGAGAGCCGCCACTTCAAGATTCCGGCATTTTTCGGACGTGAACTCACGGAAGAGAGGGGTTACAAGAACGCATCGCTGGCAATTAACGGCATACCTGAAGACTATGCTGGGAAAAAGTTATGAGCGATATGGAAATAGGCGCGCTTCCCTTCATCATCAAGCGTGGAAAACCCATGCTGATGATCATTACCAACATCTCCGGCAAGAGCTGGATTCTGCCCAAGGGACAACCCGAGGCAGATCTGTCGAATGCCCAGGTTGCGCTGCTGGAGGCCACTGAAGAGGCGGGTGTCGTGGGTAAGCTGGTAGCCTCTCTGCGGCACAAGGACTTCAAGCGCAGGGGCGGCGGTTTGCTCAGGATCTACCCGCTTTCCATCTGCAAGGTATTGCGTAAATGGCCTGAACAGGACTTCAGAAAACGCAAGCTGGTTTCGGTCAAGCAGGCACTGGCCCTGGTGACCCGCAAGGAGCACATTGAAGCCATTAACTATTTTACCAAGCCGGAAAGGCTTAAACAGCTTGCCAGATCCTAATCAAATAGCACAATCAGTCAACCACTGTGAATACGCTAAACCGCATCCATGACAGGGTGAAATACGTTTTATCGGCTGAAATCCGCATGATTACCGAGATAAATAAAGTGCTATGAACAAGCTACCCGCATTAAAACTGGGAAAGGATCAGGAGCGCCGGCTGCAGGCGGGTCATGTCTGGGTCTACAGCAACGAGGTAGACGCCAAAGAGACGCCGCTGAAATCATTCTCCGCCGGCCAACAAGTGGCTGTTGTCAGTCAGCGCGGCAAGTGGGTCGGCAACGCCTACGTCAACCCCCACGCGCTGATCTGCGCGCGCCTGGTCAGCTCCGGGATCAACAAGGTGCTCGACGATGAGCTGCTGAAAGAACACACCAAAAATGCGGACATCGCCATCCACGAATGCTTCATTGCTCCAAACGATCTGGTGAAGCTTCAAAATTGGTCTGTGAAAGATGCCCTCAATGTTGGTACTCAGGTGCATACTTCACCAGCCCAATTTGGCAAGGTGATGAGCGAGATCAAACCAAGGATGGCGGTAGCCTATCACTTCTTCAATGACCACAACACTCGGGAAGGTGTCTTGAAACTGATATGTGGGGTATACGATGGGCCATTGGCGCTGTCAGTGGATTACATGGTATTCAACGTCAAGAAGGGTGAAGATATCAAAGTTCGCATGGCCGTGATCGATGAAGACATCTGGCCTCTGCCTTCGATTACAGAGAAAAAACCGGCTGATCCAAATGACCGAGTAGGTTTCAGTGACTTTATTACAGGCGGTCGTGTTTCCTATCCCGAGATAGTCGAAAAGGTCTACGAAGACACCAACAAGACATCCGGTACTAGCGTTCCAGCACCGGACTAAAACAACGAAGCGCAATTGAAGGCGTCAAATTGAGAACCGCCCTTCGGGGCGGTTTTCTTTCGGTAATGCTGGCTACTGGCAGTTTACGTCATACAACTTGCCTCAAGTATGACCGCTATGGAGCAATTGCCGCCATCCGCATCGGTGATGACATCGAGGTGACGGTCTTGGCCGTCACTGGCAACCAGGTCAGGATCGGAATCGATGCACCCCAAGAGGTTCCCGTGCATCGGGAGGAGATGTTTCAGAGGATCCGGGAGGAACTGCCTAAACAAAAAGCACCTCAACATCTGAAGCGGCTGCTTCCTGAATCACGGCATCCAATGCTGGCAGAGACACCTGCTCGGTGCTCATGCTGGATGTGTGGCAATCCACGGAAGTATTTAGGTGAGTTGACGATTCAGGAGAGACGGGGCAGTTGACCAGGTCAATCAGTGGTTTGCGTGGTTCTGACGACTAAAGTGGCTGAGAACGAGACTGTAGGAGGCCGCTCACGGCGATTACGGCAGCTCGAAACCTCGGCTGGCATTCCCTTGGATGAATGGAAAGTCTACTGGGTCTATGCGCCAGCAGCTGCTGAAAAGCATCTTCTGGGATTGTTTCCGAAGTGGCGACGATTGGGCGAATGGGTGGATTGCGCTGGGGCGTTTGAGTATCTTGTCGGCTATATGGTCGGCAAGGGCAAACTGGTCGAGCAAGGTGATGCCACCCAAACAAAAAGGATTTACGAGGGTTTTAACACCTCGCCAGCCGATGCCGACGAACGCCATAACCGCTGTAATAACAACGTGTTACAGCGCAAGGTAGAAAGCGAAGGTTTCCTTCCAGGAGACATATGTGCCGTTAGGCATACCTTCTGCCCAGCCCTGGACAAATTGTTTGTCTGTCGGCCGACCAGCAAAGCCAGAATAGCCGTTATATATCCCGTTATAGACGGAACCCTGGAATCCTCCGAGCCCAGCCAGATGGATTTTGTGTTTGGGGTGGAGGTACTCTTCCCCCGCCCGATCAATCTCATAGAATGCCTTGAATTGAGAGGCAAGATCATCAGAAATAAACTTAGCGATACAGGCGGTGATGCGACCACCCGAGTTGCACATCTTGATGACCGCCTCGCCCAAGTCATGAACAACGTGCAA
>JAQYVP010000171.1 GCA_030145485.1 Chromatiales bacterium
AAAAAAAACCGCTTGAAAATCAAGCGGTTATAAATGGTATTGGTGGAGACGGCGGGAATCGAACCCGCGTCCGCAAGCACGCTGCTTTAGACTCTACATGTTTAGCCCCGTCTATTATTTTTAGACTCGCTGTTACCCGACAGGCAGGGTAGTCAGCAGTCGAGTTCGTTAGTTTTAACAGGTCTGGCCCGAACACTCCGTCACTGCGATCCCGTATGATTCGACCCCTGAAATCCGGGCGTATGGGCACACACCGGCGAGGGGCTGGCTACCTAGGCAGCCAGAGCGTAGTTGTCGTTGTTTGCAACTATCATTTTACGACTGTTTTTACGAGGTACTCGTCCCTCGACATGCATCTGAAGTTTTGTAACCCGCGTCGAAGCCAGGTCGTCCCCTTCATCTGTTACTGAATATTGATATGGAGGCTGTCCTGCCAATATTCAAGAGGTTAGACAGTCTAAACCTTTGATGGTTCGGGGGCAAATGAAAAGTGATGAAATCTCTCTCGATCTCCCTTTGGTAAAGGGGGAGGCTGGTGTGTTGTGCCGAGAATTGGCTTATTAGCGCTCTTTCATGGCGCGCTGCTGGTCGCGTTTCCAGTCGCGTTCTTTCAGGGATGCGCGCTTGTCGTGCAGTTTTTTGCCCTTGGCGACGCCGATTTCGAGTTTTGCCTTGCCTTTTTTCCAGTACATGGCGGTAGCGACAATGGTGTAGCCCTTGCGTTCGATGAGGCCGATGAGTTTGCTCAGTTCATGGCGGTGCAGCAGCAGTTTGCGCGTGCGCCTCGGATCCGGATTGACGTGCGTGGAGGCGCTCAGCAGCGGGTTGATGGTGCTGCCGAAGATGAAGGCTTCGCCATTTTTGACGGTGACGTAGCTCTCCTTGATGTTGAGATGCCCGGCTCGCAGCGCCTTGACTTCCCAGCCCTGCAGCACGATGCCGGCTTCGTAGCGCTCCTCGATAAAATAATCATGTCCCGCCTTTTTATTCAGCGCGATGGTGCTGCCGGTTGATCGCTTCTTCTTTTTTGCTCTCTTTGCCATGGTGGAGAATTCTACATGAAGTGATGCGATTAATGGAAATCAACTCTCTGATTACTTGCGCTGTGTGAAATAACACTGGATAATTCAATGTTTAGCACTCATATCTATAGTGTGCTAACGGATAATTATGTATTGGAGTTATGGCTAACACTTCTGTTGATGTTGCGGTAAACGAACGTGCGCAGTACTTTTTAAAGGTGCTGATAGAGCACTATATTCGTGATGGTCAGCCGGTGGGGTCACGTACCCTGGCGCGTGACAGCGGCATGAATCTCAGTCCGGCGACTATCCGTAATGTGATGTCGGATCTGGAGGAGGCGGGTTTGATTACATCGCCGCATACATCTGCCGGGCGGGTGCCGACGGTTTCCGGTTACCGCTTTTTTGTCGATTTTCTGGTGTCATTGAGGCCGCTCGAGAAGAGTGAAATGCAACAGATGCGGCAGCAGATTGCTGTCGGCGCTGATGGCAAAGCGCTGGCTGCGAGGGCTTCCGTAGCGCTCTCTGATTTGACTCATATGGCTGGTCTGGTGATGATTCCTCGCCGCGAGCAGATTCTGTTTCGCCAGATCGAGTTTGTACCGCTCTCCGGCAGCCGTATCCTGGTGATCCTGGTGACCAGTGATGGCGAGGTGCAGAACCGGGTCATAGAGTCCGCCAAACGCTTCACTGAGTCACAGCTTACACAGGCGCAAAACTTCCTCACCCTCAACTACGGCGGTCAGGATCTGGAGAGCATGCGCGCCGGCCTGCTCAAGGAGATGCAATCGACCAGAAAGCAGATGGACGAGGTGATGACCCAGGCAATCGAGTTGGCTGGCCTGGTGTTGGATAACAGTGACGACTCTGATGGCGATTTTGTGCTCTCCGGGCAGACCAATTTGATGGGCTTTCACGATCTCTCGGATATGACGATGCTCAAGCATCTGTTTGATTCATTTGCCGAGAAACGCCAGATCCTGCATCTGCTCGATCACTGTATGGACGCCGAAGGGGTGCAGATCTTCATCGGAGAGGAGTCTGATTATGAACCCTTCGATAACTGCACCCTGGTGACAGCAGCCTATGAGACCGATGGCAACGTTGCCGGTGTGCTGGGTGTTGTCGGGCCGACGCGCATGGATTACAACAAGGTGATCCCGATCGTGGATGTCACGGCAAAATTGTTGTCGATGGCCTTGAAGACGCAAAAATAACCCCTATGTTAGGTGGAGTTTTGATATGTTTGCCCTCACCCCAACTCGTTCCCTGAGGCAGAGGGGTTAGAGTGACAGAATGTATCTTCTCAAAAAACCTTGTGATAAGGAGTTACGAAATACAGTGTTGGATCCAGCGAGATTGCCGCGGTCGCTTAGGCTTCCTCGCAATGACAGCGTTGACTCGGGATTATTGAGAAGCTACGACGGAATACCAACTATTTACCCAAATTGATTACAGAGATAGATGAGCATGTCTGATAGAGATAATTTGATCGAGGATGAAGAGCTGCTTAAACAGCTGGAACCTGAAACAGCTGCCGAGGAGGCGGAGGTGCTCACCATCGAAGACCTGCAGCAGCAGCTC
>JAQYVP010000213.1 GCA_030145485.1 Chromatiales bacterium
ACCCCGATGGTGGCCTGGAGTTCGATGAATGATTTGGAATTAGCGGCGATTGTGACTTACGAGCGCAATGCCTGGGACAACAACACCGGCGATGTCGTGCAGCCTGCTGACATCAAACAGGCTCGATAGAGGAGAACTGACACATGACTACTACAACCATGACCCATGATGAGGCGCATCACCACGACGCTCCAACAGGTTGGCGTCGCTGGCTCTTCAGCACCAATCACAAGGATATCGGCACACTCTACCTGTTGTTTGCCCTGACCATGATGTTCCTCGGTGGAGCCAGCGCCATGCTCATCCGCATGGAGTTGTTCCAGCCGGGTATTCAATTGCTGGATCCTGATTTGTATAACAACCTGGTCACCAATCACGCGCTGATCATGATTTTCGGTGCGGTGATGCCGGCTGCGGCGGGACTGGCCAACTGGATGATTCCGATGATGATCGGTGCGCCTGATATGGCGTTGCCGCGTTTGAACAACCTGAGTTTCTGGATTCTTCCGGCTGCGGCTACCATGCTGCTGCTCTCTTTCGTTGTGCCCTTCTTTCCGGGAGGCGGCACCCAGATCAATACCGGCTGGACGCTCTATCCGCCTTTGTCGGTACAGGTCGGCATGTCGATGGATTTCCTGATCTTCGCCATCCATCTGCTGGGTATCTCCTCGGTGCTGGCTTCTATCAACATCATCGTCACCCTGCTGAACATGCGCGCACCCGGTATGAACCTGATGAAGATGCCGATGTTCTGCTGGACATGGCTGGTCACCGCCTTCCTGTTGATCCTGGTCGTTCCGGTATTGGCGGGTGGTGTCACCATGCTGTTGTTCGACCGTCATTTCGGCACCAGCTTTTTTGATGCCGCCGGTGGTGGTGATCCGGTGCTGTTCCAGCATCTGTTCTGGTTTTTCGGTCATCCCGAAGTTTACGTGCTGCTGCTGCCTTCTATCGGTGTGCTCTCTCATGTTATCCCGACCTTCTCACGCAAACCCCTGTTCGGTTATAACTCGATGGTTGGCGCCATGCTGGCAGTCGCCACCATCGGCATGGTGGTGTGGGCGCATCATCAATACACCGTCGGCATGTCTCTGGGGGCGGTGACCTACTTTATGATCGGCACCATCCTCATCTCCATCCCTGTAGGCCTGATGATCTTCAACTTCATTGCCACCATGTGGCGTGGTTCCATGACCTTCGAAACCCCGATGCTGTTCGCCGTGGCCATCGTGCTGATGTTTACTTTCGGTGGACTCAGCGGGGTGATGCTGGCGGTGGTGCCTGCCGATATGCAGTACCACGACAGTATGTTCGTGGTTGCCCATTTTCACTATGTATTGATGCCGGGGGCGGTGTTCGGTCTGTTTGCCGGAGTTTTCTACTGGTTGCCCAAGTGGACCGGGCATATGTATGACGAGCGTCTGGGCAAGATATTCTTCTGGACCAATGTCATCGGCTTCAATATCACTTTTTTTCCACAGCATTTCCTTGGATTGGCGGGTATGCCGCGGCGCATCGTCGACTATAATGTGATGTTCACCGAATTCAATGTGCTCTCCAGTATTGGCGCCATGATCTTCGGCCTCAGTCATCTGCTGCTGCTCTATATCGTCATCAAGACCATACGTGGCGGACAAAAAGCGAAGAGCCGCTCCTGGGAGGGCGCGACAGGTCTCGAGTGGGAACTGAGCTCGCCTCCACCTTTCCATAGCTGGACCGTCGCTCCGCAAATCAAGTAAGGGATGATGCATTTATTAAAATACCAATCTCGCTTGCCTTTTTGTCCGTGCTTTTCGCTGCCGCTTTGGTTACATAGTTCACTATGCGCCCGACACGCCAACGAAAAACCACGAACAAAAAATCTTCACATATTGGCACTATAATTTCTGCCTCATCCCTAATCAGGAAGCAATCATGGCAATACCAGAGAATCAAACAACTGAACTGAGAAAAAAGAACCTGCGCCTGATGTGGCTGCTGTTTGGCTTTGCACTGATGGTGCTGTTGACATCCTTTCCATTCTGGATCGGCATGTTTCGCATTGTCGGTGACCAGGCTGCAGGTTGAACACACGCATGGCGGCTGACAATCAAGGCAATAAAAAACGCACCACCCTGCTGCTGGGAGGACTGGTGGCGCTGATGTTCGGTTTTGGTTTTGCCATGGTGCCGCTCTACGATCTGCTATGCCAGGTTACCGGTACGCAGTCTATAGCGATACGCGCAGGTATGGGTAAAGGTCCCGCTGTGACTGGTGAGATTGATAAATCCCGCCTGATTACGATCAAGTTCGATGCCACCGTCAATCCCAATCTCCCCTGGGACTTCGGCCCCGAGATACGCACTATGAAGGTTCATCCCGGTGAGATCTATGCGGTGAACTTTGTTGCCAGCAACCGCAGCAATTCGAGTGTAACCGGCCAGGCAATTCCCAGCGTAGCGCCCTGGCAGGCAACACCCTATTTCAGCAAGCTGGAGTGCTTTTGTTTTACCCGCCAGACCCTGAAAGGCAACGAGCGAACGGATATGCCGCTACGTTTTATGGTGTCCCCGGATCTTCCGGCAGAAATTCGTTCATTGACTCTCTCCTACAGTTTCATGCGGTTGAAACCGGGACAGGAAGCAGAAAATGAGACACAGACATTGCCCGCAATTGCTGCGATAAATTAACAACCATCATTTTATTAACGACTAAAAAGACAACAGAGGAACAGACTTATGTCGTCACAAGCGCATAGCGACGATTACTACATCCCCGATCCCAGTCCATGGCCGCTCGTCGGCATGGCCTCTCTACTGATTACGCTGTTTGGCGCCGCGTTGACCATGAACGGCGTTGGTATCGGAAAATATGTGGTGGTAGCAGGACTGTTAATGTTTTTCTACCTTCTCTACGGCTGGTTCCGTGATGTGATCACTGAGAATCTCAATGGCCGCTATAACAAGCAGGTGGACAGATCCTTTCGTATGGGGATGCTGTGGTTCATCGCTTCAGAAGTGTTCTTCTTCATGAGCTTTTTTGGAGCCCTGTTTTATATTCGCATGATCGCGCTGCCCTGGCTGGGCGGAGAGGGCTATCTCGGAGCCTCTGATGAATTCCTCTATGGCGGCACCTTCGACGCCACCTGGCCATCCAGCGGCCCCGCACAAATGGGCGGGGAGTTTACCCCCATGTCGCCCTGGGGGCTTCCGGCAATCAATACTCTACTACTGCTCACCAGCGGTGCCACGATTACCTGGGCGCACTGGGGGCTGAAGGTGGAGAATCAAAAGCAGCTGGTGTGGGGACTGGCGGCCACCATCTTTCTTGGCTTGTTGTTTGTAATGCTGCAGGCATTTGAATACTACCATGCCTATCATGAACTCAATCTGACCCTGGGGTCAGGTGGTTATGGCTCCACTTTCTACATGTTAACCGGATTCCATGGTTTCCACGTGACCATGGGGGCCATCATGCTGATGGCGATTCTTGGCCGCGCCATGAGCAGCCACTTCAGCGCCCACAATCACTTCGCCTTCGAGGCGGTTGCCTGGTACTGGCATTTCGTGGATGTCGTGTGGCTGGGGCTGTTTATCTTTGTTTACTGGTTTTAAGGAGTTATTGTTGAACAACGACTAAGGGACGAGCTATTGATTAAAATAGTGGCAACCTGCAGGAGAGTTGCAGGGTAACTTCTCAATTACTCCGTGCATCTCGCGGTCAGAAGACCGCCCCTATAGTTCTATGTGATGGAGTGGTCTTCCGACCGCCATGGATGGCGGAAGTGCCGGCAACGCAGGAGCATTTACCGGCTCACCACGATTAAATGCGATAGCATTTTATTCATATGCAAGTGGTCATTGACAAGTTATGTTGCAGGATGTCAATGTGCGGCAGTGCTTTGCACTTGCGCAGACTCGAACAATACACGGACTTATTGAAAAGTTATAGATCTACACAGTAAGAGACTTACGACTTACGACTTACGACTAAGTCACGCCGTGTGGTTCGATCCAACCCAGGAAATATCCGCCAATGAGAATGGAAAACAGCACCAGCGATAACACGATCCTGACCGTTAGTGCGCGCACTACCCGGGTTTTATCATCGTTACCATCGTCTTTGGCGAGATAGTACATGCCTTCAAAGAGTGAAAAAAGAATGAAAGCGAGCAGTAATATGACTGGTATTTTGAGCATGAGATCCATCGTGTTTCCTCCGGCCTGGTACACAGACTTGTATTCAG
>JAQYVP010000229.1 GCA_030145485.1 Chromatiales bacterium
CACCCTCTGCATCCCTGGCGTTAGCGCTGCTGTTGACAGCCAGCAGTTGCGCCTTCGCCACCACCTCGGCAATGTTCGACAAGGAGCATGCTGAACCGGGCAGAAAGGAGTTTTCGCCCAATGTGAACCGCGCCTATCCCATCAAGTAATGCGCTGCTCTGATTACGCCCTACAGACTGCGTGATACTTTTCTCCATATCTGTCCTTGCTCCCTCTCGGCCCACTCTTTAGAGATCAGAGGGAGTTGCCTATGCCGCTATGCACACATGGCGCCATTTGCTTCTCGATATCTTTCACAATAAACTTACATGCATGAATAGCATAATATCAACAGAACAACAATAGTCTCAGGGAATTTCAATATGGAACGGTTATCAATTCTTTACCAGTATCCAATCTGGGTCAACGGTCTCTTTTTTCTGGCAACCCTGCTGGTGTCAATGGGCGTCGGATTCCTGATTGGCAGGTACAATCTGAATTCCCGAGAAAAGAGTGCTAAACGTGGTAAAAGCGATGTTGTGCTCACCGGGATGTTTGCCCTGCTGGGACTTATTCTGGCATTTACCTACGCATTTTCACTGAGCCGCGCCGATGCCCGAAAACAGGCTGTGATGGAGGAGGCGAATGCCATCGACACAGCATTTTTACGTGCTGACCTGGCGCCTGAGCCTGTCCGGCTGGAGCTCAAAACACTACTGCTGGAATATGCCAGAACACGAGTCATCAGTGAGAGTGATGTCACGGACAGTGAAGTTTTGCGTCAAATAATTGGCCGATCACTGGAGATTCAGGCGCAGCTTTGGCCTGTCGCTCTGAAGAGCATCGACGCCGGCGTTTCAGGACCAAGGGAGATCTCTATTCTTCACTCCATCAATGACGTCCTGGATGCCCATACCAGGCGTGTCGTGAATGGGTTCGATCAGCTGCCGACTGCTGTTTTGTTGCTGATGCTGATCATCGCTTCAGGCGCATTGGGTGTTGCCGGATACAACTCGGGAGTTGCGGGACATGAGGATCGGTGGGGGCTGAGGGTGCTGTCATTGCTGCTGGCTATCGTTATGCTGCTGATAACCGACTTTGACCGCTCACACTCCGGTTTTATTCGCATAGACCAGCAGCCACTGGTCAATGCTGTCAACAGCATGGAACATCATCTCAAACCATCGGGTTAAGAAATCCAATGCTCTACCCCGGTATCGCCTGTTTCCTAAATCAATGGAGAGATCTTCGCAGCCTGTTCTCTGCTGTGTCTCTGCAGCGTCCTTGATGGCAGTTCATGAAAAAGTTCCTGATAGCAACCCGAGAATCGTCCCAGGTGATAGAAGCCGGTTTCGTAGGCTATGTTCGCGACGGTCGTTGATCCGGACACGGCTTTCATCAGTTTGCGCCGCGCTGCATGAAAACGTTGCATGCGCAGAAAATCGGCAGGCGCCAGATCGAAAATATCGCGAAAACCATATTCAAGAGTTCTCATGCTGACTCCCGACGCTTCCCTGAGTTGCGGCGTTGTTATTGCCAGGCGGTCGGTATCACGCAGATATTCGAGCGCGGATTCGACTCCCCGGCGGCGTTTTGAAATTGCCGGGAGCGACCTCTTTTTTAGGGAAGTTGTACTGCAGCAGATCCTGTTCCATCGACCTGACGGCAGCACTGTTTTGCAGCATCTGCGGGCGCCGGTTGGCCTCTTCGATCAATTCCAGCAGCCATCTCCCTAATCTTATGACATCATCCTGGTTAGCAGGAAGCAGGTGATTTTCTGCCGCCAGCAGCAGCTGCGTGATCACTTCAGCCGAAAGATGATCATGCAGCAGCGATGGAGTCAGCAGTATGAGAACCTGGATTTGTCCGGGATCGATCACAGCATCGAGCGCACCTGGCAGCATTGCCGGAAAACCGGATTTTTGCAGTGGAGAGTTCCAGTAGCTGGAGCGTGAACCCAGGCTGACTGGCACGAAAAAAGCGAAGGTGTCGGCTGGAGAGAGTCCGCGCACCCGGCAGCATAAATCGAACCGCTCGCTGTAAATGGTGACCGCCGCTGTTTTCAGGTAGCGCATGTGGTAACCAAAACAGCCGCGTTCGAGATGCGTATTGAGCAACTCCCAGGGCTGCACCATCTGTTCATAGAGAGCGGGATCACAGGCAGTTATCACCCCTGCATCAGAAGCCGGTAGAGGTTTAGCAATGTTTTTCTGACTGTTAATTGTTGTTTGCAACTCTTTATTTCTGTTTTTGCGTTTAGTGGATAGACAAGCATAGATCTCCAGATTATCTTATTCAGGATAAGAAAAACAATAAGTTTCCAGATTACATCTCTCTTTTCCAAATGAGCCTGGTAGCTGCAGTCTGCTGCCATTGACGCTCTGAGCAAACCACGACACCAGAGGAACAACCTATGAGAACATCATTCGCCATTAT
>JAQYVP010000016.1 GCA_030145485.1 Chromatiales bacterium
ATCATCGTTATTCTCATAAGGAAAGCTCTGCAACGGCCCCTGCAACACGAAGCGGCCAGAGGTGATAAATCCTTTCGTTAATGAACGATCCAGCCATTTCACTACTGCAGGCGGCATCCTGTACGCCGGATAATAGAGTGATGCATGTTCGGCATGTCCCTCCTGAAAATCGGTCAGTAAATCCAGATGGCCTTTTCCCTGAGGCGGCAGGGTATAACGAAAACTCGTTGTCGTTTTGATATGCTCGGAGCGGGCAAGCATGTTGTCCGTTGCAATCAGCCAGTCGCCGTTTGCCTGTTTCTTCCAGCGCAGCTCACCGGTGACCTGGTCCAGCAACATCGGCTGACGGAACAGTGACTTGATATGCAGCGAGGCATTGTTTGCCGCCACTTTGACGCTACCGCTGTCATTGGTTGCAGCAACCACCAGTCTTACCCCTTTGATCGCAGGCACTCTACCGGCCGCTTTTGTCTGCAGTTTATCTACGGTGGCATTGAACTCCCATTCGATCGGCTGCTCCATTTTCAAGTGCAGGGAAGAGTTTATCACCTCGCCCTGCGGCTGCGCGGCCAGCAGGTCGTTCATCAACGAATGCTCGGGCGGGCGTATGGCCAGCGCCTTGAACAATCCATCGATACTGAAGAGATCTGCGCCAAGATAGAAGTGCAGCGGGCCTTCTCCTGAAATTTGACGCACCGCCATACTAATTGATTTGGTTGGCCACACAGTATCTTCATGTCGAATCAGCGGGTCAGCGATATCAAGCAGCCATCCGTTGTGCTCACGCGTCCAGCGGAATTTTCCACCCAAATAGTCCAGCGCCAGTTCTGGCGCCTGTTTGACTTTGTGCGAACTAAACTGCAGCTCTTCACTATCCAGCTCTCCCTGAAGCGTCGCCAGGCGTCCATTCTCCCAATGGCTCCAGATCTTCATGCTGGTTTTTGCGTGTTCCAGATTGTAATGTCCGGAAAAGCGATTTTGCATAAGCCATGCCAGATCCAGATGCTTGGTACGCAGATATACGTCACCCTTCCACATTTCAAAGCTTTCATCCTCTGTCTGAAATTGTGAAATCAGCGTGAAAAGACCGGATTCCCCCTCGTCGATTGAGACCCTTGCCGTGAGATGGTGTTGATTCCCATCATTTCGAATCAACAGATTGACAGGAGTAAAATGCAATGGCAGCGTATTTTTATGCACCAGGTCAATGACCGTTATTTCGGAATTCACAACCTCGAGGAACACCGGCTGCAGGATCATTGCACTGAGATCAACATCAAAATCATCAGAGTGTTCGATTCCATGTACCGAAATACTGCCATCTTTATGGCGTATGACTGCCAGGTGGGTTCCGACGACCCGGATCTCCGATGGTGCAATATTCAGATGGCGCAACACCTCCATCACACTGAACTTCAGGTAGACAGATTTTGCACTGAGATCAGAACTGCCGTCATCATTGACCAACCTGAGATTCTGCAGATGAAAACCATGGCCGTCTTCCCGCCAGAAAACAGTCACTGCATCCGCCGCGATACTTTTCCCCACCACCTGGCTGACCTGTGCCAGTATTTCGTCTTTATAGGTTTCGATTAGCGAAGGCAGCAGATAACGTGCAAAGCTCACCGAGAGAGCAATGACAACCAGCAAAAAAACAGCAAGTCTGGTCAGGATACGCATATGACTACATTCATTCTCTATTGATAC
>JAQYVP010000023.1 GCA_030145485.1 Chromatiales bacterium
CTCCCCTGATTCACCAGTTGGGCTTCTGCCTGGGCAGCCAACGCACGCTGCGCATCAAGCACCCGTTGAAAATCTGCATAGCCTTCGCGATACCTGGTGTTGGCAATATCCAGGGCGCGCTCTGAAGATTTCACGGCAGCGTCGGTCAAGGCCTGCTGCTCCACGGTTTTCTGGATGCTGATCACCGCATCATCGACTTCCCTTGCGGCCTGCAATACTGACTCCTGGTATTGTTCGATCAACTGCTGCAACCGGGCATCCTGCAGGCGCACATTGTTTTTGATGCGGCCGTAGTCAAAGATATTCCACTGCAGTGCAGGACCAACCACAAGGTTACCCGTAGTCGGCGTTCCGCTGAGACCGTTTCCTGACCAGCCAAGGGTTCCCAGAAGCGTAATGGCGGGGTAATAGTCTGCTTCAGCTATTCCAATTTGGGCTGACTGGGCGGCTATCTGCCAGGCAGCGGCACGGATGTCGGGGCGGCGCGTGAGTAGATACGTGGGGATTTCCCGGATGGCGCCGGATGCAACAGCAGGCAGCTTGTATTTGGAAGCAGCGAGTTCAGGCATCTTCCCGGGGGGGCGGCCCAGCAGGGCGGTCAGCGCATTGCGGGATTTTGTCAGCGTTATCTCCAGCTGTGGAATCGTCGACAAGGTTGCCAGGTACTGGGTTTTTGCCTGTTGCAGATCGAGTTCAGACGTTTCCCCGTTTTTGAATAACTGCCGGGTAATCTCATAACTACGTTTTTGAATTTTCGCATTCTCATTCGCAATGGCAATGCGGGCCTGCGTTGTGCGGTAGGCGTAATAGACATCGGCCACCTGGGCGCTGATCAGCACCTGCATATCCTGCTGATTGGCAACTGAGGCGAAATAGGCGGCATCGGCTGATTCGATGCCGCGTCTGAAACGACCCCAGAAATCGAGTTCCCATGCCATATTGAAACCGGCCTGGTAGCTGCCGAAACTTTGGTTCTCAAGCTGCGCATCCCCACCATGGTTACGGGTATTCACATAGCTGATGGCGCCGCCGGCCTGCTGCAGTTGCGGGTAAAGGCTGCTGCCGGCGATGCCCAGCAGAGCCTGGCTCTCAAAGATGCGTAAACCGGCAATACGCAGCGGCAGATTCTCCTTTCTTGCCGCGTCGATGAGTTTGTTGAGTTGGGGATCATTGAAGAGTTTCCACCAGAAGCGCAAATCAACCTGTTTTTGCACATTTTGATTGCCGCTTGCCCCGTAGACGGAGGGTTGCCACTGCTGCAGCCAGCTGACATTGGGCTCCTGGTAATCAGGTCCCAGGGTGGTGCAGGCGCTCAGCGTGACAACTCCGCAGGTCAGAATCAGGTGGAGCAAAAGTTGGCTGGCTTTCTTGCTCATGCTGTTGCCTATCCACTGGCCTGGTCAGTCTGATCGGCATCGACCGGGGTGGTTTCATTTTCCGGATCGAGCCAGATCATGAACAGCTTGTAACCCAGGGCGAGAACCACTGAACCGATGAAGAGGCCAATGATGCCTGACGTCATCATGCCGCCGATAGCGCCGAGCAGGATCACCAGCATCGGAATTTCCATGCCGCGTCCGAGAAACAGGGGTTTCAAAAAAGCATCGCTGCCGCTGACTATAAGACTCCAAATCATAAATGCAACCGCAGGGCCTGTTGAGGCGACCGAGAAGACATAAACGATAATGGGGCCGAGCACCAGTATCGGCGGCAGTTGCACTACTGCCAGCAGCAACACCAGCAATGCCCACAGGCCGGCGCCGGGCACATCCATGACCAGCAGACCGATACCGGCCAGCAATGATTGAATGATTGCGACACCCAGGACGCCCTGGGCGACACTGCGTATGGTTGCAATCGAGATTCCTGCCAATTCCTCTCCCCGCTCACCGGCAATACGCGATGAAATTACCAGGGTAGCGCGGTGCGCTGCTTGCGTACTCGCCAGAAACACGGCTGCAATCAATATCGAAATAACGAATTGTAAAATGCCGAGGCCTGCGCCGCCAACAGCACCGAGTAACCAGGATCCTGCTGACTTGAGCTGGGGGGCAATCTGCTTCAGGGCCGCCTCGAGATTGACTGAAGCAAGTGTCCAGTATTTGTGCAGTTTCTCTCCAATCAGCGGCCACTCTGCGACGCTCTCGGCTGGTGGTTGGATCTTGAGGCTGCCACTCTCCCATGCAGTTGAGAGTGCCTGGGTCGTATCAAACATGGATGCACTGAGCTTGATAGTTGGCACGATCAGAAGCGCCAGTGCGACAATGGCAAACAGAGCGGCCGCCATTTTTTTTCGGCCGCCCATGGCTGCGACCAGCTTTACATAGAGTGGGTAGATTGCTACAGAAATAATGATGGCCCACATGATAGGGCCGATGAAAGGCGAAATAATTTTCAAACACCAGTAAGTCAGCAGCAGCACCATGCCAATGCGAATGGTGGCATCGAGCATTCGATTGACGAATGCCTTGTCCTGCTCGGTTTGTCGGGGTGTAGTCATTGAATGATTTCCTGTTGGTTGTTGTATGGTGTTTTGTTTGTAGGATGCGGTTCGCAAGCTCACCACATCCTACGGTCTGCTACCGGAGAAGCGCATGCCGATCAGGCTGGCGACAAGAGTAGCCAGGTAAAACTGCCCGATGATTGCCTCCAGATAGACAAAAAAACGGGATACCGGCAACGCTGCTGAAATGTCGCCGTAGCCAAGCGTTGTCAACGTGATATAGCTGAAATAGACCATGCGTAAATAGCTCTCCTGCCAGTCTGTCGTTGCAATGCCGACGAATGAATCCGGTTCAGCCCGCATCAGCATCAGCATCAGGTAGATCATAGCCCAGATCATGCCCAGCAGCAGATAGAAGCAGATGGCGCCGGTGATTCTGTTTCGATAGATGGTGTCGGTACTGAGTACCTGTTGAATTGCCAGCCAGGCTGTCAGTGAGAAGAATCCGAGCATAATCAGCAGGTGGATATAGCATAATCCATAATGTTATCCGCGATGGCGATCAGCACAATGGCGGTGGCGAAGCCAACACTGGTGTGAAACCAGCGTTTTTCACTGCGGATGCTCAAGATGCCGATAATTAACATCAGCACTGTCGATGCCGTAATCAACCCCTGTCCATAATCCCCTGCATATTGTTCGACGAGCGCACTGGTAAACAACAGTAATAGAAGAGCAAGGGTCAGGTAGATAAAGTTGTTTTCTGTTGTTATCTTGTTTGGCATTCTTCAGTTTTCACTCTATAGATGTTCATGGACAGCTAGTACATTAATGCACAGACTTAATTAGTACACGGACTTTTTGAGAAGATACTGTGTTGACCTGTAAGTGCTTGATTCTATGGATCCAGGCCTTCGCCGGGATGACGCATTTTGGTATTGGTTCTACTGATAGATATTTAAGCATCGTTGTCTAACGGTATAGTTACGAGTAGTTATTCGTATTGAGAACTGCTGCGGCGCGATGGGCATCCTTGCCGACCCGGGCCATGATCGCATCCTTGCGATGTGGTAGTTTGCGTTCAGATTAGCAGAAGTGTGGGCAGCGGTCTGTTCGATCGGCATAGCACTGGTTGGAATGAGCGTCTGCTATGGAGGATTCGCGCTGATACGTTGGAATGCAAACTCCTGCATGTCTGCCTGTGCTGAGGCATGTTCAATGGTCATATTTACCAGTTGACCTTGTTCATCCAAGTCAATATAGATATTTTCATTGATTTCCTTGGTTTCTGAAATAGTATGGTTGGATAATTCCACGAGTGTGGTATCAGTATCTTCGAAGTATTTTATTTTCATGACTCTGTCTCCTTATGATTCCGGTCTAAAAAAGCATTGTGCACGGTTTCGCCATCTTCCAGCAGTATAACTCTCAGGTATTTTCCTTCTTCCTCAATATAGGCACATTTACGGACTCTACCGTCTTGCTGTATCTCTGATGTTTGCGGATGGAAGACTGTCTGCACAATCCACTCCATTTTGATTCGAGCACGATCAGGGCGTTGTCGCGTATAAAGGAAGTATTGGGTAAATTTCATAACATAGACACCACATCAGCCATCCGTTCATCATTAACATGCGTGTAAATCTGTGTAGTCGCCAGATTAACGTGACCCAGTAACGCCTGGATATCCACCAACCCGGCACCTGACTCCAGCAGTCGGGTAGCGTAAGTATGCCTCGAGTATAGGGAGAATAAACCACGTATCTGATCAAGTCCAGATCGATCATTGGCGCCCGAGGCATCTGCCCACTTACAAGGCTGCCAGCTTCTCCAACTGCTGTTGGAGATTCGCCAGTGCGGTTTTGCTCTCTTCAAGTTTATCACGCTCCTTCTGTACGACTGCCTCGGGAGCCTTGTCGACAAAATTCGGATTTAAAAGCTTCTTTTCCGTACGCTCCCGGTCACCACTGAGTCTGCCGATCTCTTTTTTCAACCGCTGGCGCTCGGCTTCTACATCGATGAGCCCCGCCATTGGAATCAGCACCTGCATCTCACCGACCAGGGCGGTGGCCGATTCAGGCGCCTCGTCACCAGTGGAGAGAATCCCGATCGATTCGGTGCGCGCTAGAAAATCCAGATAGGCGCGGTTGTCCGCGACGCGCTGCCGATCGTCTGCGGTGGTGTTGGCAAGCAGCACGGGAACCATTTTTCCCGGTGAAATATTCATCTCACCCTTGATCTTGCGGATGCCGAGGATGAACTGCATCACCCACTCCATCTCCTCGACGGCCTGTGCATCGATGCGTAAGGCATCGACAACAGGGTAGGGCTGCAGCGAGATGCTTTCACCGCTGACGCCTGCCAGGGGAGCAACCCGCTGCCAGATTTCCTCGCTGATAAAGGGGATGATCGGGTGGGCAAGGCGCAGCAGCTGCTCCAGCACCTGCACCAGCGTCTGGCGGGTTCCGCGTTTGGCAGCCTCACTGGCGTCGTCGCTATTGAGAATGGTTTTGCAGAGCTCCAGGTACCAGTCGCAGTAGTGATTCCAGGTGAATTCATAGATTGCCCTGGCGGCATGATCGAGGCGATAACTGTCGATACTCTTGCCGGTTGTTTCTGTAGTCTGCTGTAGGCGTGAGAGTATCCAGCGGTCGGCAATCGAGAGTTCGATCCCGTTTTCACTGCCGCCATGCTGGCCGCAATCCTCACCCTCGGTGTTCATCAGTACGTAGCGGGCGGCGTTCCATATCTTGTTGCAGAAGTTGCGGTAGCCTTCGACGCGGCCCATATCGAAGTTGATGTCGCGTCCCGTCGACGCCAGTGCGGCGAAGGTAAAGCGCAGTGCATCGGTGCCGAACGCAGGGATGCCGTCGGGGAAATCCTTGCGCGTCATTTTCTCGATCTTCGGCGCGTTCTCCGGCTGCATCAGCCCGGTGGTGCGTTTTTTAACCAGCGGCTCGAGCTCGATGCCGTCGATCAGATCGATCGGGTCGAGCACATTGCCCTTGGATTTGGACATCTTCTGCCCGTGGGAGTCGCGCACCAGTCCATGAATATAGACTTCGTGAAAGGGGACGTCATCCATGAACTTGAGCCCCATCATGATCATGCGGGCGACCCAGAAGAAGATGATGTCAAACCCCGTCACCAGCACGCTGGTCGGATAGAAGCTCTTCAGGCGCTGCGTCTCTTCAGGCCAGCCCAGGGTAGAGAAGGGCCACAGGGCGGAGCTGAACCAGGTGTCCAGCACATCCTCGTCCTGCTGCAGCGCATAGTCAGCCGGCAGCTTGTGTTTGGCACGAACCTCTTCCTCGGAGCGCCCCACGTAGACATTGCCCTCCAGGTCATACCATGCCGGAATACGATGTCCCCACCAGATCTGGCGGCTGATGCACCAGTCCTCGATGTTGTTCATCCACTCGAAGTAGGTGTTCTTCCAGTTGTCTGGTACGAAACGGATCTTGCCGCTCCTGACCGCCTCGATCGCAGGTTTGGCAAGCGGAGCGGTTTTGACATACCACTGGTCGGTTAAAAAGGGTTCGATGACAGTGTTGGATCGATCTCCTCTCGGCACCATCAGTTTGTGGTCGTCGATCTTCACCAGCAGGCCCTGTGCATCCAGGTCGGCGACGATCTGTTTGCGAGCGGCAAAGCGGTCCAGGCCAATGTAGGCCTCAGGAATCAGGCCATCTTCATCCTCCCCGTTGCTGCGAATGGCGGCATTGACGGTGAAGAGATTGACCAGGCCGCCGTGAGGCAGCGCCTGGATACTGCTGTGATCACGGTGGCGCTGCCACACGGCATAGTCGTTGAAGTCGTGCGCCGGGGTAATCTTGACGCAGCCGGTGCCGAACTCGGGGTCGACATATTCGTCGGCGATCACGGGAATGCGCCGTCCGGTAAGCGGCAGTTCCACGAACTCGCCCAGCAGATGCGCATAGCGCTCATCACCCGGATGCACAGCGATGGCGCAGTCGCCGAGCATGGTCTCCGGGCGCGTGGTGGCAACCACAACTTCACCCTGGCCGTTGCTCAGCGGGTAACGCATGTGCCACATGTGGCCACTCTCCTCTGTGGAGATCACCTCCAGGTCGGAGACAGCGGTATGCAGCACCGGATCCCAGTTCACCAGGCGCTTGCCACGATAGATCAAACCCTCTTCGAAGAGGCGCACGAATACTTCTTTGACTGCGTCCGAGAGCCCCTCGTCCATGGTGAAACGTTCATGTTTCCAGTCGAGCGAGGCGCCCATGCGGCGTAGCTGGCGGGTAATGGTGCCGCCGGACTCCTCCTTCCATTCGCGGATGCGCTGCAAAAATTTGTTGCGGCCATAGTCATGGCGTGTCTTGCCTTCGCCATTGATGATGCGCTCCACCACCATCTGCGTGGCGATGCCGGCATGATCGGTTCCGGGCTGCCACAGGGTTTTGTCACCCAGCATACGATGGTAGCGGGTCAGGGCATCCATGATGGTGTCCTGAAAGGCATGCCCCATATGCAGCCTGCCGGTGACATTGGGAGGCGGGATCATGATGCAGTAGGCGGCATCTCCCTTATCGGAAGGAGTGAACCAGCCGTTCTCTTCCCAGGTTTGGTACCAGCGTTGCTCAATATTTTGCGGGTTGTAGGTTTTTTCCATCGATCGGCAGCCGAGAGTGTTGATTGAAATCGTAACTTCTCAATAACCCCGTGCATCATTTAAGTTCGCCAATGCGTAGGGCGTAATAAGCGACAGCGCATTGCGCCGCATGGGGAAGGTGCAATGCGCTGTCGCTTATTGCACTCTACAGGTTCTGACTACGATCATGCACGGGTTATTGAGAAGTGACTGTGAAATCACAATAAGCGGCTGATTATACCCAAGATCGCACTCTTGTAGCGCCCAA
>JAQYVP010000058.1 GCA_030145485.1 Chromatiales bacterium
TTGATTTATATGGCGTCCCCAAGGGGAGTCGAACCCCTGTTACCGCCGTGAAAGGGCGGTGTCCTAGGCCTCTAGACGATGGGGACATGGTCAGTTTGTTAACCTCTTCAGGTTACTTTTTTCGCTGATTAGATCAGCGACGTGCATTTTACTTCAATCGGTTGCAGAATCAAGAAAATCATGCAATTAAATAATTCTGGTGGAGCTAGACGGGATCGAACCGTCGACCTCAACACTGCCAGTGTTGCGCTCTCCCAGCTGAGCTATAGCCCCGAAAGAGGCGCGTATTATGGGGATTTCACGCTGAGTTGTCAATATGTAGTTGCAGCAAATCATGAATAGCACAGGCTGCCTCGGCTTTCAGGCATTTACACCAACCTCTCCCGGCACAAAATCCTTGGCAATTCGCTTGGTCAGTGTATAGATTCCGCGTAGCTTGTCGAGTAACTCCATCTCCATCCTCACCAGATTCAGACGGGTCCCCTGCTGTTTTCCAATACGCTCGGACTGGCGTAAAAGAAACTGTTCCGCCAAATGCCTGACATCATCCTTGGCGGCAATGACATTCTCTGCCGCTTCCTCATCCTCCTCTCTCACCGCGGTGACGGCATCATCGATAGAATTCCTTATTGTATCCATCAGGTTGTTCAGCAATATTCCCGTTGCCTCGCTGACATCTTCATCCATATCGATATAACGCTTGCCGAGTTCCACCAGATCGGACTCGATTGTATTTGCCAGATTCCCCAGATTAACCGTTGCGCTCATCAATGCCTGAAAGTGATGGCTCTGATGATCCGAAAGCGGCTCCTGGCGTATCTCACTCAAGTATTCAAGGATGGCTTCATGCAGAATATCAACTTTGTGCCGCATTTTCACTACGCTGTCACATCTGCTCTTGACGCCACTGCCAACGCCAGCCCGGAGTGTCGAGAACATCTCGATGATAATCTCTCCCATGTGGCCGAGTTCAAAACGCACCTGCTGCAATGCCACGGCTGGAAGAGTGACGACAGCTTCATCCAGAAAGCGGGGTTCGACAAGAATTTTGACCTTCCTGGGTTTTTCAGGAATCAGGCGCTCAACCAGGCGTGCAAAATAGGTCGTAAAGCCAAGAAAAAGTAGCGTATTGGCCAGATTGAATATCGTATGCGCATTCGCAATCTGGCGCGGTATCTCCGCCGCCATGCGCGCTTTGCCTGACAGATCTGGAGAGGCCGGTGAGATCGAGACAACAAACTCTGCAAGTTGCGGTATAAACATCACCCACAACAGGACACCGGCAATATTAAAGATGACATGTACCGCGGCAGCACGTACAGCCTCAACAGGCTTCCCCAAAGAAGCCAGAACCGCAGTCACACAAGTGCCAATATTGGCGCCGAAGGCAAGCGCGATACCGGCCGGCAACGTAATCAGCCCCGCCGACGCCATCACGATGGCGATACCGGTTGTTGCAGCCGAGGACTGCACCAGGCCGGTAAAAACCGCACCCACGAGGATACCAAGCAGCGGGCTCTCCATTTTCACCATCAGATCGAGAAATGGTTGATAGGTGCGCAATGGCAACATCGCCTCTCCCATCACACCCATGCCATAAAATATCAGGCCGAGTCCCATGATCATAGCGCCGCCATGGCGTACATTTTCCTGTTTACCGGTAAACAACATGAAGAAGCCTGCCGCCACCAGCAGCAGAGCATACTGAGTAATATTAAATGCTACGATCTGAGCGGTGAAAGTGCTGCCAACATTCGCCCCCATGATGACGCCCACAGACTGAGCCAGCGTCATAAATCCGGCGGAAATAAATCCCACCACCAGCACCGTGGTGACAGATGACGAGTTGAGCACCGCAGTAACAAAGGCACCCGTCAAGGCTCCCATAAATCGATTTCTTGTCAAACTGGCAAGCACATTTTTCAAGCTATCCCCGGCCGCCGCCTTGAGTCCCTCGGACATCTGCTCCATGCCAAAAAGGAACATCGCCAGTCCTCCACCAAGTCCCATCGTGAGAGTGAACCAGTTGATCTCACCCTTCCCCTCCACTGTTTCAGCCAGCACAGGAAGTGTCAGCATCAGCAGCAAAAACCCGATCGACAGCACGATGGCCCTGAATTTCATGACCGGAGAAGCTGTGTAATACATCATGAATTTGTGCATCTGCATAATCTTAATTCCCTTTTTCACCACGGAACACACGGACAATACGGACAACACGGAATATTGTGGCTTTCTATTCTGTGTATTCCGTGTGATCCGTGGTTATTTATTTGTATATCAATCTCTAATCCAACTTAGAATCCTGTTATTGGCAGGCATTTCGTCGTCATGCAACAACTGCATGCCAGCCTGCATCGCCAGTTGATCCAGGGCTTCAAAATCACGGACTCCACTGAGCGGATCACGATCCTTCAACCACAGATCAAATCGCGCATTGCTCTCACTGGTGAACGCGCCGTTATAGTTGAAGGGGCCATAAAGCGCAAAGACGCCTCCCTCTTTCAACACCCGCCCGACTCCTGCAAACATGGCTTGCACATCCTGCCAGCTCATAATATGTACACTGTTGGCAGAGAACACCGCATCAAACTGCTGCTGTGGCCAATGATCATGTCTGACATCAAGCGCCAGCGGCAGCCGCGTATTGGGCAATTCGGCATCATTGAGCCACATAGAGATTCCATGATGATTCTCTTTCCGATCACTGCTATGCCAGATCAGATGCGGCATCTGCTGCGCAAAATAGACCGCATGCTGGCCTGTGCCGCTGCCAATTTCAAGCAGATGCATACAGCCGGAAAACAGCGGTTGAATGACCGCAAGTATGGGTTCACGATTTTGATCGCAGGATTCAGAGTAGGGTTTCATGTGTGCTTATAGGGACTGGATGCTTCAAGCTGCAGCATATATTCAGCCACAGCCTCGCGCTCATGTGCTACAAAATTGCTGATCGGCTGACGAAAGCCATCATTTGCTATCCAGTGGCTGGAGCGGGTCAGCGTTGGCAAAAAACCACGCGCTATCTTATGTTCACCCTGTGCACCCGGTTCAAACCGCTGCAGACCGTGACGAATGCAGTATTCAATGCCCTGATAGTAACATGCTTCAAAATGAAGGGCGTCAACCTGCTCGATGCATCCCCAGTGCCGGCCATAGAGCGTGGTATCACTACGGTACATCAATGCTCCGGCAACACAGGTTGAACCCGAATCAGCAAGTACCAGCACAATCTGATCAGGCAATGTCTGCGCCAGCTCCTGAAAAAACCCAAAATTAAATGTAGCCATGCCCCACTTCTCGGCAAATGTCCGCTCATAAAAACGGGTGAAATTCCGCCAGTCAAGCGAGGTTGCGCTGTGGCCGTCAAGCAGGCGTAAATTGATATCTGCCTGCGCAACCCTGCGTCGTTCCTGGCGAATATTATTACGTTTTCGTGACACCAATCGACTCAGAAAATCATCGAAATCCAGGTAGCCATCGTTGTGCCAGTGAAACTGGCAATCATGCCTGCTCAACAATCCCTGCCGCTGAAAAAAATGATGTTCTCCGCGATCTGGAAAGAGCGCATGAAAACTGCTCGCGCCTGTCTGTGCGCAGAGTTGCAGGGCTGTCTGCAACAGAAGCGGCCACACCTGCTCTTCACGACCGGCAACCGAAAGCAGTCGCTGCCCCGTGGCAGGAGTATATGGAATCGCTGATGCCAGTTTAGGAAAATAATCCCTGCCTGCTCTCTCATAGGCGTCGGCCCAGGCATTATCAAACACAAACTCCCCATAGGAGTTGTGTTTTTCATACAGCGGCATTGCTCCAACCAGTTGATCATCTTCATACACTGCAATATGTCGTGGTAGCCAGCCGAATTTCTCTCCGACGCAGCCATGCTTCTCCAGCGCATTGAGAAATTCATGACGCAAAAAGGGATTGTTATCCCTTACAAGTGCGTTCCAGGCATCAGCGGTAATTTCACTGATAGCAGTGTGAATTTTAACTTCCAAGTATTGCCTCGCTCTGTTATGTCTCTTCATCCATATTCATCTGTCGTTCATTATCATCAATATCTTGTCATCACAGGATCAATCCCACATCCGACCAGCATGATTAACAGGTATACTTTGCACTCCTGAATCTTCCCACATGCACTCCCTGCTATAAACCCGATGAAATATGTTGGAGCCCACGTCAGCGCCCAGGGCGGCGTTGAAAATGCACCTTTGAACGCACACAAGATTGGCGCCAAGGCCTTTGCGCTGTTCACAAAGAATCAGCGGCAATGGAAAGCAAAACCACTGTC
>JAQYVP010000068.1 GCA_030145485.1 Chromatiales bacterium
GGGCAGGAACCTTCTAGACCACAAGGACAGCGCTGGAAAGTTGCTGGTCAGAGAAATGATCGACAAAACGCAAAACGGCCAGAGTGCCTGGGTAGAATACTACTGGGCTAGACCGGGGTCCGCCGACCAGGTGCGGAAGCTAGCCTACATTCGGAGAGTTCAGGTGGACGACGAAGAGATGATCGTCGGTGCCGGATTATATGAGCCGTAGCGGCGTGTACAAGCCTTTAACGGCTGTAGCAATAGAATTTAGAGGGTATTGCCGAATTTCAACCGTCGGGGTAGAAACCATGAAGAAAATATTGTTGACACTCATTGTGGTTCTTTTGAATGCGGCATTTACGTCTTTGCCCGTTGGTGCGCAGCCTGAAACATCAGAAATAATGTCGGCTCATGACCTGTTGATCAAGAGCGAGGTCGAAACAGCGGTCAGTATGCTTAAGGCAATTTTTACAAAGCATCAGCAGGGGGAAATGACCCTTGATCAGGCAAAGAAACTCGGCGCCGACCTTCTGCGGGAACTCAGGTACGGTGATGAAGGATATTTCTGGGCCGATACGACGGAAGGCGTCAATGTGGTTCTGTACGGCCGAAAGGATGTGGAGGGACGAAATCGGCTTGAGGACAAAGACCAACAGGGCACGTACTACATAAAGGAATTCCTGGCAAAAGGTAAAGCCGGTGGCGGATATGTCGAGTACTGGTTTCCGAAAAAGGGAGATACGATATCTCAACCAAAAAGATCATACGTGCTCCTGTTCAAACCACTTGGATGGGTTGTCGGTAGCGGATACTACCGCTGAAAAGACTGCTTGTTCAGCCAGAACAAAAGTTCACGGAGTCAACTTAAACGAGGCTAAATCGTTCAAGCTGACTGGAAACCGCTGTATGGTTTATAGTAATTTAATTTTACATTCGCCTACACATGATGCTCTCATTCCCCCTCAACTACAGGCAGATGGCTTGCGAACCACCAGCCGGGCTGGCTGCCAGTTATCGACCTGCTGCGCAGAGAACTGGGACCCAGCACCACAAAGACCAACTGTCGTGAAGGGGATTGCGGAGGCGTGAGTACTGACCAGATAGTTATATCGCTGACATTTCTTGTATACCTGTTGTTGCTGTTCGCCATAGGCTGGTCGGCTTATACAAGGACCAGGGATCTGGGCGACTTCATTCTCGGCGGCCGTCGACTGGGCAGTTGGACAGCAGCATTGAGTGCCGGCGCATCGGATATGAGTGGCTGGCTGCTGCTTGGCCTGCCGGGGTTTGCCTATCTGTCCGGTATGGAATCCGTCTGGCTGGCAGCAGGCTTGCTGGCAGGCACCTGGCTAAACTGGCGCACCATGGCAGCGCCTTTGCGCAGCTATTCTGAAATTGCGGGGAATTCGCTGACCATCCCGGCATTCTTACGACAGCGCTTCCGCGATGACTCAGGTCTCATTCAAGTGGTGTCCGCCTCATTCATCCTGTTGTTCTTTGTTTTCTATACCAGTTCCGGGCTGGTTGCCGGCGGCAAGCTGTTCCAGTCGGTTTTCGGTCTTGATTATACCTGGGCAGTTGTCATCGGTACCTGTGCCATTATTCTCTACACTGCGGTGGGTGGATTTCTGGCGGTTTCCTGGACTGATCTGATGCAGGCTCTGCTGATGGTGGCTGCCCTGATAGCGGTACCTGTGATGGCAATCAACGAACTGGGTGGTATTGACACGACATTCAATCTGGTGAAGCAGACCAATCCTGATTTACTCGATGCAATGACCTCCAATGAAGGGGCTGGCCTGTCACTCATCAGTGTATTGTCTTTGTTGGGATGGGGGCTTGGCTATTTCGGCCAACCTCATATACTTGCCCGGTTCAAGGGCATCGAATCGGTTGCGGCAATCCCAAAGGCCAGACGCATCGCGGTCAGCTGGACATTTCTCACCCTGACAGGAGCCAGCCTGGCGGGTATTGCGGGTATAGGTTACCTGGATCCCCCGCTGATAGGAGCAGACAGTGAGAAGGTATTTATCCAGCTTGTGGGCTTGCTTTTTCATCCAGTCATCGCCGGGATCTGCCTGGCCGCCATACTTGCCGCAATCATGAGTACTGCTGATTCACAGTTGCTGGTGGCTTCCTCTGCTTTGACGGCAGATCTCTATAAAGGAATTATCCGCAAGACGGCTACTACCCGGGAGCTCATGTGGGTTGGAAGGATCACGGTGATTCTCATTGCCTTCATCGCCTTCCTGCTGGCTCTGAATCCGGAGAGCAAGGTGCTGGACCTGGTGGCCTATGCCTGGGCAGGATTCGGCGCTGCCCTCGGTCCCACTCTGCTCCTTTCCCTGTACTGGAAAAGAATGAACCGGATGGGTGCGCTGGCAGGGATTCTGGCGGGAGGTATCACCGTGGTCATCTGGAAACAACTATCGGGCGGTATATTCGACCTGTACGAAATCATACCCGGCTTCATACTATCCAGCATCGCCATCATACTGTTCTCTATGATGAGCAGGGAACCGGGGGCTGAGATCGTTGCCGAGTATGCACGCGTAAAGGAAACCATAGCTCAGAGGCCCCCTGACAATTTATCCCGTTAATAAGTACTGCCTCTGAATATGGTATTGCACAATAAGGTTCAATCTGACTTTTCACAGGGCCTGAAAGGGTCCAGAAGCATCGATTTAACCGAACCAGGATCACTTCATGTCCAGCACTAAAATCGCCATTGCCGCAGATTCACCCGAAACCGTTAGAGCAGGACAAATCATCGCTGAAAATGGAGGGAATGCCGTTGATGTTGCCGTGGGCTGCGCGCTTGCAGCAAGCCTGGCTGAAGTCCTGATGTGCAGCCTCGGCGGCAGCGCCTTCATCACAATCAAACTTCCCGGAGAGAAGCCTGTCGTCATTGACGGGGCTGATGCCATGCCCGAGATATCCAGCGTAAAGGCACACGCCTGGAGAGAAGTCGTGGTGCCTTATGGTGATGGCATAGCAGTCAATGTCGGGCATGGATCGATTGCAATACCGGGAATGCTGAAGGCGCTGGAAGAAGCGTGGAAGCGCTACGGCCATATGCCATGGAAAGAAGTCATGGCACCGGTCATTCAAATGGCCAGAGAGGGAGTTGCGGCAAATATGACCCTGGCTGCCTGGCTGAAACTGGCAGGCAAACCCATCTTTTATCCGCAAACAGAAAGCCGAAAAAGCTTTTTCCCTGAGGGGCGACCGATTCGGGAAAATGACATCTTCACACTACCGGATTACGACCAAACGCTTGAGGCCATCGCAACTGAAGGTGCACGGGTTTTCTATGAGGGTTACATTGCAGAGGCTTTTGAACAAGAGATTCAGTCTCATGATGGATACTTGAAACGAAGTGACATGGCTAACTACCGGGCCATTATTAGAGAACCCCTTGTTATATCGTCTCAAAATTACAAACTGGCCCTTAACCCCCCTCCATCAATCGGAGGCGCTATGGTTGGATCCATGATCGGAATGATTGATAGTCGATGGGATCCCGCTCTGAGTTCAGATAACAAAATCCTTCTTTTGGCCAAGGTCCAGGAATCCATGCTTAATCTTCGTCACGAAGAGGCTGCGGGTCATTGGTGTGAAAAGCGGGCATTTCAGATTCTGGAAAGAGAATGGCTGAAAAAATATCTGGATAAAAGGATGTCACCTAATACCCTGCACATAAGCATCATCTCGAGTGACGGCGCAGCCGTTTCCATTACCATGAGTAACGGATATGGCTCAGGAATTACCATTCCAGGAACAGGCATAACATGTAATAACAGTTTAGGTGAGCCGGAGTTAAATCCTCACGGTTTTTTCACACTCAAACCACAGGAGCGCTTTGTCTCCAATATGTCACCAGCAGTAGCCTGGAATGAAGAAGGCAGAGTGATTGCCATGGGTTCACCAGGAGCCAGCAGAATAACCACCACCATTACTCAAGGTTGGGTTAATCTCGCTCACAATAAACTCGATCCACAAGAGTCAGTGAATGCGCCACGCCTCCATGTCGATTACCAGGATGATAAGTATGTTGTTCAGTATGAGCCAGGAGTGAACCCAACTGGTCTGAAACAACTTTTTCAATTAAGGCCTTTTGAAAATAAGGATATGTACTTCGGTGCTTTTAACATCGCCATTAGGGATGAAAATGGCCGAGTCGAAGCTGTTGCTGATAGTCGAAGGCATGGTGCGACTTACCACTCATAGGCATTCCCTCATTGCCCTGGCGGATATCTTTTACCACCTTTGCAGTATTTGAAATGCTCAATGATGGCGCAAAAACTCCAGAACGCATTCGCTGAACGCCCGAGGTTGTTCCATATGTATGGAATGAGCGGCGTTGTCTATTACAGAAATAGCAGCCCCCGGGATCGACTGTGCCAAGCGAGCACATACTTCCGTGGGGAATAAGAGATCTTCTTTTCCACTTATCACCATGGTCGTTGCGGCAACCCCGGATAGAGCTTCGGTGCAGTCAAAACTCGCAATCGCGTTAACCTGATTTCTGAACGCGATTGCGCTCTGAGGGTA
>JAQYVP010000074.1 GCA_030145485.1 Chromatiales bacterium
GTTATGAGGAGGAGGGGGAAATCGAAAGAAGACCCTTCGAGTTTAAAATCTTGGAGGCGGCAGGCGCGTAGGAGCATTAGAATCGGATGGCGAAATTAGATTCCGTTATTCGGCATGCCATTACAGCCCCCACTTTCGATAAGACCAAGCTCCACAGAGAGCGCTTGGTCGATGACATCCATGCCAACATACCCCGTAAGTTAATCGCCGTAGCTGCCCCCCCAGGGTACGGTAAAACGACCCTGCTTGCGGACTTTACTGAAAATACAGAGTTGCCCGTTTGCTGGGTGCGATTGTCGGACGCTGATCGAGACGTATTCCATTTAGCAAATCTCCTCAATATCTCTCTCCAGAGGCGGTTCAGAAGACTACACTCTCAGATCGATCTTGACAACCTGGCAGGATCCTCCCCCGAGGCGCTGGCCGGTGTTTTCATCAGCGTGATTGACGAAAATGTAAGCGAGACATTCGTAATCATCCTGGATGATATACACCTCATTAACTCCTCCGAGTCGACGACTGCATTCCTTGATACGCTCCTGGAGAAAATGCCAGAACAAGTTACTGTGATCGCAGCGGGACGCGAGGTTCTGGAGGTCTCCTTGGCCCGGCTGATGGCTGATGGAAACCTCGGAGGTCTCGGACCCCAGGACCTTGCAATGACGCAGGATGAGGTGATCGCCCTCGCAGAACGACAATCCGGGTTGACCCTATCTGAATCGCATGCCGATCGGTTGCTTGATGAGACGAGGGGGTGGGTGACCGGTCTGCTGCTTTCGGGAGAACTCTCGGGCCGCGATTTGCCCTCGTTGGTATTTGATGCGCGCCCGATGGTGTATGAATACCTGGCTTCAGTCGTGCTCAACCGCCAGCCGGATGATTTACGGCGGTTCATGCTCGATTCTTCCGTGTTCCCTGTCATGACGGTCGCTGGCTGCAATCAAGTTCTCCAGCGGGAAGATAGTCAAAAATACCTCACACGACTTGTGCAGCGGGGTTTGTTTGTCTCTGCCACAAATGAGACGCCAAGGACCTATGAGTATCATCCCGTCTACAGGGAGTTCCTTCTCGAATCCCTCGCTGGTGCAGATGATGCACAAATGAAGAAACTTCGTATCCGAGCTGCGGATCATCTCGCCAGGCACGGGTCGGTCGAACATGCCATCGAGATGTTCTGTGACGCCGGCTCGATCACAAAGGCCGCCAAACTTGCGGAGAAGTATGCGCGAGATTTTTACTGGAGTGGAAGATGGCAGACGCTTGAAATCTGGGCGGAAAAGTTAGGAGAGGAGCAAGCGAATATCCCGAATGTGAACTTGCTCCTAGCACAGTACTACGCAGATCAGGGAAACCTGGACATCGCCGAAGAGGCTCACGAAAGGGCTCTCGGGATGATTCACTCAAACACTCCAAAGAACATCAAGGTGTTGGCTGAAACTGTCCGTGGTCTGATCGCTAGAAGAAAATCCCAATGGGATGAAGTTGTTGTTGCTGTTGAGGCTGCTGAATCCATCATGGGTCAGCGAGGAAGTCGATTGGGACGAGCAGAGTGCTACCGACTAAGAGCTTGGGCATTTGCTAAAGGTGAGGGGGACTACGAAGCTGCAAGTAAGCTGGCAAATAAGGCTGTTCTTCTGCTGAAGAAGACAAATATGCGCTACTCGTTGTCCAACGCACTGATCGACCTGGCATTTTTCCAAATCGCAATCGGCCAAACAACTAGAGCGCATGCGACCACGTTAGAAGCCCATGACGTATTGTTGAAATTAAAATCACCCTTTCCATTGGCAATTTCATTTAATAACCTGGCATTTAATGCACACATATCCGGGGAATATCATGAGGCACTTAGGCTTTATAACGAGAGCTTAAAGTATATTCGTCAGGCTGCAAGCCCTGTCTATGAGGCGCTTTTCCTTTATAGCCAGGCCGATCTGTTTTCGGACCTTGATATGGCACTGCAGGCTGCAGAACTCTATGGTCAAGGATTGATGCTGGCAACTCAAATAGATGACGTGGAACATATACGCTACGGCTGTGTGCAAACAAGCATCCTCCATCGGCGTCGGGGTAGCATGACATTAGCCCATGAGTGGATCCGTCGAGCCGTATCCGTCGATGATGGCACAAACCCTTCCGCACTTGTGCAAATCCAGCTCAGCGCACTCGAGATCGACACTCGACCGGAGGTCGCCCTGGATCATATGCAGCGCCTCCTTGAAAAGGATGTGCCGCTGGACGCAGCCGCAAGGACTCTCGCAAACTACACCAATGCGAAAGCGAGTTTTGCAACGGGCGATTTTGACACTGCGGCAAAGAAGTTTGAACAAACACTTGATTGGGCAGGTGCAAATGGCACCGAGCAATACCTCGCCGGCGAACTCGCTGTCTCGGATGATGTGCACGAGTTCGTGAAGGGGGGCTTGGCAAAACACCCGGTCCTTTCCGTCATCCTACGGCGGATTGATGCCATGCGAACTGTGGCGCAGCAGTACCAGCTAGTTTCTGAGGATGTACCCACGCTTGACAAGCTCAGCTTCTACGCACTTGGGAAAGCGGAAGTCCTGGGTTTGAAGCAACCCTCACTGGACATGAAACCACTGCCGCGTGAAGTACTGTTCTTCCTTGTGGACCGCGGCAGAGTGGAGAGGGATGTGCTTCTGGAGAGCTTCTGGCCGCACTATCCTCCCGGTCGCCAGATCGCCAATCTCCACACCGCGGTTTACAGCCTCCGCCGGCTGCTCGGCCGCGAGGCGATACTGCATGAAGGATCGGTGTATTCGCTGAACCCTGAGCTATCCATTGAGTCTGACGTGGATCAGTTTGAACGCATGGCGTCAATTGTAGATGGCTTACCACCTGGAGATCCACGACGGATGTTCGCCCTCACGGAGGCCATCAGCTCCTATGGTGGTTCGTTCCTTCCGGAAATTTCTTCAGAGTGGGTTATTGAGCGCCGAAGGGAACTCGAACTGTACTACCTGGATCTTCTGACCCTGCACGCCAATGAAGCGCTTGTTCGTGATCAGCCCACCCGTGCGCTGAGAACACTTCGTCAGGCTCTGGACATCGACCCTTACCGGGACGACACCAATCTACACTTCCTCGAGGCGCTCGGTCGCCTGGGAAGACGAAGTGAAGCGATTGATCACTACCAGCGCTATGTCCGCCTCCTCGCAGATGAACTCAGCCTTGACCCGCCAGAAGAAATCCGGGATCTGTATACACGTCTCATCGGTTGATCGAGAGACCCTGCCCTAAACAGCTCATAAGCGAGGTAATTGAGCCTAACTACGCTTGATCATCAGAACGGACATAGTACCAGAGACCTAGAACGAGTAATTGAGTCCTGTGTTTTTTTATTTAGAACGCGTTGAGACGTGTGCGGTACTATACTCTTGAGGAAACACAAACTTACAAGGAGGTTGCCAATCATGAAGGCTCGATGCCCAATGGCTGGTGGTGGCGGCGGATAAAACCTAGTCCTTAGCCGCAGCATCAAAACAAATAGTATTGCTTTATTAGGCAGCGAGGCTAATGACCTGGCTGCTTTACGTTCTTAAAAATAGCTGGAACAAAAACTGCAATCAAAATTGAAACTGAAG
>JAQYVP010000168.1 GCA_030145485.1 Chromatiales bacterium
AAAACCTAAAACCTAAAACCTAAAACCTAAAACCTAAAACCTAAAACCTAAAACCTAAAACCTAAAACCTAAAACCTAAAACCTACCTATGTCTAAAAACGCCACACCAAGCACCATCTACCTGAAAGATTACCGTCCCTCGTCTTTTCTCATCGAAAGTACCGATCTCTATTTTGACCTCAGGAATGAGATGACGGTCGTGCACTCGAGCCTGGTGATAAAACGCCATCGAGAAGCTAGCAGGAGTGAATCCCTGTGGCTCGATGGAGAGGAGCTGAAACTGCTTGCCATTTCGATCGACGGCAAAGCCCTGTCTGAAGATCAATATCTACTGGAGAGCAACGGGCTGCGTATTCACTCACTGCCGGATCGATTTGTACTGCAGACAGAGGTTGAACTGGCGCCGCAAAACAATACCGCGCTGGAGGGATTGTATCTCTCGAATGGTCTTTACTGTACGCAATGTGAAGCGCAGGGGTTTCGACGCATCACCTACTACATCGACCGCCCTGATGTGATGGCGCGCTTTCGCACCACCATCGAGGCTGATGCAGGGCGATTCCCGGTGCTGCTTTCCAATGGCAATCCGCTGGACAGGGAGGAACTGCCGCAGGGGCGTCACCGTATGACATGGGAGGACCCATTCCTCAAACCGGCTTACCTGTTTGCGCTGGTTGCGGGAGATCTGGATGTGCTGGAGGATCGCTTTACAACTGCAAGCGGTCGTGACATAGCACTGCGCATCTACTCGGAACCGCATAACATCGATAAATGCGGCTTTGCAATGCACTCCCTGAAACAGGCGATGCGCTGGGATGAGCAGCATTACGGGCGTGAGTACGATCTCGATATTTTCATGATCGTTGCCGTGAATGACTTCAACATGGGGGCGATGGAGAACAAGGGGCTCAATATTTTCAATGCCAAGTTGCTGCTTGCTGATCCCGCCACGGCTACAGACAGGGACTGCCAGGCGATCGAAGGAGTAGTTGCGCATGAATATTTTCACAACTGGACCGGCAACCGCATCACATGCCGCGACTGGTTTCAGCTGAGTCTAAAAGAGGGGCTGACTGTCTACCGAGACCAGGAGTTTTCTGCAGATATGGGTTCCCGCAGCGTCAAACGCATCCAGGATGTACGCATGCTGCGCGCGCATCAGTTTGCCGAGGATGCCAGCCCGATGGCGCATCCGGTGCGCCCGGATTCCTACATCGAGATCAATAACTTCTACACCCTGACTGTCTATGAAAAGGGCGCCGAGCTGGTGCGTATGCAGGCCAACCTGCTGGGTCCCGGAGCTTTTCGCCAGGCGACGGATCTCTATTTTGAGCGTCATGACGGTGAGGCTGTTACCACCGAGGATTTTGTCAGCTGCATGCAGGACTCAAGCGGCAGGGATCTCACCCTCTTCAAGCGTTGGTACTCCCAGGCGGGTACGCCGCAATTGCATGTCACCACCAGCTATGATCAACGCAGCGGCGACTACCGGATGAAGGTAGTTCAATCCTGCCCGTCAACACCGGGTCAACCGCACAAGCAGCCCCTGCATATTCCATTTGCCATCGGCCTGCTGAGTGCAGAAGGCGAGGATTTGCCGGTCACACTGAAGGGAGAGCGGCCTCAACCGGCTGCAACACGGGTGCTTGAATTGCGTGAGACTGAAGAGAATTTTCATTTCACCAATTTTCATCAGCAGCCGGTGCCGTCACTGCTGCGCGGATTTTCCGCCCCGGTGAAACTGGAATATGACTACAGCAATACTGAGCTGATGTTCCTCATGGCGCATGACAGTGACGGCTTCAGTCGCTGGGATGCTGCACAGATGTTGCATTTGAGAGTCCTGTTGCAGCGTGTCGCAGATGCGGATTGTGCATTGCCGCCGGGTTATCTCGATGCTCTGCGCAAGGCATTGCTGGATAAGGAGTCAGATCCTGAATTGCTTTCAGAGGTATTGCTGCTGCCCTCGGAGAGCTATATCGGCGATCACATGGAGAGAGTGGCTGTGGATGCAATTCACCATGCCCGTGAAGCGCTGATGACGGAGATCGCCACCGCACTGCGCAGTGAGTTTGTCGAGCTCCAGGCACACAACATTCAGCATGGTGACTATGACACCAGCCATGTGTCGATTGCCCGCCGCGCACTCAGGAACCTGTCGCTGGCCTATCTTTCTCATCTTGATGATGCAGGGATTCAGCAGCTGATCCTGGATCAATATGCCATGCAGCACAATATGACGGATGTCATGGCCGCACTGTTACTGGTGGTGCATCGCGGCTGGAGTGAGAGCGACGAGCTGCTGGCTGATTTTGAACAGCGCTGGAGTGATGAGCAGCTGGTGCTGGATAAATGGTTCAGCGTGCAGGCATCCTCTGCCTCCGGGGAGACATTGCAGCACGTCAAGTCACTGATGCAGCATCCTGCTTTCAATATGGGCAATCCCAACCGGGTCAGATCCCTGATTGGCGTCTTTGCCGGCGCCAACCAGGTGCAGTTTCACCGTGCAGACGGGGAGGGATACCGGCTGCTGGCTGATGTGGTATTGCAGCTCAACAGCAGTAATCCGCAAATCGCGGCACGCATGATTCGCCAGATGAGCCGCTGGAGACGTTTCGATGATCAACGCCAGCAGTTGATGAAGCGCCAGCTGCAGCGAATTCTCTCCACACAGGGACTCTCAAAAGATGTGCATGAAGTGGTTTCACGGAGTTTGTCAGCATGAAAAAGGCGCTTATCGTGGTATCACACGGAAGTCGCCGGGAAGCATCGAACGAGGAGGTAAGGCAGCTTGCACAGCAGTTGTCGACGCACCAGGAGAACAGCTTTGAGGATGTCTCGGCGGCATTTCTGGAGCTTGCAGAACCATCGGTCCCGGATGGAATTATGGCGGCGATCGAACGCGGGGCAGAGGAGGTGACAGTGCTTCCCTTTTTCCTCTCTGCCGGCCGCCATGTGACGCAGGATATTCCCGCTGAAGTCGATAAGGCGCGCCGTCAGAAACCGGATGCAGTGATTCGCATAGCACCCTATATCGGCCGTGCGCCGGAGATGACGGAGATTGTGCTGCGCCTTGCCAAAGATCATCGATGATGTCGAAATGGAGTGTCTACATGGTCAGATGCTGTGACGGCAGTCTCTATACCGGTATCGCCACAGATGTTGCATCCCGCATCGAGAAACACAATGATGGCAAGGCGTCCAAGTACACGCGTTCAAAATTACCTGTAGAGCTGGTCTATTCTGAATCAGTTTCCAGCCACGGAGATGCTCTGCGGCGTGAATATGCCATCAAGCAGTTGCCTGTGAAAGCGAAGCATGAGTTGTTGTGTTCTGCGATGAACGGGGTGCAAACACATTATTAGCCACGGAATACACGGATAAAGAGCGTAGGGTGACAATCTGTGAAAAAAACTGCTAGCGTCAGGATTGCCGCATCGTTCCACTTCTCGCAATGATGTGATTGTTTTTTTCATTCTGTGTATTCAATGTGTTCCGTGGTTCATATCTTTCAAGGAATGGCGTATTGATCTGATAAACTATCCAAATATTTTTGTAGAGACACAATGCCTTCTATGAACAAAAAACTTGATGGACCGAGTCTCATGGCGCTGCGAAAGTGCCTGCTGCTGAAAGACCTGGATGAGGAGCAATTCCTCTCCATTGCTGCAATCTCGCATCAGGTTGAGTTGGGAGAACATGAGTCGCTGTTTTTGCAGGGAGAGGAACTCACCTCCATCTACCTGCAGATTTCCGGGAACATCAAGCTGTTTCGCCTCACTCCCTCGGGCAATGAGAAAATCATGGACCTGATTCGTCCGGGACAAACCTTTGCCGAAGCGGCGTTATTCATGGGTGGTTCCCGCTATCCGGTGAATGCGACAGCGGTTTCTCCGTCAGTCATCGTTGCCATCGATGCCAAAGGCTACAGGAAAACCATGGCGTCATCGATCAAACTGTGCATGAATCTGCTTGCAAGAATGAGTTCCCGTCTGCACTGGATGGTAAATGAGGTCGATCGTCTGACGCTGCATAATGCAACATTCCGGCTCATTGATTTTCTGCTGAACCAGGTTGTTTCAGAAAATGGTGCCAGCGAGGAAATTCATCTGGATGTTCCCAAGCATGTGATCGCATCACGTCTCTCCATGAAACCGGAGACTCTGTCGCGTACCTTGAAACAGCTTGTTCAAAAGAAATTGATAGCCGTCCATGATTCCCATGTTGAACTGTTGGATATCGAGGAGATGCGAAACCTGATTTCGCTGGAATGCGAGTGAGCAATTACGGAGCAAAGCTATGAGTGAAGACTCTATGCAATCGCCGCCAGCACCCAGAAAGGGTGTGTTTCATGCCCCCTGGGAGAAGAGCTTCGATAAAATTCTGACTCCTTTCGAAGAATTTATCCACCGTCAGACCACCAGTGGACTGCTGCTGATGGGCACTGCAGTACTGGCGCTGGTGCTGGCGAATGGCCCCTTTGCAGATGTTTATGCGCACTTGATTCACACGCCGATAGGCATCTCTTTCGGCGGCTGGTCGTTGAAGATGAGCTTGCAACATTGGGTCAATGATGGCCTCATGGCGCTTTTTTTCTTTGTTGTCGGGCTGGAACTGAAGCGCGAGATACTGGTTGGCGAGATGGCCGAACTGCGCAACGCAATTTTACCAATCTCGGCAGCCATCGGCGGTATGCTGGCGCCTGCACTGATCTATTACGCCATTAATCCCCAGGGTGAAGCAGCAATTGGTTGGGGTATCCCCATGGCCACCGATATCGCCTTCGCGGTCGGCGCACTGGCGCTGCTTGCAAGCCGGGTGCCCAAAGCGTTGATCACCTTTCTTGTCGCGCTGGCAATTGTCGATGATCTGGGGGCAGTGATGGTGATCGCGGTTTTTTATACCGATACGATCGCACTGCTCCCACTGTTTATCAGCATCGGACTGTTCCTGCTGCTGCTGTTGTTCAATGTGGTCGGCATACGTAAAACACTGCCCTATTTTATTGTTGCGGTCTTTCTATGGTACGCGATGCTGCAGTCCGGGGTGCATGCAACCCTGGCCGGTATCCTGGGCGCCTTGTCGGTGCCTGCCACACCAAAATACAATCCGGAGCGTTTTGCTGAACATGTGAATGAACTGATGGAACGTTTCAAGGCCAGTCATCAACCAGGGCAGAGCATTATGACCAATGACGCCCTGCGTGCCGTGGTGCAGGCGCTCGAAAACGGGGTGCACAGCGTGCAGGCGCCCCTGCAGAGCCTCGAACATCTGTGGCACATGCCAGTGGCTTATCTGGTGATCCCGATATTCGCACTGGTCAACGCAGGTATCCCGCTGGAATTTGGCTCATTAGGTGAAACCATGACGCATCCGGTCATGGCAGGTGTGGTGCTGGGTCTTGTGGCAGGAAAATTCATCGGTATTTCAGGGGCAGCATGGCTGGTGTTGAAACTCGGCATAGCCGTACTGCCAAAGGATACTAGGTTCACCCAGATCATGGGTGTCTCCCTGCTGGCAGGAATTGGATTCACGATGTCCATCTTCGTCGCCCAGCTCGGTTTTTCAGATAATCAGGAGATGCTGCTGATGGCCAAAACAGGAATACTCTTCGCCTCCCTCGCGGCAGGGATCTCCGGCTATATCTGGTTGTTTGTGGTGAGTGACAAGAAAAAATAACCACAGATGCACACAGATAAACACAGAGTAGAGATAAAAGCATCGGAGAAAACTTTTTTTAACTACGGAACACACGGACAACACGGAAATATTTTGTTTTCTTTCCGTGTATTCAGTGTGTTCCGTGGTTATTCTTTCTTGTAGAATTTGGTGGGTTCAGCTATTGAAAATCCGGGTTTTTCCAGCCTGGTTCGGCGAGTAATTTTGCGGGTGGTTTCAGTCGTGAGACATAATCCGCCAGCAGTTCCAGGTCTTCCATTTTTATCTTCTTGACGCGCTTGACCATGACGGGATTGGCATTCCTGCGTTGGCCATTGCGTATCCACTTGATCTGCCGTAACAGGTATTCATAGTGCTGCCCATGGATGCGCGGGAAAAATCTTTCGGCATCGCCGCCGCCGTCGGCGCCATGACATTCAGCGCATTTTCTGTAATAGAGTTTTTCTGCTCTATCCGGTTTGATGCCCCTGCCTGTTCCCGGCTCGGGATCCATCGGCAATGTGTCGATATATGCAGCAACATCGGAGATTGCCTGCGGACCTCCCATCACGGCTTCGCGGGCTATAGGAATCATCTGCGGGTTGTCACGGTTGCCGGCGCGGATGTCGGCAATCTGCTTGATGATAACGCTGCGATGCTGACCGGAAAGCTGCGGGAAGGAGCCATCTTCCAGACCCCACCCTGTTGCCTGGTGACAGGCCATACAGAGTTTGTAAACCTGTTTTCCATTTTCAACATCGGGTTCCAGACTCATCGCCTTGGTGAGTTCATCATCCAGCGGCGCATCTGCGAGCAACGGGGATGTGATGAAAATGAACCCGCAGATAAACAGGTGAAAATGTGTTTTAATCATGTCTACTCCAGTTTTGACTAACTTCACAATAACTCTCGCCAAGACGCCAAGACCGCAAAGGTTTTTCTTTGCGAGCTTTGCGTCTTGGCGAGAGAAAATGATCTCTTTCAGGCATCCTCAGTCTGAGACTCTCATCGTTCTCATGCAGTTGCATGGAAACGAGATAAAGGTCTGCAGAAAAAAAGTTGGCAACTACTTTTTAAAGACTACTCCATTTTGCCATGATTTGAGGGTGGCTTTTCCATAATCCTCTGTTGTTGGATCTGGCGTGATGTTGCGCCTCTTCCAGGTTGGCTTTGAAAGTCTCCTCCAGCGGATAACGCGTCAGCAGAATGGCGTATCCCTCCCTGACCATGAGCAGATTGAGTGAATTGCTTTTTTCATTGATGACGATGGCGGGAATACGTCCATATTTGTCATGTTTGCTCAGGTCGCCTTGCAGAGTGACCTTCTGCCCTGCTGCCACTTCACTCTTGAGGAAGCTGGTTGCCTGCTCGCCGATTTCCAGCAAGGCCTCCCTGGACAAGCCTTTTTTCCGGATGTCGAGTTTCAGCTTGGCATTCTCTGTATCTTCAGGCGCATCGATGCCGGAGAGCTGGATGCGCCGCGATTCACCATCGAGATTGATGATGGTGATGGTATCGCCGTCTTCGATATTTTCGACAGTGTAATCCTGTGCCTGAGCGCTCACCATTACTGGCATGGTTAGGCATAGAGAGAGTAGCATGGAATAAAATTTGATAGGTACCTCAACTCGCAAAGCGTATCTCCCGTGTTTTCATCTCAGGGGGCTCAGGCTGTTCTCCTGCAATTGTTGCAGGATCAATACCCAACTCTTCATCGCTCATGTAACAGCCGGGGTCTTCCCACCAGGGATCGCCGGTCATCTGGAAAGCGCGTGTACGCGTATTGCCACCACAGATATTGCGATAATTGCACACGCCGCAGCGTCCCCGCAGTGGACGTGGCGTTGCCTTCAATCCGGCCATCAGCGGGTCGCTGGTATCCATCCAGATTTCGGAGAAGGGGCGCTCCTTGATATTGCCGAGGTTATAGTTCCACCACATGGTATCCGGGTGCACGTTGCCAAGGTTGTCGATGTTTGCGATATTGACACCCGAACTGTTGCCGCCCCACTGTTCGAGCCTTGCCTGTATCGCATCAGCCTGCTGTGGATAGTGCTTGCGCACCCACTGCAGCAGATAGACGCCGTCGGCATCGTTGTTTCCAGTGACGAACTCTCTCTCCCGGCCCTGCTGCACTGCCTTCATGCAGGCGTCAAACAACAGCTCCATTGCCTCGCGGGTGTGTTGATGAGCAGCGTCATCCTTGCGGTTCTTGTCACCGCGACCGGCATAGTTGAGATGCGACAAGTAGAATTTATCGATGCCTTCATCATCCATGAGTTGCAGCAGCTCGGGCAATTCGGCGGCATTGTCCCTGGTCATGGTAAAACGCAGGCCGACCTTGATGCCCTGGTCGCGGCACATGCGAATGCCGTTCATGGCTGCATCGAACGAGCCTTGCTTGCGACGAAACAGGTCATGGGTTTCGCGCATGCCGTCGATGCTGATACCGACATAGTTATAGTTGGCATCGACAATTTGTTGAATATTGCTCTCATCGATCAAGGTGCCGTTGGTCGACAGACCAATATAAAATCCCAACGCCCTTGCGTAGGCGGAGATCCTGAAGATGTCAGGATGCAGCAGGGGTTCACCACCTGACAGTATCAGCACTGGCACACCGAACTCGTGCAGATCATCTATGGTTTGAAAGATAGTTTCGGTAGAGAGTTCATTGGGAAAATCCTTGTCCGCCGAAATGGAGTAACAGTGTTTGCAGGTGAGGTTGCAGCGGCGAATCAGGTTCCAGATGACGACCGGGCCGGGCGGATTGCGCTTTGGTCCCAGCGGTGTGGGCTGGTGGATTTGCTGCATATACTGGCTGATGCGGAACATCTGTTGTTACCTCATGACGAACTTTTAAAACGCATGCCTGTTTTTTTCAGAATTTTAGTGCTGAACAGGACTTCGTGGCCCTGGTCTGCATCTTTTAATAATAACGCAATCCGGCTAACCTTTTCCATGACCTCATTGCGGTTGCTTCCGTGCACCATGGCGAACAAATTGTAGGGCCATTCAGGCAGATAACGGGGGCGGCGATAGCAGTGGCTGACATACTCCAGAGCACCCAGCTTTTCACCCAGATCGTCAACATGCTCATCCGCCACATTCCACACCGACATTCCATTGGCGACATAACCCAGCCTGTAGTGGTTAGGAACAACGGCTATGCGGCGGATGCGCCCGTCATTCTGCATTTTCTGCATACGCTCCTGAATCAGCGAAGCTTCCACCCCCAGCTGCTCGGCAATGCGGTGATAGGGCTGCGGGTCGAGCGGCAGGCCGGCTTGCGTGGCAAGGACGATTTGGTGATCGAGGTCGGCAGTGTTCATGTGTTTCATCAGGGATTCCCTACACCTTCAGGTAGAGGCCGACGAAATATTCCCTCTCTTTGGGCATGTCGTAAACCCTGCAGCCCGTCTGCTGTTCTATCTTCATTAAGGTATTGTGCTTCTCCTCGAGGGTCTCGGTGGCAAGTACGAACCACATGTTGAGTGCATGGTCGCGCTGGTAGTTGTGCGCCACCTGGGGCAGGGCATTGACCTGATCAGCGACACTGTCGAACTCTGCTGCGGGTACTTTCATGGCGCAGAGTGAGAATGTACCGCCCATATTTTCCACATTGAAGAGGGGGCCGAAGCGGGTCAGTATTCCATTGTCCCGCATCGTCGTGATGCGTTCCAGCAACTCGGATTCGGTGATGTCGAGTGATTCTGCTGCTATTTGAAAGGGGTAGTCACAGATCGGAAAGCCGTATTGTAATTTGTTGATGATAGTGCGATCGATCTCGTCCAGGGATTCATCCATTGCTGGCTAATTGAAAGTGGGTTTCTGGTTGTGCATAACTATAGCATGCACCGCGCTGCTTGAATCGCCGCAGCGAAAACAGGGTTGCCCTGGGGGTGTCGCTGAGGCCGTATTGTTGCACGATCTCTTCGATGCGTTGTTCCACGCTTTGCCTCTCCTTGCCGTGAATCATGGTGAAGAGGTTGTAAGGCCAGTGAGGCCGGTGGCGTGGACGCTGGTAACAGAGGGTAATGCAATCGACACTACTCAACTGCTCCCCCACTTCGTTGACCTGTTCATCTGCTATATCCCATACCAGCATGGCGTTGGCGCGATAGCCGAGTTCATGGTGCCGCACTACGACTCCGATGCGGCGTATAGCGCCAGTGGTGAGCATTATCTCGATGCGCCGCATCACTTCCTGCTCATCGATATCCAGTCTCTGTGCAATTTCAGCATAAGGCCGCTCCACCAGCGGCAGCCCTGACTGGATTGCGACGATCAGCTGTTTCTGTATGGCGTCATCCGGCTGGGTGCTATGTTTGACGGTAGGAGGGGAGGAGAGGTGTTTCCTGACGACAGCGGAGGTTTCCTTGCCATGCAGGGGCATTTTGAAACCCAGGTCGATATGGTGCTCCCTGACCAGAGGCAAACGCATGACAGCGATGCCTGTGAGCTTTTCAATGTTCAGTATGGTGTTCTCGAGATGCTGCTGATCGGAGGCAGTGACGACGAACCAGAGATTGAAGTGATGTTCTCTTTCGTAATTATGATTGACTTCAGGGTAGCTGTTGACGAGTTTTGCTACGGCTTCCAGCCTGTGTTCGGGGATTTTCATCGCGGCCAATGTACTGACGCCGATGGTATTGGGGCGGAATACCGGGCCGATCCTGGTGATCAACCCCTTTTTTTTGAGTTTTTCCAATAGCTGCAGAATGGTGTCTGTGTCTGTATTGTGCGCTTTGGCAATCACTGCATAGGGGTTGCTCTGCAGAGGGAAATCCCGCTGATAATCATTGAGCAGAGCCTGTTCGAGAGCATTCATGAGCGTCAAAGCCCCGTTTTATGTGCGCGAGAGCTAAAAAAGATTCCGCTAGGTTTTGCCGCCGGCAGAGTTGCCAGCAGTTCCAGCGTCTCTGTGTCAAAGATTTGAATCTGATCCTCGTCGCGCACTGACATCCACACTGCCTCGCCACGCGGGGTAAACTCCATGTGCAGTACGCCTTTACCAGGTTTCAATGTCTTGATGATTTTCAGGGTTTCGGTATCGATGACCTGAATGGTGTCGTTGTCGGGGAAGGCGAAATTTACCCAGATTTGGCGCCCATCAGGTCTTGCCATGACAAACACAGGTTGTCCGTGAACCTTGATGTGCGCCTGTTGCTTCCAGTCATCGCTGCTGACAACCAGGACTTCATGATGGCCGACAGCGGGAAGGAAAGCGCGGTTTCCCGCCATTGCCCAGCCTTCCAGATGCGGCATTTTGTAAACCGGCAATTTTTGTTCACCACGTCCATAGTGATCGAGGATGCGTTTCACGCCTTGTTGCGGATGCCACAGATCCAGCAACGCCATACCGTCTTCACCGAACAGGCCGGCGATATAGTAGCGTCCATCCGGCGTAACCAGTCCATCGTAGGGTTGAACTCCCACCTTATCAAAGCGTTTGATGCCGGGTTTGTCAGGATTGCGCATCTCAACGATCCAGATCTCTCCACTGTCAAAGAGACTGAAAACAAAACGCTGTCCGGGAACATCAACCAGGCCGACGGTCTTGGAGTTCTTACCGCCGCTGATCTTTGTCGCGGGAATGTCAGCCACCAGGCTCAGGTCGTCTGCAGAGAATATCTTGACTCCACCCGGCTCATAATTTGAAACTGCAATTAGGCTGCCATCCTGGGAAATGGCGCCGCCGATGCTGTTGCCGCCCTGCACGATGCGCTTTACCAGCTTGCCGCAGAGAATGTCGATTTTGCTCAGGCCGCCGTCACGACCGAAAATAAAGGCGTAGCGTGCATCGCGGGAGTAGACCACAGAGGCGTGGGAGAGGTCGCCCAGATTCTCGATTTTGAACAGGGTTTTACGGGCGCTGGTATCGATGACTTGCACACTGCCGCTTGCGCGCTCGATAATAACACCGAGGTCGCCCGTGCCGCGTACTTCACAGCTCTTTTGTGCATGAACTGCCGTCGCTGAGAAAAACAGGATGACCAGTAAACCTTGAATGGCCAACATCTTTACAAATGAGTCTGATCTCAATAATGACTCTTGCCAAGGCGCTATGCTTGCCAAGAAAAACCTTTGCGATCTTGGCAGTCTTCGCCTGCATGGACGCAGGTGAGGGGCGTGAGCAGGACGCGGAAGCTTGGCGAGAGAAATATGATCTTTTTTATGCCACGCGAGTCTGAACTTTGGTCTCACTAGAGAAAATAACCTTTTCATTCTTGATGCTCCACTGTTCCCTGCTTCAGCTGTTGAGCCAGCCAATTGGCTTCCTGTTCGCTGAAAAATGGTTTCCACGGTGGCATGGGGGTCCCCGGGCGGCCATGGTTGATGGTGACAGCCACCTGCTCTACGGTGAGTTTGTCGAGCGCGTTGGGTTTTAACGAGGGGCCGACGCCGCCCTGCAGTGTCATGCCATGGCAGGAGCCGCAGTCGTGCTTGAGGATATAGAGTATCTCGGCGCGGCGTGGCTCATCAATCTCATCTGCGGCAGTCACCTTGCCGGCCTGCTGTTGAGCACCCGCCTCGCTGTCTCCGGTAGAGGCCTTGTTGTCGCCTGCTGGAGTGATGTGCACCATGCCGGTCATTTTTGGATGTGGTCCGCAGCGGTAGGGGAGGTCACCTGCCTCATCGAAGGTTCTCTCGTAGAAGTCGCCGGGAAAGAGATAGTCGGGCTCCTTCTCTCCAAGCTGTTCGAACCAGACGCTGTGGTATTGACGTTTCTCCTTGTTGGTCCAGCGGATGGTGTCTCCGGCCTCGATGGTGATCTCGGCGGGCAGGAACTTGAATTTGAAGATTTCAATCTCATGCGTGGTTGCAGCCAGCGCTGAACTCACCATGAGAGACAATAATAATGGCGGAATGATTTTCATATGTATCATTTGCAGCGTGAAACCAACACTTTTAATCATCGCGGCCAGAAGGCCGCTCCCACAAGCCAGGTTCATCACTCGGAATGTAGGAGCGGCCTTCTGGCCGCGATTTTAACGCTTTACTGCATTCACCTCTACTTTGTCACTGTCATTATCAAAACCAAGCAGGTAACCCAGTGACACATGGTGGAAACGCGCACTGGTGTAGTCGTCATGGATGGCAAAACCGAAGTTATAGATCTTGTCCAGCGTCATGTTGACATCACCGGGTTTGTCG
>JAQYVP010000130.1 GCA_030145485.1 Chromatiales bacterium
TTAGCTAACTGTGGAAAAGAGGATTTATCATGATGGTTAATATGCATGAGGCGAAAAGTACGCTTTCCAAACTGGTCGAGCTTGTTCAGAATGGCGAAGAGGTGGTTATTGCCAAAGCCGGAAATCCGGTAGCACTCTTGAAGCCATATAACAAATCAGTGAAAAGGCGCACTCCCGGTATCTTGAAGGGGAAATCATTTGACATGAGCCGCTTCAATGAAGCCGATGAAGAGATACGCAGGCTGTTTGAGGGAGAGTAGTGATGCGATATCTGCTTGATACGCATATTATACTTTGGTGGCTCTATGATGATCCAAAACTTTCCGGCAGACACAGGCAGATAATCAGCGAGCCCAATAACCATGTTATTGTCAGTGTGGCAAGCTTGTGGGAAATTGAAATCAAACGGGCTGTTGGCAAGTTGGTTGTCGATTCAGGCTACATCGATGCGATCAAGTCAGATGGGTTTGAGCTTCTTACTCTGAATCCCGGCCATATTGTTGGTTTGCGCTCGCTTCCGCTTTATCACAACGATCCTTTCGACAGAATGATTATTGCCCAGGCGCTGACGGAACATATGATATTGCTTACTGTCGACAAGATGGTGAAAAAATATGATGTTGAAATTATCTGATTTCTTACAGCAATTCTCAATGTAGAAAGAGACTCACCACGAAGGACACGAAGTGCACGAAGACTTTTTTGTATCCAATTGATTCTTCGTAATCTTCGTGCGCTTCGTGTTATCAGGTTTGCTAAAAGAGGAGATAAATACAGTGAGATGGCAAAACCGTAGAAGAAGTTCCAATGTCGAGGATCGCCGTGGCACGCGTATGGTGAGCAAAGGCAGCATGGGCATCGGTGTTATTGTACTGGGGCTGATTGCCATGTATTTTGGTGTGGATCCAAAAGTGGCAATGAATATCGGCAACCAACTGGGTGGTGGTGAAACCCAGGTTCAACAGACGGATTACAAGCCGACTGCAGAGGAGCAGCAGTTGGCCGCCATGGTGGAGACTATCCTGGCCGATACCGAAGATGCCTGGAACGAGGTGTTTGCCGAAGCGGGGGTGCGCTATACCGAGCCTAAACTGGTGATGTTTACCGGTATGGTGCAGTCGGCTTGTGGAACTGCACAGGCGGCGATGGGGCCTTTTTATTGTCCTGCTGATCAGAAAGTCTATATCGATCTGGCTTTTTACCGCGAGATGAAACGTAAATATAAGGCGCCTGGTGATTTTGCCCAGGCCTATGTGGTGGCGCATGAGGTGGGACACCATGTTCAGCATCTGCTGGGCATCGATAAAAAAGTGGGGCGTGACCGCAAAGGCGCTGATTCTGCTGCCGTGCGCCTGGAGCTGCAGGCCGACTGTTTTGCCGGGGTGTGGGCAAATCGCACCCAAAGAGCCAAACAGTTCCTCGAGGAGGGGGATATCGAAGAGGCGTTGAATGCGGCGACGGCCATTGGTGATGACGCAATGCAGAAGCGTTCCAGCGGCATGGTAAGGCCGGACTCCTTTACACACGGCTCATCTGCACAACGCGTACGCTGGTTCAAAAAAGGAATCATCGGCGGCGATATCAACAGCTGCGATACATTTTCTGCAGCATCGCTGTAGATGGACAACCCCTAAACCACGGAACACACTGAATACACGGAAAGAGAACAAAATGCTTCCGTGTGGTCCGGGTATTCCGCGGTAAAAAATAGATCGTAGGTTGGGCACGTCGCTTCGCTCCTTTGCCCAACCTACAGCTGGAAAATGCGTATTCAATGCACGGAGTGATTGCTAAATCATGGTGCAATGCGCTGTGCTTACTGCACCCTACGGATCTATCTTTTTCACTCTCCGGCATCTTCATAAACACCATTTTCAAAACGGGGAGTGCAGATGGCTAGAAAGACCAGGTCGTTATCGCCGGTGTTGGTGATCCGTTGGCGTCGCATAGATGGGATCAGCACCACATCACCGACGCCAACATCTTCCTGCATGTTCTCACCTGTTTCGACAAAACCGCTCCCTTCGAGGATGACATAGCGTTCCGCTGTCCCTATAAGACGGTGCCAGCGGGTAGTTGCTCCGGGTTTGACACGCACCTTTGCGATCGAGAGACCTGCGTCATCCGCTGTATTGCTTAGCTCCGTGATGTAGCAGCCTTCGTCAATGTAGAACTCAGCTTCAGGGTTGTATCTATATACGGCTTCTTTCATGGGAGTCGGGTGGGTTTTTAATAGAGTCACTCAGTATACAGCGCGCTATCGCCACTCTTTGGATTGGAATTCATCAACATCCTAAGATGCTGTCGGTGATATACTCGCAAGTTGCATAATTCTCCATATTACAATCAGGTAACCTCATGAATATCTCTGCAAAGATTCCCAGCCTCGTCCTTGCCGCCAGCCTCACTGTCGC
>JAQYVP010000140.1 GCA_030145485.1 Chromatiales bacterium
AGGTATTCAACGGCACGATGTAGATGCCTGCGGAGACGGCGATGAGAACAACATCTACAACGACTCTCCAGCCGCGGAAATGATCGAGAAACTGCGATACAGTTACCAGAGTTGTGCCGCCTGCCGTAAAACTCCGGCTCGCAAAGAACAGATCGATGGCAAAGATCGTCATACCAAGAGCGCCCAGGGGTACGAAGGTAGCATGCACCTCTCCCTTCAGCATACTGTTGCACAACAGGGAGCCCAGCGCCATGCCAACGGAGAACAACACCAGCAGCAGCGTCGCAAGATTCTGGTCGCCGCCGATAACTTCCTTTGCGAAAGGAGTGATCTGCGTCAGAAAAGTAGCGCCAATGAGCCAGAACCAGGAGATTGCAAGAATAGTCAAAAAGATCCCTTTTTGGCTCTTTGCGTAGCGCAACATCTCCCAGGTCGAGGTGAAGACGTTGTAGTCCACCTTCAGTTCAGGAACCATCGGACCGGTCGATGGAATATAACGGCTGGATATCCACCCTGCTATGGCAACCGCGATGATCAGCAGTGACACCAGCATGGCGCCATTCTCTTCCAGTACGATTTTTCCGGCGATAGTGCCGAGCAGTATGGCAAGAAAAGTGCCTGCCTGCACCAGGGCGTTGCCACCAAGCAACTCTTTTGGCTTGAGCTGTTCCGGCAGGATACTGTACTTGATCGGGCCGAAGAAAGCTGACTGAGTTCCCATGAGGAACAGGATCGCCATCAGGTACCATACGCTTTGCAGCATAAAACCGACGCCTGCCGCAATCATCAGCCCCAGCTCAGTCAGTTTGAGCAGGCGAATTTGCGCCACCTTGTCATATTTTTCAGCCAGTTGTCCGGCACTGGCGGAGAACAGGAAAAAGGGGAAGATAAAGATGCCGCCGGCAATTGCAACCAGCAGCGGGGCATTCAAACCCGACTGGTCAGCCAGCACAAAAGTCACCAGAAACAGGATGCCGTTCTTGAAGACATTGTCATTAAAAGCGCCCAGAGACTGGGTGATGAACAGCGGCAGAAAGCGCCGCTTGCCGAGGAGGTCGAATTGATTATTTGACATAGTTGTATCCTGAAAGGATATGGGGTTACGCTGCGCTGTGCATCTTCCCATGCGGCGCAATGCGCTGCGCTTATTGCGCCCTACGCCTTGACAGACTCAAATGATGCATAGAGTGATTGAAACGTTATCGCTTGCTTGCACCCATATCCCTGAGCAACTTTTGATACTCTGGATGATCACGCATCAGCCGTCCGGCCAACTCAACAAGACGATCAACCTGCTCTGCCTCGAGTGAAAAGCTGGTGGGAATGCTGTTAAAAAAAGAGATCTCTGCCGGGTCTTTCAAGGATGTGAAATCCAGCTCGATATAGTAGGGTTTGATTGTACGGCCTGGCGGCGAAACCAGTTTCGCCCACTTTTTCAACTCACTCTTCAGAAGCTCGTTGGTTTCAGTATTATAGAGATGCAACTGCATATCTGTCAGCGCATTGAAGCTGTTGCCAATCGACGGCAACTGCCTGGTTTTACCGATTTCGGTCGGCGTAGAGGTCGATGCATTGACAACGATAATGACGAAGCGTTTGACGCGATTGCTGCGATTTAGCTTGCTGTAGCCAAGCCTGCTGGCTCCCTTCAGTTGGGCGACCCGGTGCAGGGTGCGCACCCCCAGGTTGTCAGTCACACCCCCATCGACCAGCGTGACATAAGGCCTCTCCGGATGTTCGACATAGTAGTTCATACTCTCCACATACTCTTCCAGGCGCTTGTCATCAGTGCGTCTGGCGCGCTCTTCCGCATCTCTCAACCAGGCCGATTTCGAAACATGACAATCTGAATTGCTCTGCAGCAGAATTGGATCAAAAAGAATCGGCACTGCGGACGATGCGGCCACAGCCCTGGCGACCTTGAAGGTGGAGAGATCCGAGCAGAGCGCATCAAACTGCGGCTGGATAAAGACAAACTGGCTTCTTGAATTGAGATCGGATGCATTGATGAGGATCAGAGGACCTTTCGACTTTTCGAGATCGGCAAAGGTTTTTCCATGGAAAATATGCTTATCATAATATCTGACCGCCTCCTCGGTGCGGCTCGTCGCCTTGATTGTCCGTCCGATGAAACCGGTAAAGCTCAACACCAGATCTTTCAGGTCCGCCTGAACATTTTTTTTCAAGAAAACCTCTTCATAATCCTCGAAAACCCGATCGCCAAAGAGTCCGTAATAGGCAGCAGTAAAACTGCCTCCCGAGACAGAGCTGATGCGGTCCACTTCATCCAGCATGCGCTGATTTTCCCCCCTGCGGTGAATCGTTGTATCACGCAACTCCTTTAGAACACCATAGGAGAGGGCTGCCGCACGTGTGCCTCCACCTGAAAAAGCAAGCACCAGCTCGGTTTCACCCCGCTCATAACCCTGGGCATGCTTCTCCAGACTGTAGCCATGCGGCTCGTCAGGAATATGCGCAAGCGGCTGGTTCTCTATTTTTCCAATAGAGGCACAGGCTGTCATCAACATGACCGCGGAGGCTGCCACAGTGAGAGTGAAAAGTTGTTTGAGTACAAAATGCATCGCAGTGTCTGTCATGAAAATTTTTCTGTGCCAGGATCGGCTAGATATTTGCCATCATGCGTTGAACACCCTGTGTCAAGCCGACAATCGACGGCCAGTCATAAGCAACAATGCTCTGTCCATGGGCGAGATTGTTGCGCAGTGACTCAACATTCTTTATCGCCCGGTCAGCTTCCGATCTGGAGTTGAAGCCAATTTGTTTGAGTATCTCCGCATCATTGAACAGCACTCTCGCCTTGTCACCCAACTGCATGCAATCAAGCAGATCACTCTGCTGGGAGATACGCAGCCGCTCTTCACACAGCGCTTCGGCTTTTCTCAGACGCCCCGCAGAGCAGAGGTCACGCCAGTTCTCATTCGGCCACTTTTTGTGGATCAAGACGGAAAACTCCATCTCGATGATAGTGATCATGCCAAACAGCCACATTCTGACGATGGGCTTCTCCATGTCCACGCGGGTAATCACACCAACCACTTCGTCGAGCAGCGCGAGAAAACAGTAGTCGTGCCGGGTCAGAATGAGAATAACGTCCATCAAGGATGTATCGTCATACACCACCTGGTCATGACTGAAGCTGCGGGCGCGCTGACCGCATGTCCCTGAAGTCAGATCCTCGATTCTAACATAGCCTGTAACCTGGCCACCCTTTCTAACCCCGGCGACTGCGACAGTTTGCTCATGCATCACCTCCCTGACTTCAGATGAGAGCCGTTCGGCATCAAAAGAGCGTATTAGTTCACCAACATCACGCGCAGTAAAGACATCTTTGAAAATACGCTGTATGCGACGCGGGGAGAAGCCTCCGTGCCATGGGGCTGTTCTCTCCTCGGCAACCAGCATCGAACCAGGCGGATGATCCAGACCCAGTTTTCCGGAACAGCGGCATAACTCCTTGCCGGCTCTGTGCAACAGAGCCTCGTCGCCCTCCCCTAACACCTCCAGCAGTGCAGACATCTCATGCAGGTAAACCCTGGCGAATTTTTCGTCATGTTTGCAAATGTCGCGCAGGTTATCGATCAGGTCGGCCAGCTTGACGCTTTTTGCACGCACCGAAGCCCCGGACAGATGCGACCTGTCAATTGCTTTCCTCGTAGCACGGTTGCCGTCACCCGGTTTACTGATATCAGTCAACGCATAAACAAGGTCATGCACCTCTTTACCGAACTGCTGTTCAATGTCATAGTGCGTGGCCGCTGTATCCTCGACCGTGTCATGCAGCCAGGCGGCAGCGATCATCTCCTCGTCATCGGTGACGGATGCCACGATCTGCGCCACGGATTTCAGATGGACCTGGTATGGCTGCTTGGTGTATTTGCGACGATGGTTGATTCGCTGGTGCGCCAGGGTTGCAAAGTCTCTTGCCTGTTTGACTAATTCACTCATATTTACTGCCTGATACTGATAGGAGTGTGACCTGTGTTATTCGATATTGTAAGCGATGGTTGATGAGCAATATTCTACCTCATATCAAAAAAAGCTATTCTTTAGCATTTTACTGGGTTATTATATTGCTGTATTTAACACACACTTATCAAGGTAAAAAAATGAGTATTGAAATTCCCGAACGCGATGGTGATGGATATTTGCGCAGTATAGATGACTGGACACTTGAAATCGGCAAGGCTATGGCTGAAGTTGACGATTTTGAGATCACCGATGCCATGTGGGAGCAGATTTTCAAAGCACGTGAATATTATGAATCAGAAAATGTTGTGGCGCCGATTCGCAAGTTTGTAAAATATGTTGGTGTCGACAAGAAAGAGCTCTACATGCAGTGGCAAACAGGTCCCATGAAGCCAATTTCTAAATATGGCGGACTACCAAAGCCAACCGGCTGCGTGTGACCGATACAAATACAATTCGCGGTCAGACGAGCGCTCCTACGTTTGTGGTCAATATTTATTGTGGGAGCGGTCTTCTGACCGCGAAATGCACGGAGTTATTGAGATAATACGATAGGCGCACACAAGTCACTGATATTGGGTATATCTGGAGGAAACGTCGGAGGCAGAGATGCCCAAGCAAGCGTTCATGCTGAAAGGTACCCCTCCGCTACGATAACCTCCTCGACAGAGACTCCCAGCGACTCCTCCAGCGCTGTCTCCGCCTGCTGCAATCGCCTGTCCAACATCCCGCTGCCACTGCTCCCTACCACAGGTAATGCCATTTCAAGATCCCTGAAGAGCGCATACAGAGTCACGTGGCGCAGATCCATGGCCAGAAGCAGACGCTCATCTTCAACTTCAAGAATATATCCAGCCCGCTGCAATCCTGTCAGCAGAGATTGCAGTTGTTGAGCCGAACCCGCCTTGACGGCGCCAATTAATTCATCAGCAGAAATCTGCTCTCCGCGCTGATGGGCATGCTGCAGTTGCGCCAGCAATTGCAATGCCTGCTCGAATTGAGCTCTCTCATCAGCTGCTCCCTCGTGGCTACTACCGAATATCGACAGACTGCAGGTAAATTCCGCTCCCAACAGAAAGATCACCCACGAAAGATAGACCCAGACGAGGAAGATTGGAATCACCGCCAAGGTACCGTAGATTGCCTGGTAGCTGGTAAAGGTTGTGACGTAGAAGGCAAAAGCGTGTTTTGCCAGTTCAAACAGCACGGCTGCCAACAGACCGCCAAAGAGCGCATGCAGCAGTGGAACACGCCGGTTAGGAATAACCAGATACATCAGAAAAAAAGCCAGCATCGAGGCTGCCAGCGGGGCAAAGCGGATCAATCGCCTGCCAAGCCCCAGGGTCTCCTCAGCCTCCACAACCAGTGGCATCGAGATGATATAGGAGGTGACCGCCAGACTCAGGGCAAGCAACAGCGGACCCAGTGACAACAGCGCCCAGTAAATCAGAAATTGTTTGGCGAGGGTTCGCCGACGCGGAACCTCCCAGATGCTATTCAACGCCTGATCGATGTTTCTCATCATCAACAGTGCCACAATGATGAGTGCAGCAAAGCCGATGCCGGTCAGCCTGGATGCGTTGCTGGAAAACTCCTGCAAATACTGCTGCACCTGCGCTCCGGCGGCCGGAACGAAGTTTTCAAAAATAAAATCCTGGATCATATCTGCCATCTGATCGGCAACAGGAAATGCCGTCAGTATTGCCACCACCACGGTGGTCAATGGAACCAGTGACAACAGCGTGGTATAGGTTAGCGAGGCGGCATTCTGCAGCCCGTTGTGAATACAGAAGCGCGAAGCGAGAAGTCTTATAAAACGAGAGGCCCTGTGAAAAAACTCCCTGGCAGCAGGTTTTAACATGAGGCTTAGTTTGCTATGCGTGTCGTCTGCCGGAATGCTGAGGCATCTCCGAGGAACATTGACCACCGACTTCAGAGAGTGCATCGATATCCAGCAACTTTATATTTTTTCGCTCTACCATGAGCAGCTTTTTCTCCTGGAATCTGGAGAATGTACGGCTTACAGTCTCCACTGCCAGTCCCAGGTAGCTTGCAATCTCAGCCCGCGACATGCTGAGGTTGAACTCCTTGGGCGAGAGTCCCCTGCTATGATGGCGTGAAGAGAGTGACACCAGGAAAGCAGCAACACGTTGCTCGGCGGAGTTGTTTCCCAGCAGCGCAACCATACCGCAATCGTTATGAACCTCCTTGCTCAGAAGGCGCAGCAACTGATGCTGTAATCCGGGAATCTCTTCAGTCAGATGTTCAAGCTGCTCAAAAGGCACTTCGCAGGCAGAGGTCGTTTCAAGCACACTCGCCGTGCAGTTGTAGCATCCCGAATGAATCGCTTCCAGACCGATGATTTCACCAGGTAGAAAAAAGCCAACGACATGCTCCAAACCATCACGATCCGCATAATAACTTTTTACAGAACCGGATTTGACGACATAGAGGCCTCTGAAATGATCACCCTGCTGATACAGCAGATCCCCTCGATGGTAGGGTGTACTTCGCTGCACGATGAAATTGAGTTTTTCCACATCCTCGTCGCAAATCCCGACCGGCAGACACAGGTTGGAGAGATTGCAGGTTTTGCAATTGGCACGTTCTTTTAATAATGAAATGATGCCGGACTCTTTTCTCATATTTTTTGTCCAGATTATAATGATGTTTCCCGAGCCTATTTTTGCCTAAATACGGCAAAAATACAATCAACAATAGAGCAGCAGCAGAACTGACTGGCAATTTGCAGTGATTTCCCCCGTCAGATTGCGATACTATTCACATGAACAGGGTTGAACAGGGTCAGCTACGAGGGACTATCGCCGATGAATGAGATACAACGTATTCCCGTCTGGAGCCGTGCTCTGCGCATCGCCCACTGGGTGATGGCTGTTGCAGTTGTGGTGCTGATAGCGACAGGCTGGAGAATGGAGAGCGAGCCACTGCCGGCATCCACCCTGCTGGATGATCACTTTCTCGCTGCGGCATTTCTCATTCCCGCCATACTGCTTCGTATCTACCTGCTCTTTTTTGGCACAGACACTGATCATATCAGCGACTGCGAGCCTGATGGAAACCGCCTGCGCAGCGCTGCGGCGGTGCTCAAATACTACTTTTCACTCGGCCGTAGTCCTCTGCCCAACTGGTATGCGCATAATCCGTTATGGGGACCAGTCTATCTGCTGCTGTTTTTGTTTTTACTCATGCAGATCATCAGCGGAGCGTTTCAACAAAGCCACCCCTACCTTGGCATGGTCAACCTGCATGACATTCACATCATCGGCGCCTATGTCATCACCGGCTTTACTGTCGTTCATGTTGTCGCTGTATTTCTACATGACCTGGGAGGAAGCGGCTCGGATATCTCGGCGATGATCAATGGTCATCGCATCTTTGTTCTCAAAAAACCCGTGACGACACAGCAATCAGGCGATACACAGAGTGTCTCGCTGGATGCATTGAAGAGAAGCTTGAAGAACAAAAAGAAGCATAGCAATGACGGCGGTTAAGCGAGTGTCATAAAACTCCACGCATCGCAAGAAAATGGTGGGGTGCGCTGTCGCTTACACCACCCTACAACTCCTTGTCACTTCTCAATAACCCCGTGCTGGAAGTAGGGTCGGGAGTCTGCTTTTCAGGGCTGTATAAAACAGGGATGTTTTATCAGAGCTTATGACATACATGGATGTATTAATGTCGCCAGAGGCAGGATGCCGGAAGCGACCAGGGACGTATTCACGCGTCCCTGAAAGGCTGATCCCGACCCTGCGCAGACTCGAACAATGCACCGACTTTTTGAGAAGTTACGACTCCTTGCCATAACGTACTGGTTGAAAACGAAAAAGCCGCCCATGAGGGCGGCTTTAGAGATGCTTCGCTGAAATAATCAGATATAGAGACAGATGTCACTCTCACCGGCAAAATCGAAGAAAGATGCTGCACCAGCATATTCGATATCATCGATGAAGTCACTGTGCTCAAATCCAAACAGATCAACGGTCATCTGACAGGCGATGAATTTCACCTCTGCTTCCAGACAAAGATCGCGTAAATCCGGAATCGTTGCAACACCATTATTTTCAATGGTTTTTTTCATCAGCGCAGTGGCCACATTCTCATAACCCGGAATACCCGCCTGGATAATATTGGGAATATTCCAGTTGATGCTTTTGAACCAGTCAGGGCCAAAAGGCATCTTCATCGGCATGCCGGGATTGCCAAGCGGACTGACTTTCAAACCACTGAGATCCTTGCGTACCAGCTGCAGACCATAAAAGGTAAAAAAGATCTCTACCTCATATCCAAGCGCGGCGGCAGTCGATGCCAGAATGTACGGAGGATACGCCCAGTCAAGGGTACCCTTGGTTGCAATGATGGCTAACTTTTTTTCATCCATCGATCATATCCTCTTCTTGTTAGCGTCGGAAAAAAGTCAGTGGATCAGACTTTCTTCATGTAGAAATGAAATTTACCGCCTTCTTCCGTTGATTCCAGCAGTTCGTTTCCTGTTTGCTTGGCAAAGGCTTCGAAATCTTTCACTGAACCAGGATCGGTCGCAATGATATGCAGCACTTTACCTGCATCCAAACCATTCAGCGCTTTTTTAGCACGCAGGATTGGTAGTGGGCAGTTCAGACCACTTGCATCGAGTTCATCATCAAAATCAGCCATTTGGATCTCCAGAAAAAATTCGTTTTTGTTGAATAAGTAGGCACTTATATTCTAAAACAGATGAAAGCACAAGTAAATCTTTCATTCAGTAATATCATTATGAGTAAGGTATATATCATAACGTGTTGTTTTACCAGCAATCGAGAAGTCTGCTGTTCTCTCTTCAACATATCCTGACTTGACTGGTCTCTTGATAACCACACGTCGTGTGGCCACATCGAGAGCCGCAGTGAAAAGCTCATCGACGTCAGGATCCCGGCCCACAATGTCCTGAAAAAAACGCATCTCCTTTTTTACCTTTGCTGATTTTTTGCGCGCGGGAAACATCGGGTCAAGGAAAATGACATCTGCCCTGCCTCCGCCTGATTTCAGCCAATTGATTGCATCGGTATGCACAAGTTGCATCTGCTGCGTAATCTTTCTGACTGCTTCATCATCCGATTCCTGTGCATGCTGTAAACCATCACGCAGTAAAGCTGCGATAACGGCCGAGCGCTCAAGCATGGTTACCCTGCAGCCAAGCGTTGCCAGCATAAAAGCATCACGACCGAGGCCCGCCGTGGCATCGACGAGAATGGGATGCGGGTGCTTTTTTAAACCAATTGCTCTTGCCAGATGCTGCCCCCTGCCTCCGCCATAGAGACGGCGATGGCGGTTCTTTCCTGTGCTGAAATCGATTGAGAGCGGTTTGATCTGCGGTTCAATCAATGAGCGCAACTGCAGGTAATTCGCAGTCTGGTAGAGTAGATAGGCTGCATCAGGTGCATCATCATAGAGCGGCAGCGATACAGAATCTGCCAGCTGGCGAAGTTTCCCGGCAGGGATTTGTGGTGATGACGCGACAGCGATTTTCATGAGGCAGGATGGTTCAGCCTGAAAGACGGTGTGCCACAAACCCGGCAATCAGACGACGTTGGAAACGATTTCAAACCCATGCTGCGCCCAGCTGATGATACCACCGCGCAAGTTGACAGAATTCTCGATTCCCTGCTGTTGCAGATAGCCACAGGCGTGATAAGAGCGTGCACCACTTCGACAATAGAGAATGACATCCTGATCCTTTGGGAAATCCTGCATCTTCAATGGAATCAGATGCATCGCAAGATGCTCTGAATCAGGCAATATGCCCTGCGCAACCTCGGCATCACTGCGGATATCATAGAGTACGAATTTCTCATCGGCATCCATGCGGCGCTTCAGCTCTGCAGCATCAATTTCACTGACCATCATGTGAATCAATTCCCTGCCAAAATTAATAAAATAATTTTATCAGTATATATTATAATACTCTAATATACAAGTCGAATGCACTCTTGCGTAGCATGACGGAAGCAGATCATGCTAAATTCCATCCCATGCTAGCAGCCGGACAAAGCCCATGGAATTCCTACCCATTTTTCTGAATATTCAAGGTAAAACCTGCATTGTTGTTGGCGGCGGTGATGTTGCCACGCGCAAAATATCCCTGCTGTTGCGCGCAGGAGGCAAGGTAACGGTCATCTCTCCCGAGGTGAGTGATGCCGTTGCCGCCCTGATTGACGGTGACAAGGTCACGCATATCAATCGCAACTGGCAGGATCTTGATCTGAAAGGCTGCAAACTGGTGATTGCTGCAACCAGTGATGCTGCCGTCAACCGCCTGGTTGTCGATGCCGCAAACAAATGCGGCACCCCTGTGAATGTCGTCGATCAGCCACAGCTGTGCAGCTTCATCATGCCATCGATCATCGACCGCTCCCCCGTGATTGCAGCAGTCTCCACCGGCGGCGCATCGCCAGTGCTTGCACGCCTGATCCGCGCCCGCCTGGAGTCTCTGATTCCAGCCGGATATGGGCGGCTTGCCGAGCTTGCTGCAAATTTTCGCGAGCAGGTGAAGCAAACATTTTCCGATCACGATGACCGACGGAGATTCTGGGATAATGTGCTGCAGGGCGGCGTAGCTGAACGCGTCTTCTCCGGCCATATGGAAGAGGCGGAAGTGGTCATGAAAAAAGCACTGCAGGAGGCAAAACCCGATGCAGGCATGGGTGAAGTCTATCTGGTTGGGGCAGGCCCCGGTGATCCTGACCTGCTCACTTTTCGTGCGCTGCGCTGCATGCAAAAGGCCGATGTCGTCGTCTATGACCGCCTGGTTGCAAAACCGATCGTCGAGATGACCCGACGGGACGCAAAACGCATCTATGTCGGCAAGGAACGCGACAATCACGCCATGCCCCAGGAAGAGATCAACAAACTGCTGGCGAGACTGGCAAAAGAAGGCAAGCGGGTGGTGCGCCTCAAGGGAGGCGACCCCTTTATTTTTGGACGCGGCGGTGAAGAGATCGATACACTTGCTGAAGAGGGTGTTCCATTCCAGGTCATCCCGGGGGTTACCGCTGCTGCCGGATGCGCATCCTATGCAGGCATTCCGTTAACGCATCGCGATTATGCGCAGTCTGTGACATTCGTTACCGGGCATCTGAAAGACGGCAGCATGAATCTCAACTGGGAGCAACTGGCCCAGCCACAGCAGACGATCGTCTTCTATATGGGACTCAAGGGGTTACCCGTAATAACGCGTGAACTGCAGGCGCATGGCGTCTCTGCAGATATGCCGGCAGCCCTGGTTCAGCAGGGAACCACGCATATGCAACGCGTCTTTACCGGAACACTTGAAACCATTATGGATATTGTGGAGAAAGAGCAACCCAAACCACCAACCCTGATCATCATCGGCGAAGTCGTGGAGTTGCATGAAAAACTCTCATGGTACAAGCCGCCGCACACCATCGAAGAGAATTTCGTTCCTGCTGAAAACTACTGAATTAAAAAGGCGATCAGATGATCGCCTTTTTAATTCAAGTAGATATGCCATCTATCGGTATCTTCTCAATAATCTCGTGCATTTCGCTGTCAGAAGACCAGCTCCTACGTCTCTATGAGACATCAGATGTAGGAGTGGTCTTCTGACCACGATGAAATGCGATAGCATTTTAATCACACACACGGAGTTATTGAAAAGTTACATCTATTGCGAGCATTGCCTGACAAGCACCCCGTCATTGTGAGCGCAGCGGTGGCAATCTCAAGGAGATTGCCACGTCGCTGAGGCTCCTCGCAATGACAAATAAATCAGGCATTCTCTTCCTCAGCCCACTGTTTTCCGGCCTCTTCCACCATCTTCTGCAGTTCACCGCTTTCGTGCAGCTCCAGCGTGATGTCGCAGCCTCCAACCAGCTCCTTGTCGATATAGAGCTGCGGAAAGGTTGGCCAGTCAGCATAGCGGGGAAGATTTTCAAAGACCTCCGGGTCGGACAGTACGTTGATATAGGCAAATTTAACGCCGCAATCCTGCAGCGCCGCAGCGGTGCGTGAAGAAAAACCACATTGAGGAAATTGAGGAGTCCCCTTCATGTAGAGAATGACCGGGTTGCTTTCAACCTGTTCTTTGATACGTTCTAGGACATCCATACTCTTTACCTGAATAATTGAAGAAAATTGAAGAAAAATTTCGTGGATAAGCAGCAGCGTATCCATCATGTGAATATTGGGGAACTCGAACTAAAAAACAACCATTAAGGGATGAGGCATTCATTAAAATACCAATCTCGCTTGTCTTTTTGTCCGTGGTTTTCGCCGCCACTTTGGTTACATAGTTCACTATGCGCCCGACGCGGCAACAAAAACCACAAACAAAAATCCTGCACTTCTTGGTACTTTAATTTCTGCCTCAT
>JAQYVP010000152.1 GCA_030145485.1 Chromatiales bacterium
AAGGCACATGACGCAGGCAATTCCATCCCGGGCACTCGAGAGGCTGATTCTAGAAATCAAAAGCGAGGTCAGGCAAACTGCATCCTATACCGGCAGGGAGAGTCTCAAACCCGAAGTTTACGAGGCAATGATGCAGGTCAATCGTGAAGATTTCGTGCGCGACGAGGATCGGGAACTCGCCTGGGGCAACTATCCGCTCTCGATTGGCCAGGGACAGACGATTTCACAGCCCTATATCGTTGCCCTGATGACGGACATGCTGGAGGTTGACGGTGATTCCGTTGGGAGGCCAATGGATGACGCAGCAGTTGATGGAAATCAGCAAGGATGAAGAGGGGAATATCACCGAGAAAGCAGTTCTACCGGTCTCCTTCGTGCCGTTGACAGGCAGTAACCGGAACCCTGATGATCGTTGAAGTCACAGCGTACAGTGTGGCTTGATGTCACTCTTCGACGGGATGGTTATCAGCTGATCATCTACATGCTGATGACAACAATGATCAGCGCCGTACCTGTGGCGATTGCCAGGGCGCGCAACCCTGACCACAGCCAGAACTCCCTGCTGAGCCTGGCCAGCAACACGCCGAGCAGGAACATCAACAGCAGGGCGATGAGCGAGGCAAGCAGGAAGGGCGACAAGGGCAGGGCGATACCCTGCTGCGCCATCCACAGCGGCGTCATGATCGTCAGCGAGATCAGCAGGGGCGACATGCCGTTGACCAGTGCAACGACAACAGGGACCAGCCGGCTTGCACGGCCTACATCCGAATTCCCAAGATCAGCAATCAGGGCCTGTTCCAGTTCATGCAGCTCCTTTTTTCTTTCAGCCGACTCGCTCAGATAGGCGCTGCTCAAACCGCTCATGCACAATGCTACCGCTGCGCCAAGACAGGCTTTGATCGCAACCGGCAATGCGACGTGCTCGCTGAGGAAAAAACCAACCATCAGCCCCAGCATGGTGAGCGCGCCATCGAAGCCGTTGGTGATAAAATAGCGCCTGGCGATGCCCCGTGCGCCTTGCACATGCAATAGCAGGCGATGCAACTCCCCACTCTGCATCAGGAGGCGTCAGCCGTGTCAGTTTGAGTGCCGAGCACTTCTACCGCATCGATGCTGTGCAGCGTAGCGCCCATTTCGCTGATGCGTTGTGAAATTGCATCGAAGTCAATCTCTCCGCCCTCGATCACCAGCAGAATACTCTCGGTTTTTTCATCGACCGCGTCAACAATTACCTGAACGCGCATCTCCTGACTCAGGTCAGCCACCGCTGCAGCAAATTCCAGGGCGTTGGGGCGATGGGGTTTGAGGACATCCAACGTGATTTTTTGGATAGTTGCCATGATCTCTCCGCTTGCCGTGTACATTTTCTATATGCATATCATACCGCACCCGGATCAAAAACAGCTGGTTCCAGAGCTGTTTTGATTGCTATATGATAGAGCTGTGAATTGATGATGACACGTTTAAAAGACAAAAAAGGTGTGGCGTATGACAGAACAATCCAGGGTGTTAATCCTGGGGTATGGCGAAATGGGCCATGCCATGGAATACCTTCTCAAAGCACATCAGCAACTGGATATCTGGGAGAAATACCCTCAGGGCAGCTTCCAGTCCGTGGTGCTTGAGGATGCGGCGTCCCAGGCGGATATTGTATTGTTTTGCCTGCCGGTCAATCCACACCGGGAGGTCGCTGAACAGATTGCGCCACTGCTCAAGAGAAGCTGTCTCTGCTTGAGTATTGCCAAGGGTCTGGATGAAACAGGTCAAACCGCGGCGCAAATATTTGCCGGGGCGCTTGCATCGCATCAGGCCTATGCCTTGCTGTATGGGCCGATGATTTCCGAGGAAATCCGTGCCGGCCGTTCTGCCTTTGCACAACTTGGGTGTGATGATCGAGACTTATATCACAAGATACGCGCGTTATATGATGGTGCGCCTCTTTATATTGAGCATACTTCAGATATCACAGGGATAAGCTGGTCGGTGATCCTGAAGAATGTCTATGCCCTGGTATTCGGCATGGCGGATGAATTACAGCTGGGTGATAACATGCGTGGCTACCTCGCGGTCGCCGCCATGCTGGAACTGGACCGGATTGTCCGTGAAATGGGCGGGCTGGCGGGTAGTCCTTATCATCTAGCGGGACTGGGTGACCTTATCACGACTGCCACCAGTGAGGATTCACACCATCATGCGTTGGGACGCATGCTGGCAAGAGAGGAACTCCGGGGTATCGAAGGGGAGGGTATCCATACACTCGAGATGGTGAGTCAGCATCGGTTGTTCAATACGGCAGACTATCCACTTTTCAGGCTGATACAGGATATTGTCAGGCGCCCGTATGAGGTGCAAAAGAGCATCAATGAATATTTAAAACAGGTTTATTCCTGAATGCGCGCCAGGAGAGCTGTTCGAGAACAGCGGCCGTAGCGGGGACACTCATAAACGCTCAGGCAGGTGAGAGCGGATTTCACGGGAATCATACTGTCCCAGGTTCTTTACGATTTCGGTAACCGTTACATCCGTCAATGAGCCGAGCTGTTCTTTCAACAGGCCGACGAAATGAGGGTCGGCAACCAGCAGCAGCCGCTTGCAGCGGTCAGCATGACAGGCTGCCTGCAGATGGTCGCCGACCTGCTTGGCGAAGCGAATGGCCTCTTGCTCCTTTGGCTCCACCGATGTCCCCATAGCGTGGCGTCCCTGGCCGCTGCTGTCAAAACTGCGTCCAGGACGGTTGGAGCCCAGTGTTTGCGCCTGGTCGCGACCTACAGGATGTTCCAATTGTTCCAACCCCTACAATTCACCGCGCGGATCGTCAACGGCAA
>JAQYVP010000161.1 GCA_030145485.1 Chromatiales bacterium
AAACCCGATGAAATATGTTGGAGCCCACGTCAGCGCCCAGGGCGGCGTTGAAAATGCACCTTTGAACGCACACAAGATTGGCGCCAAGGCCTTTGCGCTGTTCACAAAGAATCAGCGGCAATGGAAAGCAAAACCACTGTCAGAAGAGAGTATCACGGCCTTTAAAAACAACTTGCAGGAGACGAACATCTCTCCTGACAAGGTACTCCCGCATGACAGCTACCTGATCAATCTTGGTCATCCTGAGAATGAAAAGCTGCAAAAATCACGCGATGCCTTCCACGATGAGATGCAGCGCTGTGAACAGTTGGGGCTCAAGCTGCTGAATTTCCACCCGGGCAGCACACTCAAGCAGATCTCTGAAGCCGACAGCATTGCACGTGTCGCCGAGTCCATCAACCTGGCGCTGCAGCAGACCACGGATGTGACTGCGGTTATCGAAACGACAGCCGGACAGGGAACCAACCTGGGGCATCGTTTTGAACAGATCGCCGCAATGATCGAACAGGTCGATGACAAAGAGCGTGTCGGCGTGTGTATCGATACCTGCCATATCTTTACTGCCGGTTACGACCTGCGCACCACCGCTGCCTGCAAGCAGACTTTTTATGAATTTGAAGAGGTTGTCGGTTTTCGCTATCTGCGCGCTATGCATCTGAATGACAGCAAGCCTGACCTGGGAGCGCGCATTGACCGTCACGAGAGTCTCGGTATCGGCAAGATTGGCTGGGAGGCATTTCGCTACATCATGAATGATCCACGCTTCGATGAGATCCCGATGTTGCTGGAGACTATCGATAGCTCGATATGGGATCTCGAAATTCGGCAGCTCTATGCGCTGATCGAATGAATACTTCCCATTCACCCCCTGTACTCGACACATCCTGTCCTGATTGAACGGCAACTCTTTATGTCCACAACAACCATCATCGACTTCATTCGCCACGGCGAGCCGGAAGGCGGCAGCCGCTATCGTGGGCACACCATCGACGACCCTCTGACAGACAAAGGGTGGGAGCAGATGTGGCGTGGTGTCGGTGGCACTGCGCCATGGGAGATGATTCTCTCCTCACCGCTGTTACGCTGCACGCAGTTTGCCGAAGCCCTCGGGGAGCGTCACAACATTGCGGTGATCATCAACGAGCAGCTCAAGGAGATCGGCTTCGGCGTCTGGGAGGGAAAAACAAAGGATGAGTTGAAGAGCGAACGCGGCGATGAGTTCGCCGCCTTCTATGCCGACCCGGTCAAAAACACACCACGCAACGCCGAACCGGTGAGCAGCTTTTTTCTGCGTATCAGTGCTGTTTTCGATTCAATCAGGGATCACCATGAGGGCAGGCATCTTCTGGTGGTGGCGCATGCAGGCGTCATTCGCGCAGCCCTGGTCCATGCAATTGGCGCCGACACCGCCTGCATGTACCGATTCAACATCACCAATGGCAATATCAGTCGAGTAGAGATCAAGGATGATCATATGCAGCTGGTGTTATTGAATGGACAGTTACAGCAATAATCCAACGAACACTCCTCTTGCCCATCCTTTTTATCTGTATTAATATTTAATACATATATCGAGGAGGTAGATATGGCAAGAAACACATCAGTCACTCTCGGCCAGCATTTTGACAAATTTATTTCTGAAAAAATTGCCCAGGGCCGCTTTCAGTCCGCCAGTGAAATAGTTCGCGCCGGTCTTCGCAAACTGGAAGATGATGAAACAAAACTGCAGTTACTAAGAGAAAAGCTCCAGGCTGGAGAAGATAGCCCCATCGTAGAAAATTTTGATAGCAATCGGTTCATATCCAGTCTGCATAAGAAACATGTTAAATGAGCTCGAATTATACAATCAGGGAATCAGCTCAAGCAGATCTGGAGGAAATCTGGCTTTATACCTATAAAGAGTGGCGAACTCAGCAAGCAGACAAATATTTGAACCTGCTGTTTAGCAGATTTTCCTGGCTTGCAGAGAATCCATTCATTGGCAAAAACCGTGATGACATTAAAGCAGGTTATTACTGCTTTCCAGAAAGAATGCACCTGGTTTTTTACACCATTTGTGACAAGAGTATAGATATTATCGGTATCCCTCACCAGAGCATGGATATCATCGATCACATCAAGTAAAGACGCACTGATCAAGTCGCACGCCTACACATACCTGGTTCTTAAGGTTTATATCAGACTCAGGCTCAATATCCCTTCCATTTTTTCTGCTGTTTCCGATTTTCCCGTGCGACTGTCGCCCACCAGTGCAATGGTGATGCTGACTTCTTCTTTGTCAGCACTTTTTTCACGCTTGCGAAGTGCAGTGCTTTTGATTAGGTCGATGAGCCCTTCGGCAAGATGCACCGGTGCATTCATCTCAACGTCATCGCGATCCTTGTACCCACAACGCAGAATATCCTCGTCGCTGTTGTCCTTGTAGACGCCGGCCATCAGCTGGCTATAGGCGACGCCGATCTGCATCTCATCCTGCTCGACCAGCTTTCTAACGACGTTGATGAATTCTTTCTCATTTTTGGCAAACTGCTCATAGAGTTCAGGATGCAGGATGGAACCATCCGCCTCTTTGAGCAACGGGAACGGGTTGGCCCAGTAACTGCTCTCCTTGGAGCCACGGCCCGTTTGCGTGCTACCGGCAGCAACCCGCTCTCCAAGCCGCAGATGATCGATCGCATCTTCCACCGACATATTGGTTTCGATGGTGCTCCCGCCCAGTTCTACCAGAGTGAAATTATTCATATAGAGCAATACATCCAGTGGATCGCCGGTCATCACCTCTTCACAGTCCGTGACAGGAACAATCTGGCGGGCATTGGAACCGGTATCCTTGTTGTAGCCGACTTCACGACCCTCCATCTGCATTTTCGCCTCATCACTGAAGCCATCCAGGCAGGCAAATGCGCCGGTCTCGGTGCCATAGAAGAAGGGACGCATGACGTGATCATCACCCTTCTGCAGGTGAATACGGCCCATATCATCGGCCTTGATCAGCATCTCGGTAATATAGGGCTCATCGCTGTGCGCATCGAATTTCACGATATAGCGGGTACAGCCGCAGTGCAATGGAATTTCACCATTGCGGATTGCGAGCACATTATGCAGAGTCAATATGGGCTTTTTGGCATAGCCAAAATATTTCAGCTCATCTCTGTTTGGCACCAGGCCCACCAGTACCTGGCTTTTCTCATCCCAGTAATAGCCAAGATCGTCCAGACTGGCAGTCGGATCCCCAAAGACAAATATTCCGTCTGCTGCGCGATTGCTCTTGATGTCATCGACCCTGGCAAAAGGAAACAGGTTCAGCAGGCCAGGTTCCATCTCGATACAGCCTCGCGACTTATGGATGTAGGCGATGATCAGATAGGCGCCTACCTGGAGTGGAACTGAGACCCAGTCATCCGGTTGGAAAGAGACCAGATGCAAGGGATTGTGATCAAGCTCATAAAATGGCAGAGCGCGTTTGTTCGAGGGAGTCGCATAATCCACACCGGTGCGAATATCAGCTGCTATGGTGACAGGAACGTGGGAGAGCGGTACATAGTCTGAAGGAATCATGAAATAGTGCCCCGAGATCTCTCCGGCAGTCACATTCGGCGAGACCTCCAGGCCATGCGAACGTCGCACACCATGCTCCAGGCCAACCCTTTTCATCAATTTTCTACGCGTTTCAATGATCAAATCAGCCAGACTGGCAGCCTTACCGGTGACTTTATCTTTGACCGTTTCAGGTGTTTCGGCGCCAGTGCTGACAACCTCATTTTGCAGACGAATCAGGCGGGAGTAGGATTTGTGACGGAAATGATGATAGGCGCCATCAAGAAAACGCACATGATGCTTGGCCTGCTCCAGATCGGTGTGAGAGTCAAAGCCATCACTGTCCAGGATCTCCAGAAAATGCCGCGCACAAATCTCTTTGATGAAATCGACTTTGTGCCGGGCTTCAGGTCGATGATCAGACCTGTGGTCCAGATCATCGATGAATTCCTGCTTATAGATCGCAAGATAACGGGAAAATGAGAGACTTTTAAGAAATTGCTCCGAAGTGGTGCAACCATCACGAATTTCAAGGAGATTTTCCATTCACAAACTCTTCAACTAGTTCAAAACAGCCGGTAATTTTACCACAGATGCAATTACGGATTTTTCATTCTAAAAAGTCTGCAGGGAACTGCTCTATTGAAAAGCCAGGACATTAACAAAAGCAGGATATACTAATGAAATCACTTAGAGGAGATTGACTATGATACAGCTATTATTAGCCCTGGTCGTTGTAGCCGTCCTGTATTTTACTGTCCTCGGCGGCGCTGATAAAACTGTCGATGAGGCAGTCGAAGAGACTGCTGATGCGCTCTATCAACAAACGCATGGCGTCTACCAGCAACATATCGAGAAAGTTCAAGGACTGGAACAATCCATGCAGCAGGCGGCTGATCAGAAAATGCAGAACATTGACAGGCAGACCAGCGGCCGTTGAATGCATACAATAATCTACAAGCAATAAAAAACCACCTGCCGTCTCCGGCAAGTGGTTGATTTGTCTGGTAGGCGCGAGTGGATTCGAACCACCGACCCCCACCATGTCAAGACTTCACGCCCACTAACCAAGCAGGTTCAACCCGTACCAATTCAAGCTCTGAAACCCCGCAATAGCAGGGTCTTGCGGATTATTGACCCCTACTACTTGCAACAAGCAATACCATCTAGTAACATAGAAACCCAGTAGAGTTTTCAACCCAGATTTCAACCCAAACGAAAGCCGATGCTGCTACCAACAGTCACCGGCTCTCTGACCACAACGATCTAAACAGGAGATCATTATGGATACAAAGCATCATACCCCGCCCCGTGGATTCACCGCAAAGTTCCTCGACAACCTAAGTCCTGCTGACAAGCGTTTTGAGATTGCAGACAAGGCGTGTCCCGGTCTGCGTCTGCGTGTCCAACCAACCGGCTCGAAATCATTTATCTGGTACTACAAAGAGAACGGCAAGATGAAAGCCGTGGTCTTAGGCTCATATCCAGCCATGAAACTGGCAGCGGCAAGAAAAGCACTCGCAGACTCCAAGGAGAAGCGCGAGGAAGGCATCTCTCTCGGCCCTGTTGCCAACACCCCTGCAACAGTCAACGACCTTGCAGAACGCTTCTATGAGCGGCGCATCAAACCAAAGCGCCGCCGCCCCGAAGCAGTCAGTCAGGTACTGGATCATGACATCCTGCCAGTTATCGGCAATCGCAAGCTGAAGATGGTGACAGCCCCCATGCTGACCGATGTTGTCGAGCGTGTCGTGGATCGTGGCGCTGCTGCTCATGCCGGTAAGGTGTTGGCGATCATCAAGCAGATGTTCAAGTATGCCGAAGGCCAGGG
>JAQYVP010000175.1 GCA_030145485.1 Chromatiales bacterium
TCATAATCGACCACCAGCGGAGATTCAAGACGATCGAATGTACGCGGGTTGTTCCTGGTTCTGCGGTAATAGGTGAGCTGTCCACCTGTCGAGGCGCGTAAATCGATCTCCTGTTTGCGCGCATCAGCCGTATACCCTAAAACAACGTAATAGTCTCTAGCAGCAACAACCGCACCCTGCTCATCACTTCCGTCCCAGGTAAATCCGAATCCCCCGGCCGAGCGCTTTTGTTGTGCGAGCAGGGTCTTTATCCTGCTCCCGTCTGCATCCTCTATCCACAACTCCAGATCGGTTTCAAAAGGAAGAATCACATTGATAGAAGCAACCTCGCTGGCATCGACATTGATGGTGTCGCTGCTGTCGGGGATGGCCAGAGAGGGTAGCGCGGTCGAGCTGGTGTGGATGACCAGTGAGGCTCTGGCAGTACGTCCGCTGCTGGTCGTGACCTCGACAACAGGATAGTAGGCGCCGACGCCGCTATAAGTGGTTTGAATAGAGTCGCTGCTACTCACACCTCCCTGCGTTTCGAACTCTCCATCGCCATCGAGATCCCAGGCCCACTGAGCCAGCGTGCCTCCATCAAAAATCTCTGCCGACGCAGTCAGTGTCACGGCAAGTGGGGCATCCCCTGAGTCCGGCGCAACCGTCAGTTGCACCACAGGGTCAAGCGGATTATTCACATCCACTGTGATCGCATGATTGGAGAGAGTTGTTTTTGCGCCATTGGCGTCAACAACCATCACCTGCGCGACAAAGCGCCCCTCTTCCTGGTAGGTTGTGTGGAACTGCCAACTGCTCGCCTGACCACCCGGCTGAACCGCATCGAAGTCGCCATCACCATCAAAATCAATGCTCACCTCGCCTATTCCCTGTGGATCCTGCGCCGTCACCGTGAAGTTCACCTGCAGCGGCGCATGCCCATTGGTCACATCTGCTGTGACCTGCACGGATGGCGGCTGGTTGGTGATGGTGATCGTTTTTGTCGCAGTGATTGGGTCTGCGCCGGCAGGAAAGATCGTCAGGCTGGCGATAAACTCATCACCAGGCGCACCGGTGTATGTGTAGCTCTTGGGAGCGCCAAATGTGTCGGCGAGATCACTGTTGCCATCTCCATTGAAATCCCATTGGTATTTATTGATAACGAGATTGTTGTTTTGCACCTCGGGGCTGAAACGCACCTTCAGTGGTGACACGCCGGAAACCGGATTGGCAATTATCTTTACCGAAAGCTGATCAGGTGGAGCCTCAACGAATAGCTCATAGGATTGCAATGCCTGCAGGCCGCCGCTGTCGGTGACGCTGACACCAATGCTGAAGTCACCCTCCTGATCCACTCCGGGAACCCACCTGATCAGCCCGCTTGCGGGTTCGATAGTCATTCCCGGCGGCGGTTCAATCAGGCTGTAGAGGAGTTGGTCGGCATCCGGATCATGGCCATCAACGTCATAGCTGTATTCACTGCCAACCATGGCGTCAGCAACGGGATCTGAATAGATGATGGGCGGGTTGTTGAGCGGCAGTGCATCACAATTTTCACCTCCCTCCAGCGAGGGATAGCGGTAGCCGCTATCGACTGCTTGCTCCTCCTCGCTGTGTGGCACACTGACAGTCACCTGTCCCGAACAGGCGGCCTCCTCGCTGTCCGTTGCATGAAATACGATGTGGTATACGCGCCCATCCCGGTTACCGGAGCGTTCCGCCCGCACCAGTGGGTGGTCACTGTGAAGACCGGCGCCATCCAGCAATGTATTTCCATCAGCTGTCGAATTCAGCGGTTCATCCTGGACGATGCATTTTGCTGAGATGCTGATCTCATGGTCATCGGGATCAGTCACCCCGGAAAGCTGAATCGCAACAAGCTCATGATTCACCGACCACAGGCGATCGGGCGTTGCTACAGCCTGGCTGCAATCCGGAGCCTGGTTCAGAATCAAGGCTTCAGCTGATGAAACCATCAACCATCCAGTGATCAATAGCGGTAAAACTTTATATCGAGACATCCCTTTCTCTCCTTGAAATGTTGTGCCTATCCTGGAAATTCACATGCATACTGATGAACAGTAAGATCAACTTCCATACGGCGCAATGCGCACCATTTATTGCGCCCTACATCAGCTCATGGATCATTTCCTGCAATTTCATCCGCATCACCGACCACGCTGAACTTGATATTTTTGACACCGACCTGGCCGTTGTAACCGGAGACATTGACAGTCAACAGATGCTCGCCAGGCTTGATTCCCAGGCGCCCCGGCGACCAACGCCATGTGAAAGGCACGTACCCCTGCTCCTCTTCGGCAATAAATGCATGATCCACAAAAAAACTGATCTCGTAGCGCTCCTGATCCAGATAGATCTCATCCAGCGGGTGCAGTTTGACCTCGGTAAGCATCTCCTCGAGGGCATCCACATGCTGCAATGGCTGGCGTGATCCTGCCGAAAGCAGGCTGACATCGATGCGCGGGCTCTTCTGCTGCAGCAGCGGCTGATATGACTCCTGCCGCAATAACCTGCCGTTGCGTTCCAGTGTGCGCTGCCCATCGCTGGCCTGTATGAGCGGCCAGTTGCGGCGTTCACGATAGCGCCGATAACTCTCACCGCTGTTTCCATGGGTAATGATGCTGTGATGCGGCAATTCATAAGCGACGATCAAGTAGCCAACCTCGGGATTCTGCTCGATGGCAATCACATCATCTTTGTCGCGTCCATTCCAGCGTTCAGCATGAAAACCTGACGTGCGTGGCTGCCAGTCGATCAGCGTGCGCAGCATAGGGCCGTTTTTTATTCCTGAACGCACCAGCATGCAGCTGGCTGCCGGCAAGCTGTATTCGATAACGCCGGGGCGAATATTCTTCTCAAAATCATACAGCTCCTCACCACCACTCGACCCCTGTTCCGGGATGGTTACAATCTCATTTGATTGCATGGTGACAATAACGACCGGCAAATAGGCCTCATCAGGAACGACGTTTCCTGCATCATCCCTTCCATCCCATTTCACTTCGTATTTATCTGTATCCGGCGCAATCTCCGTTACTACAAGTGTGCGCATCAGATCATCATCACTGCTGCGAATTTCCACATTGATCTGTTTCACATTTGCGGGGTCATGCAGATGAACAGGGATCGAAAAACTCTCTCCCCGTACAGGCGCAAAGCTCTCTCTGGTGTAGTCTCCTATTGCAGCAACAGGAGCGGCAACGGCATAAGATGTCAACAGTAAAAGCAGCATAACTGCTCCAATGCGTAGAATTGTGCAACGTCGTTCCTTCATGATTGATTCAGCTCCAGGTAGCGAATTTTTTGGACATCGGCGGGTAGTTGAATATGCTCGACTGACGCTTCAGTAATCACTCCAGCGCTGTTCGTCGCAGCCGGGAGTTTCATCAAGCTGCTTCCAGCGGCTGTGCGGCGAATAAAATAGAGCGCTCCATCCGTCGCCACACTGGGGAAATTGTCGCTAATCGCTCCTTCGGTCAGCCAGGTCGTCTCACCGGAGACCAGATCGAGACGCAGCAACTGGTAGTAGCCGCGTTGATTGGAACTGATAAATCCATAGCGATCATCGGCGGTGACAGAGTAGAGGTAGCTGGTCGCATTCAGCAGCGTCAGCTGTTGTGTGCGCCCGGATAGCAAATGTTTACGCCACACCTCCTGAATCAGTGGCTTGCACTCTGCCCGGCAGGAGACATGCGCATAATAGAGATGATCGTTATGCATATAGGGGTGAAACTGCGCCGACGCCTGACGAAGAATCTCCCCCGGTGGATTGAAACCGGGTTTATCGACACGGTTTTCTGCAGCAAGAATGCTGGTATCGCGACTCCTGCCGTCTATCAAACGCACCATGACAACTCCCTGTTGATTGGCTCGCAGCTGGGTGACAGTTATCTCATCAAAGGAAGGCAGCCGTTTCAATTGCCTGGTTTCCAGTTGATAGCTGGAGATCCTGCCGTCATTTCCCTTGATGAATAAGGCATCTTTGTCATGCTGCCAGGTTACAGCAGCGGGATCGCGCACATCCTCGATCTTGACCCAATCATCATCACCTGTTTTGACAATATAGGGGTGCCATGAAACACCGTCATAAGCAATGATCATCAAACCTGCAGGGAGATCGGAATTCGCCTGTGACACCATGCTGAAGCTGAGCAGAGTGCTGACTAGTAATCCTCGAGTGATCAGCATCTTTACAAATGAGTCAAATTTCAACAATAACTCTCGCAAAGACGCAAAGCTTCCGCATCCCTGCTCACGCCCCTGACCTACATCCATGTAGGCCAAGCTCGCCAAGAAAAACCTTTGCGGTCTTGGCTTCTTGGCGAGAGAAAATGACTTTTTTTCATACCTTGTCAGTCTAAGATTTAGTCTTGCCAGTACTATAGAAGCATGTTTCATCGTCATCATGATGCGGCCACCACGCTTCTGTTGCATCTGATGAGCCACATCACCAGCATCATCAGGACAACTCCCCCGAGTATGCTGTAGAGAGCCAGTCCCGCACGCGATTGTGACTCAGTACCAATCGCAAGCGCATGGATATACACCAACACGATGGATACCCAGTACCCCCGATGCAGCATTTTTGCAAAGTGGCTCCTGTTAATATGGCGTGCAACCTCGCTGATCATCACCGCGATCAGTATCCACAGCCCAAACAGGCCCATGCTTAAATGGGTGTGATAGAAATCCCGAAAGTCAGGAAACAGCAACCCCCAGGCAGGATCACCCTCACGCAGAGAGACTGCGGTAAAAAACAGCAGTGCATGCGCCACTCCCAGCAACACCACCAAAGTCCCCAAAATCGGGTGAGACATGTGCAAGCAGCCAAGCTGCATCAGCTTCAATCTGG
>JAQYVP010000199.1 GCA_030145485.1 Chromatiales bacterium
CCGGGTAACCATCGGATTCCGAGCACCAGGTAAGCAATAGGGAAGACAATGGTGCCCGTGACAAAATGAGCAATGACTCCGGCAGTGTGTGAACCACCCAGTAACGGCGCGATGAGAGCTGCCACATCCATGGGCTGTCCAATCACTTTTGGTGCTACGAACATCCCCATCAGCGTGAACAGTACGGTTCCAACGAAACCACCGGCCAAAGCCCGTAGCAGTTTGGATTTCACAATGTTTTCAGCTTGCGCGACCTGTGTATTCATAACGTTCCTCTGTTCTTCTCTAGGTGCCATCCAAAGACAGCGTTTCAGCGTTGCTGCGTTGCATCCATCCAAATGGTGCTAGTTCTCGGACACGCTTAGTAAAGCATAGTGTGTTTTTCAATAAAGAACCAGCCATATCGCCAATCTGCAAATTCGGGTGTCATGCGGTTACGGTACTGACCGACCCACTCACTGATCGGTCGGTGTAACCGTTTCACGTTCCAGGAACAACCGGTCCCATTCCGCGGGATCAGCGGCCGAGGGATAGGAATTTGCTTTCAGTAGAAGCAGCGTCTTGCGCCATCAGCATGTCCATCAGTCCGGCAATTCCTTGTTTGACAACACCGCATTGATGCATCATGGCCATTTCTCCCTCATCTTTTCAGAAATCTGAGAAATCCGCATCTGAGGTGTTAAGGATCGCACAGGATGTAGGCAGGATCAATTCTTAATCAGGATTTTGAGGCAATGTGGGTTCTTCCTGGGGGTGGAAAATCACTCAAGCAATGTCAGGAATCGGGTGGTAGGTCAATGGGATCTGGCTGTTTTCCGGCCAGTCGACATCTGCTGGTGGGGCACGCAACGATACAACTTATCTTTCAAAGCCAGGACTTCAATGTCTCCTTAGAGTACATAGCTGCCGTTCACCCTTGTGCGCTGGAGGCCAGCATCTACCTGAGCGGGGCCACAATAAACCCGCCACTCGGACGGGTCTGTACGTTTTACCATCGTGCCGGATGTATTCGTTAGAGCTTCCCTGAGCGCATGGTCTCATCATCTTCTACTGGGCGTTTCAGAAAGCCCGCCGCAATCAGAAATGAACTAAGGATATTCTCTGCCGCCTCTTCTGGCATGATGCTATTTCAGCCAGACGTTCAGAGTAGTCCACCTTCATGAGGCAACCCTCAAGCTGCCGTGTGCGCCTTTGTGTGTGCGGACGCTGTAGCGTATGTGAAGACAGCCATTCGATCTGGTTCTCATTTCAAAGTCCATCCTTCTGACCATACCTCTGCGCTCCCTCACTTTGTCGACCCGCGCCTGAACGCGCCGCAGATGACTCTTCAGCTTATTGCTCATCGCCGGGACTCCAATTCGGCTAGCTGGGTCTCTAACGCGAGAAGCTCCTCGCTGATATCCAGCTCTTTGACACTCACCATCTGGTCATGGAGTCTCTTCAGCACCTGACTCAGTGCCGTCATTGTCGATGTGTCCAGCAGTCCAGAGCGGCACTCACGGTAGATTCGGGCTTGTTGACGCTGAAGGTCACTTAAACTTTTCAGCCTGATCCGCATAACTTCTTGTGTCATATCTGCTTTACCTCATCTTTTTGTGCATACAAGTAGTAGATATCTATCACCATTGTGCTGGTTCATCTGAAAGACCGCATGAGATCTTCGCAGTTATGCTCATGCCCACGGGTGGCAATCTTCCCGCCGTGGATCGTGGCAATATCTGCAATCTCTTGGTCATCCATCCCTGTAACGTCAACCGTTATAATCCCGTGCCTCGTTTCGATCTCGACCTCTCGGATATTACGCAGTTGCGCTCGGATGTGTTCGGCGACAATAATTCAATGTTCGTCTTCATTTTGTTTCCTCGTTGGTAATTAACGTCACTTTGCCTTCTTGAAGCAAATTAAATTGATCGCTTCTAAGCATCTGGTTTGAGTTGATCGGGATATAACACTTTCTTTCCTCCAGATCGCGCATTGCCTGGTTCAAACGATGGGCAGGAGATCCACGCAGTGCCTTCAGATCTGGGTCGAACCTGGGGGTCGCATGGACAGTCCCATCTCGGAGATCAGCATGCACTGCTGAATTACGGCATGCATCCTCGCGACTACATCATCATCCTCGACTGTGGATAATTCCAGCTTGACCACGCGGCGTTCAACATTCACCAGGTGCATCATTGCGCACTCTCCAAGGAATCGATGCGGTCTTGCAGCTCTTTCAACATAGTCATTTGATCTTCCAATTTGACCACGTCAGCTGGAAAAACTCGCTCCAGAATCAGTTTGGCAGCAGCCATGTTCCGCATCTCCACGGCCTCTTCAACAAGCATTTCGACCACGGCAGGTACATGCGACTCCATCAAGAGCTTGAACTCTGTCCACTTGCCCTTTGCGCCTTTGGGGCGGCCTTGCTCAATTCACGCAGCGTAGAGCTTGCTGCATCACGAAACGGCACAGCGTAACTACCAGGATGATTTGCTGTTGCACTGGATCTCACTGGCTCGCTCTCATATTCAGATCGACAACAGCAGCACATGCGGCAACGTCACCACTCTCTACGGCAGTGATCAGCGTATCAACAGCTTTGGCTCTTGCTTCACGCAGACGCACCTCTACCGACTTGCCTGACGGTCTACCATGTCCGACTGCATGCTGGTTGCCATGCTGGAATTCATGCTTCATGCCGACCTCTGTTTGAATCAGTTTCATTGCCGTTATTATACACCACATGATCCAGTCAGGAAGTATCAGATGGTGGTTGTGGTTATTCCAAGCCCGTACATAGGCTATATTAGAAGCTATGTAATCAATCGGTTACTGTAGTGGGATACAAAATAGGTTTGATATGCGCGAATTACGCTGCAGCTTCGCCACGCATCAACGCTCGAACCTGCCCTATTGGGCGGCGCAGGACGCGAGGGCCTAACGAGATCGGTTCGGGAAGAATTCCTTTTTTGATAAGTCGCCACCGGGTGGTGGACGAGACTTGCAGGAGGTTTTCTGTTTCCGGCTCTACAATGAGCGCCAATCTGGGAGGGTTTCAAGCTCCTGGAGGGTGCGATTATTGGAACCGCGCATGTTTTTCACTTCTTTCGTCATCGTTGCACCTTTCGGTTGGTTGTCAGCAATCCCTGCTGGCTGCTCCTTGATGACGATTAATTATTCACATATTTTCAGGTTTTAACATACAAACAGTTCGACAATTCAGGCATAAAAACTGTCTGATAGTTTCCATTTTCACCCCTGAGGCACTGCTTTGTCTGGGTTTAAATTGTCCGATAGTTTTTCCGATCTTTTTTACTATATACCCCTCTTTCTGCCGGTGGTAGCCCATTCAGGACGTATCAGCGATGCAGCATTTGTTGCCTGATTCGGAGAGAGTCCCTGCCCCTTAAGCCAATCTGCCACATCGGGGTTTGATGGATGGATTGCAGCATTGTCATGGCTTACATCTGACCAGTATTCACGATAGGCCGTGATCATCAGGCGCAGTGTGCGGGGCAGATCGAAATCATCTTCATCAATCGCTGATGATTGAAGCCGCTTGTTGAGGATCTGCCGGGGAAACGCCGGGAACAGCCCTGACTCCTTTACCCATGCTGCTGCGCTCTTCGTATTGATGAAGCCACTGATGCTCTTCTCGACAATGCCGTCCTGCAATGCCCTGCCGATGGACTGATAGACTCCTGAATTTGCAATGCACTCAGTCAAGGGGCTGTCTCTTCTACTCGACCTAATCACCCGTATACGCTCGTTAAGCCCGTGAATAATTTCGTCGGGGTCAATGCCATAACACAGGATTGAAAATTCGCCCATTGACCATGACGAAATGTTCGCCCAGCGGTTTATCAGCTCATCTCCCCAATCAGGACGATCCATTTCATCCAGTAATTTGCAGGTCTTCATTTCAACCCCCTGACAATATCAATCACATCGGCCTTAACCTCCACCCGATCGAGGTAGTCGCCCCATGCCTGCATCAGTAGTCTGCGCTTCTCAAACAGTGTGGATCGCTGATAGCTGGCCTCTGTCTCATCTTCCAGTCGATGCGCAAGTGCGTATTCAGCCACCCTGCTCGGAAACGATGTCTGCTCAGCCGCCCAGTCAGAGAAGCTGCTGCGGAATCCGTGCGCGGTGTACTCAACATCGTTCAGCGGGTTAACCATTGTCCTCCGTGACAAATACTTGCCTTGCTGCGGACTCGGAAACAGCCACCCGTCACCACGATCTCCAAGCACCTCCAGCACCTGCTTTGATAACGGCACGTGATGCTCGACACGGGCTTTCATGCGAGAAGCGGGGATAATCCACGTATCGCCCTCGATCTCGTCCCACCGTGCGCCCAGAACTGCCCCAGATCGTACTGCGGTTAGGATTAAAAACTTGATAGCGTTGCCAGCGACAACATCAGGAAGATCACGCATGAATTCGCCCACTTGAGCGTAGGGCATGGCGGGAAAGTGCTGCTTTTGATGCACGCGGGTTTTCTTCGGCAGGAGATGCTCGATGTTGTCGCGCCACATGGCAGGATTCTCGCCGCTGCGATATCCCTTTGCCTTTGCAAGTGACAAGACACGCTCGATGCGATTGCGTAGGCTATTGGCTAGGACTGACTTGTCGTACCAGATAGGCTCGATGATCCGCATCACATGTCCTGTGCCGATACTATCCACAGACATATTGCCAATGACAGGTGAGGCGTAATCTTTGAGGGAGGCTCTCCAGTTTCGGGCGTACCGATCAACCCACCCTGCTTCATGCGCACTGATGTATGCCTCGGCGCATTCGTCAAATGTTTTCACCGACTTGCCCTGACGCAAACTAATCGGATCTTTCCCGTCTGCTCTCAACTCCCGACATTCAGCAGCAAGCTTTCTAGCCTTCGATAGAGGGATGTCATCCAGTGAACCCAATCCCATCTCACGAGACTTGCCTGCGATGTTGTACCGGAACACCCATCTGCGATTATTGTCTTTGGTGATGAAGAGCCACAGCCCTCCTCCGTCACCCAGTTTCGCTGGGCCTTTGCGCTTGAGATGTCCTGCCTTCAGCTTATTGATTGCCATCCTGATACCTCGTTTCCGAACACATCTCTATCCACAAGTTCTGCTGCAATATTTGTGGATAGAACGAAATTAACTGAAACAAAGTATATGGGATAAATCGATGTATATCACTGATTAATGGTATATAATGAAGCCAAGTGAAAATACTAGAAACAAAAATCCTACAAATCGTAGATTTGTAATATCCCGCTGAGCTGCTGCTGTTCATCGACGACCACCAGGGAATTGATCTTTCTCTCCAACATGATCTGCTCAGCTGTCGCAAAGCGCTCATTCTGATCGATAGTGACCGGGGTGGTGGTCATGATGTCATCACTGTTGTTGCTGAAAAAGGTTTCACCCTGCGAAATGGCGCGCCGCAGGTCTCCATCGGTGATGATGCCTATAACCTGGTTTTCGGCAACGACAATCGCAGTGCCGAGACGTCCCTTATTCATGATGCCGATAGTTTCCAGCAGCGATGTACCAGGTGCAACAACCGGCAACGGTGACTTGTGCATGACATCCTTCACCTGTGTCAACAGTCTCCGCCCAAGCGAACCGCCGGGATGAAAGCGGGCGAAATCACCCGGCTGAAACTGGCGCTCCTCCATCAGCGCGACGGCAAGCGCATCACCGATCGCCAGCGTTGTCAGGGTTGAGTTGGTGGGAGCCAGGTTATTCGGGCAGGCCTCACGATCGACGCTCATCGTCAGTACGATATCCGAATTACTCGCCAGGGTTGAATCGATGACACCGACGATGCAGATGATGGTGACGCCAAAACTCTTGAGGCTGGGAATGAGTTTATTGACCTCATCAGTCTCACCCGAATAGCTGATCAGTACGATCACATCCCGCGAGGTGATCATGCCGAGGTCACCATGAAAAGCTTCCGCCGGATGGAGAAAGAATGCAGGGGTTCCGGTCGAGGCCAGGGTGGCGGCGATCTTGGCGCCGATATGCCCGGATTTCCCCATACCGCAGATGATGGCGTGACCTTTTCCACTGAGAATGGCGTTCACTGCTGCTGCAAAACCGCCATTGATCTGCGACTCCAGATCCGCCACGGCCTGCGCCTGCTTGTGGATGGTCGTTTTTCCCAGCTCGATGAGCTGCTGTTCTGTCAGGCGCATAGATTCCTCTGTTGATAATATCCCAAAGCCATTACGAGATTAATAAGCTAGTACAGGAGTGCATAAATATCTATCATCAGATACGCTCGAAAAAACCTCGTCATTCCGGCAGTCTTTTAGCCGGAATCCACGTGTGTTAGCGTGTAAGTGATTGATTCCATGGATCCCGGCCTTCGCCGGGATAATGGATTAGATGTTAATCCTACTGCTAGATATTTAAGCATCGTTGTACTAGCGTGGAAACAGCCATGCTGCTGTCGCTGTTGCGTCACTCTACATTCATCCTGACCCTGCGGCGTGCGGCAGGCATGGTCGATGCCTGCAAACGCATTTCATCCAGAGCCTCCTCTGTCAACGGCTTGTGATCAAACCCCAGCAGGGCGCCGTCAAGATTTTCAGCAAGCAACTGTGCAGTTTCATACATTGCTTGAAAAATATCCTCTCCATCGATGCTTCCCGGCAGCCTTGCAAAGAGCGACAATCCGGGACTTCTGAAGCGACTCATATCTTGAGGAAATGTTCCCGGATTGACCATACTGACAACAGTAAACAACTCCTCAGTACCCAAATAACGATAGTAGACATCCATTGGCCCCGATGACAGTTCCGCAGCATATAATGCACTGACGATGGCATCACCGGTAAAAAATTTTCGCCTGGAGGCAACACTCAGGCTCAGGATCACCTCCGCCCTGGAGGGGGATTCAATTTCTATCTCCTCCATCTCATCGCTGAGACTCTCCGGGGTATCCAGGTATTCATCACTGCGGGCAGAGTGAGCCGAATGTTTATACCAGGCAGGTTTCTCTCTTGAGCCATTGCCTGAACCATCTTGTGTGTCATTTTCATTTTCGTCTGAATGATGACGATTCTCTTTGAGGTGATGACTCTCAATCTTCTTTTGCAATCTTTTGCGGCGATTACGCTGTGCATGCGCGCTCTTGTGACGTTCCCATAGATAAATTGCGGCAACAAATAGAATGCCCAGCGCCAGAATCAGAAAGCGTAATTCAGATGACTCCATCTATCGCACCCCGCAGTCTGTCATTCACTGCATTCATGTACATCAATATTAATAACAGTATCATCCCTATCTACATCGCGGCCATCTGGGCCGCCTCCTCGACATCGACAGAAACCAGGCGCGATACGCCGGGTTCATGCATGGTGACACCCTGCAGCTGATTCGCCAGCTCCATGGTGACTTTATTATGTGTGATAAAGATAAACTGGACTGTTTCCGACATCTCTTTGACGAGAGTACAAAAACGTCCCACATTGGCATCGTCCAGTGGCGCATCCACTTCATCGAGCATACAGAATGGCGCCGGATTGAGGCGAAAAATCGCAAACACCAGCGCAACAGCCGTGAGCGCCTTTTCACCACCGGAGAGCAGTTGAATGCTGCTGTTGCGCTTTCCCGGCGGTCTTGCCATGACACCGACCCCGGTATTCAGAAGGTCATCACCGGTGAGTTCCAGATAGGCCTTGCCGCCACCAAATAGCTTCGGAAACAGTTCGATAAAGCCGCTATTGACCATCTCGAATGTATCCTTGAAACGGCTGCGTGTTTCCCGGTCAATCTTATGTATCGCCTCTTCCAGCGTCGACAGCGCCTTGATAACATCATCGTGCTGCCCGGTCAGATGCTCGAGACGCTCGGACTGCTCTTTGTACTCGTCGATTGCCGCCAGGTTGATGGATCCCAGTCGTTGAATTCGAGAGGTGGCTTTCTCCAGCTGTTGCTGCCACTCACCCACATTGGCATGCCCGGGGATAATGCGCAGCAGCTCTTCCCTGTCATAGGATGCTTCATTGAGCTGTTCCTCGAGTGTTTTGACGCGCACCGCAATCTCCTGATGCTGTATGCGCTGCTGTTCCAGTACAGAGCGATGCTGCTGCACCTGCTGCTCCGCCTCATGGCGTTTTTTCTCCCCACTGCGCAAGCCTGTATCAATCTTCTGCAGGGCATCACGCGCCGCCGCCAGCTGTGTTTCCGCAGCGACACGTCCCTGCAATTGTAGCGCAAGTTTTTGCTGCTGTTCCTGTAGCGGCATTTCATTGTCACTCAGTGCTTCGGTCAGCTCGTCACGACGGGATGTAATGCTCTGTAGTTGCTCATTGATACGTTGCTGTCCCTGCACCAGTCCCTGTTGCTGGGAACGCATCGATTCCGATTTCAGCGCCAGCTGGTGATAGCCCTGACGTTTGGCGGCATTCTGTTGGCGCACATCATTGACCTGCTGGCGCAATTGATCCCGCTGCCGCTCCAGTTCAGCGCGTTTCGAAGCCATGGTTTCACTGATTTCCAGCGCCTGATAAAGCTTGCGCTGAGCAACCTGTACAGAACTCTCGGCTTCACTGATCTGCCTAGAAAGATCACTGCGCTCTACACCCAGGGTCTCGACACGATTTCTGATATGTTCCGCACGCATGCGCTTGCCGCTCAATTTTGAACGCACTGCCGAGAGTTCCTGATTCAACTGATTCAGGGAGAGTTGATGCTGTTCGCGCTGCTGCTCCATTTCGCGTAAGCTCTCGAGCGCAATCTCATGTTGCTGCTGAAGGCTCTCCACCTGTGTTTGCAGCAGACGGCTCGATGCATTCACTTCACGCACCTCCTGCTCCCGCTCCAGCACACCCTGCCTGGCGCCCTGCTCCTGACCAAAGCGCATCCAGTTTGCACCAACCCATACGCCTTCTGCGGTGATCAAGGACTCGCCAGGTTGCAGTGTATGACGTTTGTCAAGGGCATCACGCAGCGAATCTGCAACCACAACTCCGCCAAGCAGTGCCGAGAGGTCGAGTTGAGAACTCACCTTGCCGAGCAGGCTATCCTCGCGCACAGTGCTGCGGGCTGCACTATCACCGCCAAGCAACTCCACCACACCGTCACCCAGGGCATCGATGCTGGCACTGAACTCCTCTATTTGATCAACACAAACTGCCTGTAGATGATGCCCCAGCACTGTTTCCAACGCCCGCTGCCAATGCCTGTCGACTTCGATTTGTTGAGCAAGCCGCTGCGCCTTGTGCATTCCCTGTTTTTCCAGCCAGGCGGCACTCTCCCCGCCCTCCTGCATCGCAGCCCGTTGCAGCGCCTGCAGGGAGGCGAGACGCCCGCTTGCTCCCTGTAATTTTCGCCGACTGTTATCAAGATGCTCCGCATCACTCTTCAAACGGTCACGCAAAGCGGCTATTTGTGATTGCGTCGCATCGATCTTCTCCTCAGCCTTTGCAACAGATGCCGCCAAACCTGTCTGCTGTTGTTCATGCCGGCTGATCTCTTCATCGAGAGTACTCACATCCAGGTTGGAGCCCTCCTCCAGATTGCGTTCGATACGGCGCTGAAGTTGCTGTATTTGCTGTTCCAGATGGTTGATGCGGGTGCGTTCAACCTGTGCTGTCTGTGTCGGCTCATTCGCCTGTTGATGAAAGCCGTCCCATTCATTCTGCCACTGCTGATGTGCATCCTCGGCCAGCGATAACTGCTTATCTGCCTGCTGCTCTGCCTCCAGAGCCGCTTCAAGGTGCGGTTGCTGCCGAGTCAGTTCGGCTGTCAACTGTTGCAGCCGCTGTTGATCCTGCTTCTGCTCCTGCACAAGGTGTTGCAGCGAGGCCTGGGTTTGATGCAAATCCCGCTGCTGTTTTTCACGGCTCTCCTTTGCATATTGAATCGCCTGTTCAAGAGTTGCAATTTCAGCACCAAGGGCATAAAAAGCCGCCTGGCGGCGATTAAAAAGATCATTCGCCCCGGTATGCGTATCACGATCAGCTTCAATCTCCGCTTCTATGCGGCGCTGCACCGAAATGGCTGCCTGCAGATGGTTCTCCTGTTGTGCCAGCCCGCGCTCACCCTGCTGCAACTCATCCTCAAGCACCTGCCAGCGCAATAGCAGCAATTCGCCCTTGAGTTCACGCTCCTGCGCTTTTAACGCCTTATACTTTTCGGCAGTGGCTGACTGTCGCTTGAGGCGTTTCAACTGCGTCGAAATCTCTTCGAGCAAATCCTCGAGGCGTTCAAGATTCTCACGCGTATGACGAATACGATTTTCAGTCTCGCGGCGGCGCTCCTTGTATTTGGAAATCCCGGCCGCCTCTTCAAGGTAAACGCGAAGATCTTCAGGACGCGCTTCAATAATGCGCGAAATCATGCCCTGCTCGATGATGGAGTAGCTGCGCGGCCCGAGGCCTGTACCCAGAAACAGGTCAGTAATATCGCGACGCCGGCAGCGGGTGTTATTCAGAAAATAGACCGATTGTCCGTCCCTGGTGACGCGGCGCTTGACAGATATCTCGGTATAACTGACATACTGACCACCGGCACGGGCATCACTGTTATCAAAAATCAGTTCGATCGAAGCCGCACCAATCGGTTTGCGACTGCTGGAGCCATTGAAGATGACATCCGCCATCGATTCACCTCGCAGCATCTTGGCCGAACTCTCACCCATCACCCAGCGCACAGCATCGATGATATTGGATTTTCCACAACCATTAGGGCCTACCACAGCCACCAGGTTTGTCGGGAAATCAGCCACGGTCGGATCGACAAAGGACTTGAATCCTGCGAGTTTTATTTTATCGAGACGCATAAGGCGCTAGGATACTGAAATCAGAGGATTACGTCTATTGAAGATACCCCCATTTCAGAGGTAAATTCATCTGAGTTTCATAAGCCGGACTCACAAAACAAATAACCACGGAATAGACTGAATACACGGAATAGAAAAACACAAAGCGGTTATTCAGCACATGCGGAATCTTGTGCTCAATATCTTAGGATCTCTCGGTAACGGCAATGACACAATGAAAGACTTTTCAAGGATGTCCTTTTCCGTGTCGTCCGTGTGTTCCGTGGTTAATAAAATTACTTTTCCAACGTATAATAGGGATCAATTCATTCCACCAGCAGCTATCCATGTCGACCTCTCCAAGCAAATCCCTGGAAACCTTCGATAACCCGCAAACAGGACGGGACTATACGATTCGTATGCGCATGCCTGAATTCACCTGTCTCTGCCCAAAAACCGGACAGCCGGACTTTGCCACACTCTATCTGGACTATGTTCCTGACAAACTCTGTATTGAGCTGAAATCGCTGAAGCTCTATATCTGGTCATTCCGTGACGAGGGCGCCTTCCACGAAGCGGTCACCAACCAGATGCTGGATGACCTGGTGGCGGTGACTGACCCCCGTTTTATGCGCCTGACGGCTGAATTCATGGTGCGCGGCGGCATCTACACCAGCGTGGTTGCGGAACACAAGGCCGGGAACTGGTTGCCGTCTCAGCGTATCGAACTTCCATAAGGAGTTGCCCATAAATAACTTCCCGATATCGCGCAGCAATGTTAGTTCGTCTTCAAGGCGCAGCAAGGGGCGCATAGCAGCGTTATGTAACTCTTGCTGCAACGCTGAAGACGGACAGCAGGGCAAGTAGGATCGGGTAGTTGTTTTTGGGCAACGACTAAGAGAGCGGTAAAAACCGAATGATGACATGATCAATTATATTCTGGGCTGGATTCTGCTGCTCACCTGGATCGTACAACCTGTACAGGCGCTGGATTACTCGCTTCCCGACATGGGAGATTCATCCGGCGCCTATCTTGACGCACACCTTGAAAACAAGCTCGGAGATGCATTCATGCGCTACGTGCGAGCCAGCAGCGAGGTGATCGAAGACCCGCTGCTCAGCTCCTATATTCAGGGCCTCGGTGATAAACTCAGCAGACACAGCAAAGCACGCGGACGCTCCCTGCACTTTTTTCTTGTCAAAAATCACGTCATCAACGCTTTTGCCGGGCCCGGGGGGAATATCGGCATTCACACCGGACTGGTGATGGAGTCGCAAACGGAGAGTGAGCTAGCCGCTGTTGTCGCCCATGAAATTGCGCATGTCAGCCAACGTCACCTGGCACGCATGATCCAGGCTGCAGACCAGATGACACTGCCTGCTGCAGGCCTGCTGCTCGCAGCAATTCTACTCGGCGTAGCAGGCGCCGGCAGTGCTGCTACTGCCGCTCTTATCGGCGGCCAGGCAGCCATGATGCAGAAACAGATCAATTTCACGCGTTCCAATGAACGCGAAGCGGACAACATCGGCATGAAGATACTCTCGCGTTCAAAATTCGATGCGCGCGCCATGGGAGTCTTCTTCCAGCGCATGGGACGCGCCAGCAATCGCAGCGGCGCCATCACCATGCCCGAATTTTTGAAAAGCCATCCGGTCACATCAGATCGCATTGCCGATTCTCTGGCGCGCGCCGAGAAGTACCCCTACCGCCAGGCAAAAGAGGATCTAAGCTATCACTTCACCAAGGCAACACTGCGGGCGCAGCAGTTCGGCAGCTCACGCAGCGCCATTCGCCATTTTGAATCAACCCTGCGCGACGGCCGCTACCGCAACGAGGATGCCGATCGCTACGGATATGTCATTGCCCTCAAGCGTGGCCGACAATACGCCAGGGCGCAGCAGGAGCTCGCAAAAGTACTCAAGCGTCACCCATCCCACAGGTTTCCACTGGTGACAAAGGCGCGTCTGGCGCTGGCGCAGGGCAACAAACAGAGCGCCGTCTCGATCATGCGCTCGGTTTTAAAGCGCAAGCCCGGAGATTACTATATGACGCTGGCAACCGCGGATATCATGCTCAAGGCGCGGCAGCCGAAAAGCGCCTACCAACTGCTGAAAAAGTTCTCCCGCACGCATTCCAACGATTCCTACGTGATGCGGCTGCTGTCGCGCGCCGCTGCCGGCAGTGGTAAAAAGGCTGAGTCTCATGCTACGCTGGCCGAATATCACTATCTGCGTGGTGAATCCGATGTTGCCGTGCAACAACTGCGCATTGCATTGAAAACACCAGGCCTTAGCTTCCAGAAGAAATCAAAATATGAAGCAAGATCGCACGAGATCGATGCGGAGATTCGTGCGCTGAAGAAGAAAAAGGGATCCGGGAAGAAGCAGTTTTAAGGGTTTTAAAAGAACAAACAATTAACCACGGAACACACTGAACACACGGAAAGAAAACAAAAAATTCCGTGTGGTCCGTGTGTTCCGTGGTTAAAAAACACCCTAATGCGCTTCATCCCGGCAACTTGTAGGGCGCAATAAACGACACGCTACAGCTCAGTGCAATCGTAGGATGTGGTGAGCTTGCGAACCGCATCTGTCGCAATCGATGCGGTTCGTTCCTCACCGGCATCCTACAAGAACTGTAGGGTGGTAAAAGCGAAATGCATCCCACCATTGTCCGGTGCAGTGCGCAGAGCTTACTGTCACCCTACGATCTTATATCTGTGTCTATCTGTGTTCATCTGTGGTTACCAACATACTTTAATGCGCTTCATCCCAGTTGGCGCCGATACCGACATCGACCACCAGCGGCACATCCAGATCGGCCGCATGTTCCATCAGCTGTTTGATGGTTTCGACACACTCATCTAATGCATCTTCGCGAATCTCGAAAACCAGTTCGTCATGCACCTGCATGATCATACGCAGCGGTGGCTGCTCGCGTTGTATCCAGGCATCGACTGCCAGCATGGCGCGTTTGATGATGTCGGCTGCACTGCCCTGCATCGGGGCATTGATCGCGGTGCGTTCCGCCGCTGCACGTCGCTGGCCGTTGCGCACGTTGATCTCCGGGAGATAGAGCCTGCGACCGAAAATGGTCTCCACATAGCCGTGTGCATGCGCCTGTGCACGAATTTCGTCCATAAACTTGTGCACACCGGGATAACGTTCAAAATAGAGATCGATGTACTGCTGTGCAACACCACGTCCAACATCCAGCTGTTTTGCCAGGCCGAAGGCGGACATGCCGTAGATGAGTCCGAAATTGATCGCCTTGGCTGAGCGGCGTTGATCAACAGTGACATCAGTAACCTCTGCGCCAAAAACCTCAGCAGCGGTGGCAGTATGGATATCCCTACCCTCCGAGAAAGCCTTCAACAGCGCCTCATCAGCAGAGAGATGCGCCATGATGCGCAGTTCGATCTGCGAGTAGTCCGCGGCAACCATGCGAGATCCTGCTTCCGGCACGAATGCCTGGCGGATGCGGCGGCCATCCTCACTTCGCACCGGAATGTTCTGCAAATTGGGGTCAGAAGAGCTCAGGCGGCCCGTTGCCGCATTCGCCTGATGATAGGAGGTATGCACCCGTCCCGTATCCCTGTCGATCATCAACGGCAGTTTTTCGGTATAGGTCGAGCGCAGTTTGGCAAGACCGCGATGCTCCAGGATCACCGCCGGCAGCTCATGTCCATCCTCGGCCAGCTTCTGCAGCACTGATTCAGCCGTAGACGGCGCGCCCTTCGGTGTTTTGGAGACAACAGGCATCCCCAGCTCTTCAAAAAAGATCTCTCCGATCTGCTTGGGCGATCCCATATTAAAAGGGCGTCCGGCAACCTCGTAAGCCTTGCTCTCCAGCTGATGCATGCGCTTTGCTAGCTCACGACTCTGCTCAGCCAGCATGGCGCTGTCGATTTTTACTCCGGTGCGTTCGATGCGCGCCAGCACCGGCACCAGCGGCATCTCGATCTGTTCGAATACTGAACGCAGCGCCGGCTCTTTTTGCAACTCGCCCCACAAGCGCCGGTGCAGACGCAGGGTAATATCCGCATCTTCTGCGGCATAGGGAGCAGCCTGCTGCAGCGGCACCTGGTCGAAGGTGATCTGTTTGGTGCCCTTGCCGGCGACATCTTCGAATTTAATAGTCGTATAGCCAAGGTATTTTTTTGCCAGCGAATCCATATCATGGCGGGTCGCTGTCGAATTCAAAACATAGGACTCGAGCATGGTGTCATAGACGACACCCTGCAGATCGATGCCATAGCGGGCCAGCACATTCATATCATATTTCAGGTGCTGTCCGACCTTGGCCCTGGCGGGATCCTCAAAAATCGGCTTGAGACGCTGCAGCACTGCGTCACGATCGAGCTGCTGCGGCGCGTCCGGATCCTTGTGAGCAACCGGGATATAGCAAGCCTCTCCAGGCTCAAGCGCAAAGGAGAGTCCGACGAGTTCCGCCTGCATATAGTCGAGACTTGTGGTCTCTGTATCCAGGGTGATCAGTTCGGCCGTTTGCAGACGCTCGAGCCACTGCTCGAACTGCTGCTGCTCAACAATCGTCTGGTAATCAACCTTTTCTACTGCCTGTTGCGGCAGCTCATCAGCAACAACTTCGTCGCTGCGTTGATCCAGTGAAGCAAGCAGCCGATTCGATTCGATGCGTTCAAAATGATGGCGTAAAGCCTCCCTGTCAGGCGGCGTCTGTTGCAACTCCCGCGGAGTCACACCCAGTGGCAGATCAATAACAATGGTGGTGAGTTGTTTGGAGAGCGGCAGCTGATCCAGGGCAGCGCGCAGGTTCTCTCCGATCTTGCCCTTGATCTCATCAGCATGCTCGATGAGATTTTCAAGCGTGTGATACTGGTCGAGCCATTTTGCCGCAGTTTTTGGCCCACATTTTGGAACTCCGGGGATGTTGTCCGCAGTATCACCGACTAGCGCCAGAAAATCGATGATCTGTTCGGGACGCACCCCGAACTTATCCATCACCCCCTGAACATTTGTACGAATATCACCCATGGTATTGATCAGGGTGACATGCTCGTTCACCAGCTGCATGAGGTCCTTGTCGCCCGTCGAGATCAGCGTCTGCATGCCCATGCGGGTCGCCCCGGCCGCCAGTGTGCCGATGACATCATCCGCCTCCACACCACTCTCGATAAGCAGCGGCAGCCCCATATCCCTGATGATCTGCTGCAGTGGTTCGATCTGTACGCGCAGATCATCCGGCATCGGCGGACGATGCGCCTTGTACTCTGAATAAAGATCATTGCGAAAGGTCTTGCCCGGTGCGTCAAACACCACCGCAACGTGCGTC
>JAQYVP010000012.1 GCA_030145485.1 Chromatiales bacterium
TACAGGCATTCTTGCTCTTGCGGTAGCCTAGGGATTTTCCCTTTGCGAGAACCTCCCATACCGGCTCCCCCGCGGGGGGTAGTTTGTGGATTTTGTTCAGCGTGTTAACCTTTGATGTAGCCATATTTCACCTCTTGTGTGAATGTTGGTTAGAGGCTCGGCGGGTGTTGTTGCACCTTCCGGGCTTTGTTGTTTCCGTACGATTTCCGTGTGGTTATTTTGTGGTTATTTTGCGCGTACGGCTATGAATAACTATAACACAAGGCGGTAACGAATCAAGGGATATCAACAGGTTATGAACGGGGGTGGACAACAAAAAAACCCTGTTACACTCTTTCACGGCGGTAACAGGGGTTCGACTCCCCTTGGGGACGCCATATAAATCAACCGCTTACAGAAATGTGAGTGGTTTTTTATGCCATCTGTTGTCTATTATGCGGCTTTCACAGCGGACAAGCCGTTTGCTTTTAAATCACGGCTCACTGAGTCCGGCTCATTCGATTTCTGCATGGATGAAGCAATCCCTTTAGCCCTTTGGTTAAGGTTTTCCATAACAACAATCAACATATCTTCCAATTACTTCTTGCCTGTAGAATCGGCACAATCAGCGCGTGAAAAAAAGCTTGTGTAAACCAATTACCATCCATGACAGGAGAAACAGATGATTTCATCTCGTAGATTATTTTTGAAACAGACATCAGTCGCCGGCACTGCTGCAGTTGCATTGGGCGCCGGGCTGTTGACACCGCATGCGTTGCTTGCAGAGTGGAACGAGGCAGCCTTCAAGGAGAAGGATGTCGATGCCGCTATCAAGGCGATGACCGGATCGTCATCCAGTGAGGAGAGCGACAAGATTCACATCAAGGCGCCTGATATTGCAGAGAACGGCGGTGTGGTTCCTGTTTCTGTCACCAGCGACCTCGAAGGGGTCACCGATATTCTGATTCTGGCGCCGAACAATCCGGTTCCCATGGTTGCAGCATTTTCCCTGGGTGAAGGCGCCGAGGCTTTTGCAAGAACCAATATCAAGATGGGGAAAACCGGTGATGTTGTTGCAGTCGTCAAGGCAGGCGACAAGACCTACACAGCCAGGAAGGCCGTCAAGGTTACCATCGGCGGTTGCGGCGGTTAATTCCGTCAATTCATTCGGGGCATTCCTAACAAGCCTGGATGCCCTTCACAATATACATAACACAGGTAAACGCAATGGCAAAATCATCGATAAAACTCAGAGCCAAGGTCAAAGACGACGTGGTCGAGGTAAAAGCGCTCATTAAGCATCCAATGGAGAGCGGCAACCGCAAGGACAAGAAGACAGGCGAGGCAATCCCCGCTCACTTCATCACCGAAGTGATGTGCGAGCATGGCGGCAAGACCCGCCTGAGTGCCTCACTGAGCGGCGGCGTCTCCAAGAATCCCTACGTCAGTTTCAAGTTCAAGGGCGGCGCTTCGGGCGACCCCATCACCATGAACTGGAAGGACAACAAGGGTGGCAGTGATTCAGTAGAGGCCAAGATCAAGTAAGGCCTCACTGTATTTTCGCTGATTCCCTCACCCCGGTCCACTTCCGCAGAGGGCTCACACTTTTCTGAATGGCTGCTCACTAGCTTGTTCAGACTCCATTCCGGTCATCATTTGATGGCCGGTTTTTTTTGTTTGCGTTATCCTTGCTGGTATGAAAGAGAGTGATGACACTTTTAACGAGCGTTATAGCCGTCAGATCAAGCTCCCGCAGATGGGCATCGAGGGACAGCAGCGGCTGCGTGATGCGCGGGTACTGATCATCGGCATGGGCGGACTGGGATCACCTGCGGCGCTCTATCTGGCCTCGGCCGGTGTCGGCCAGCTGGTAATCAGCGATTTTGACCGGGTCGAACTCTCCAATCTGCAGCGTCAGATCATCCATCGTGAGGCGACCATCGGTGAACCCAAGGCGGAATCCGCACGCCTGACTCTGAATGAGATCAACTCTTCCGTCCGGGTCACTGCGATCGATTGGCAGTTGAGCGATGATGAATTGACGCAGCAGATCGATCTTGCAGACGTGGTGCTCGATTGCTGTGATAATTTTGAAACCCGCTTTGCCGTGAATGACACCTGTATTGCAGTCGGGACTCCACTGGTGTCCGGCGCTGCCATTCGCTTCGAGGGGCAGTTGCTGACGGTCGAGCCCGGTAAATCTGACAGCCCCTGCTACCGTTGTCTCTTCCCTGAGGAGGGTTTTGCTGAAACCTGTTCCGTAGAAGGTGTGCTCTCGCCGATTGTGGGTGTTATCGGTGTCTTGCAGGCGCTCGAGGCAGTGAAGCTGATCAGCGGTGCTGGTGTACCACTCACTGGTCATTTGCTTTTGTTTGATGGCCTCAGTGGAGTCTTTACTCGCATGAAACTTCGCCAGGATCCTGCCTGTGTCTGTTGTGCGTCCTGATCACATGAAATTGTTACAACTCATTCATGCTAAATGTGGTGTAAATCACACTAATAGCCAGGTGGCTGTTGTAGGATGTGCTGAGGGACGAAGCGCATCGATCCCGACAGATGCGCTTCGCAAGCTCAGCAGCATCCTACGTTTCACGGTATGCACAGCGGTGTGTGGGTTGTTGGGCAGTGTGGTGTCTTTTTCTGTACATGCATCCGAGGCACAGCATATTAGCTTCGAGGGTGGTACTTACGATGTCTACAGGCTGGATGCCGATGAGTTATCGAAGCTGCGTCTCTACTGGAAGGATAAGGATGGCAATCCATACAAGACAATCGGACGCCTCAAACTGTCACTGCAGGAGCAGGGGAAAAAACTGCTGTTCGCCACCAACGGCGGTATCTACTCCAAAGAATATACACCGCTGGGACTCTATGTCGAACAGGGAGAGAAACTCGGATCTCTGAACATGGGGCAGGGCAGCGGCAACTTCTCGATGAAACCCAACGCGGTTTTCTATATAGACAGCAATGGGGCGTATATTGAGGATGCCAGCAAGCTCTCGGTAAGCGTAGAAACAATGCAAGATGCGGTGCAGTCCGGTCCGGCGTTGCTGCTGGATGGAGAGATGCATCCACGTTTTTTCAAGGATTCCGACAGCTACAACATAAGAAATGGCGTTGGCATCGATTCACAAGGTGGGGTAGTGTTTGCCATCTCCAACACCCCCGTCAACTTTTATACCTTCGCGGCGCTGTTTCGCGACAAGCTCGATTGTAACAATGCGCTCTATCTGGATGGCAGTATCTCCGAGATGTACTTGCCGGAACTGGATCGAACTTTTACCTTCCGCTTTTTTACCACCATTTTCGGAGTGGCGGGAGAGTGAACCACAGATGGACACGGATACACACAGATGAAAAAAGATGAATAACTATTCAGCATCGTGCTAAATGAGCGATAACAGTGACGCCCCCTCATGTGCTGAATAGTTACAAAGATGTAAAACTATCTGTGTTCATCAGTGGGGAATTTTTTTTATTTCCCTGTGATCTTTGCCAGCACACCCTCCACCCTGGCGATGCGTGTTTCCGGCTCTTCGAAATCACCATAGAAACGCAGTTTCTCCTGTCCGTCGAGGCGGTATTCATCGGGGCGGGTCTGGATCAGCTTGATGATGGTTGCGAAGTCGATTTTCGGTTTTTCTCCGAATTGCAGAAAACCGCTGGCATGGCTGACATCGAGTTTTTTGATGCCGATCTGCTGGATTCGCAGTTTGATGCGGGTAGCGGCGAAGAGGTTCTTCAGTGCATCCGGGAGTAGGCCAAAGCGGTCAATCATCTCAACCTGCAGTTCGCGCAGTGCTGCGTTGTCATCGGCGCCTGCGATGCGTTTGTAGAGCACCAGCCTGGTATGTACATCGGGCAGATAGTCGGAAGGGATCAGTGCGGGGATGCCAAGATCGACCTCGGCGCCATGCGTCAGCGGCCGGTCGAGACGCGGCTGTTCACCGCTTCTGATTGCCCTCACGGCGCGTTCCAGCAGGTCACTATAGAGCGCATAGCCAACTTCGTTGATCTGACCACTCTGTTCATCACCAAGCAGCTCGCCGGCGCCACGAATCTCGAGGTCGTGGGTAGCGAGGGTAAAGCCGGCGCCAAGGTCTTCGAGTCCCTCGATCGCTTCCAGGCGCTTGCGCGCATCGGCGGTCATCGCTTTCGGCACAGGCGTGATCAGGTAGGCATAGGCGCGGTGATGGGAGCGCCCGACACGGCCTCGCAACTGATGCAGCTGCGCCAGACCCAGTTTATCGGCGCGGTTGATAATGATGGTATTGGCGGTGGGCACGTCGATGCCGGATTCGATGATGGTAGTGCTCACCAGCACCTGGAAACGCTGGTGGTAGAAATCGCGCATGACGCGTTCCAGGTCGCGTTCACGCATTTGTCCATGTGCAACTTCGATGCGGTGATCCGGCAGCAGCTTGTGGATGCGTTCCGCCATGTTGTCGATGGTGCTGACTTCGTTGTGCAGCAGATAGACCTGTCCGCCACGGCTGGTTTCGCGTGTAATCGCCTCCTGAATGGTCGAGTCACTCCACTGGCTGATAAAGGTCTTGATGGGGTGGCGGGAGGATGGAGGCGTTGCAATGATGGAGAGATCGCGCAGGCCGGACATCGCCATATTCAGGGTGCGGGGAATCGGAGTGGCTGTCAGTGTCAGCATGTCGACTTCGGAGCGCAGGGATTTGAGGCGCTCTTTATGACGCACGCCGAAGCGGTGCTCTTCATCGATGATGACCAGTCCCAGACTCTTGAATTTGATCGATGGCCTTAGCAGCGCATGGGTGCCGATGATGAGGTCGATACTGCCATCTGAAATTCTCTTGAGGGTCTCTCTCTGCTGTTTGGGCGTTTGAAAGCGGGAGAGGGCGGCGACCTTGACCGGCCAGTCGGCAAAACGATCCTCAAAATTGGTGAAGTGCTGCTGCGCCAGCAGCGTCGTGGGAACCAGGATGGCGGCCTGTTTGCCCTGGATCACAGACTGGAAAGTGGCGCGCATGGCGACCTCTGTCTTGCCGAAGCCGACATCGCCGCAGACGACGCGATCCATCGGGCGGGGGGACTGCATATCCGCCAGAACGGCATCGATGGCATTTGCCTGGTCATCGGTCTCTTCGAATTCAAAAGCATCGGCAAAGGTGTTGTAGTCATCTCCGGCAGGGGGGAAGGCAAACCCCTGTGCAGCTTCCCTGCGGGCGTAGATCTCCAGCAGTTCGGCGGCAACGTCGAAGGCGCGTTTTGCAGCTTTGCTCCTGGCTTTCTCCCACTGCCCGCTTCCGAGTTTGTGCAGCGGCGCATGCTCCGGTGAGGCGCCCGAGTAGCGGCTGATCAACTGCAGTGAGGAGACCGGCACGTAGAGCTTGTCATGTCCGGCATATTCGAGCGCCAGAAACTCCTGGCTGTCATCACCGACATCGATGCTCTGCAAACCGAGAAAGCGTCCCACACCGTGCTCTTCATGCACCACCGGAGCACCTTCATGCAACTCGGTGAGGTTGCGAATGATCTGCTCGGCATCTGTTTTACGTTTGCGATGGCGAGGCTGTCGAACCCGTTCACCAAGCAGCGCTGTTTCAGGGATGATGGCAATCTCATCGATAACCACGCCCCGCTCTACGGGCGCTACACTGAGGCAGGGCGTTTCACTATCATGTGTGAATGCCTGCCAGCTATCGGAAATTTTCGGACGCAGGTGGAATGCGGCAAGACTCTCCAGCAGGTGTTCACGCCGGCCGGCGCTCTCGGCGGTGAACAATATCCGTCCGCTAAAATCCGACAGAAAATCCTCCAGCAATCCTGCAGGACGTTGCGCACGGGCATTGAACCCCAGTGGCGGCAGAGACTTGCTGTCGAGATTGTTAAAGGTGGCAATACCCTTGTGCCGCTGGTGCAGTTGTGTCGACTGCCAGATGATTCCCGGCAGGGGCTTCAATGCCGCTCGCAGCGCATCAGCATCGAGATAGAGGCTCTCAGGTGGCAACAGCGGACGTTCTGCATCATGTCTGCGCTGTTCAAAACGCTGCACAACGGTATCGGCAAACTGCTCCGCCCTGTCAGCAAGATCCGCCTGGTAGATGGCAAGCGTGTTCTCCGGCAGGTAGTCGAACAGAGTTGCGGTGGCATCAAAAAAGAGCGGCAGGTAGTACTCGATACCGCCGGGCATGTTGCCGTTGCTGACCTCTGTATAGATCAGGCTGCTGTTTGGATCCTGGTCAAATGTCTGCCGATATCGCTGACGAAATCGGCTGACGGCTGCCTCATCGGTAGGAAATTCGCGCCCTGGCAGCATGCGAACGGCATCGATCTTCTCCAGGGTTCGCTGGGTTTCGGTATCAAAGGTGCGTATCGAGTCGATCTCATCATCAAACAGATCGATGCGATAGGGGTGTCTGCTTCCCATTGGAAACAGGTCGAGCAGCGATCCGCGTACTGCAAACTCGCCGTGTTCGAACACTTGCGAAACACAACGATAGCCGCTCTGTTCCAGCTGTTGGCGCATCTCTTCAAGATCCAGCAGCTGGCCTTTTTCGAGCATCAGCGACTGCTGCTGCACATAGCCCGGTGGAGCCAGTCGCTGCATCAGGGTGGTGACGGGAACGATGAGCAAGCCAGTTTTCAGATGTTGCAGCTGGTGCAGCACACGCAGGCGCTGTGAAATCAGTTCTGGCAGCGGTGAGAAAATATCGTAGGGCAGGGTCTCCCAGTCGGGCAGGGTGAGGATGTGGTCGTGCTCAGCAGCCGCGAAAAAATGCATCTCCTGTTGTAGCTGCTGTGCCTGCTGCACATCATCGGTGATGGCAATGATCAATCCATCATGCTCACTGCGCGCCTGTGCGAGCAGCAGTGTCGAGGCACAGCCGCGCACACCCCCAAGCGCCAGTTTTTCACCTGGTTTTTGCGGGGGCGTCAGATCATGCAGGGGGGTGATGGATTCCGCAGTCATCGCCAGGCGGGATTAGCTCTTATATCGATGAGGTATGAGGGATTATTATCCTCTCGCAAAGATGCCATGACGCAAAGGTTTTTTGTTGGCGGAGCTGGCGTCCTGGCGAAAGTTATTGTGTGGTATTGACTCATTTGTAAAGATGTTGGTGACTCAAGGATCACTCAAGTGGAAAACAGCTATTGCGCTCTGTAGTGGGAGGGGGTCTCCCCGGTCCAGCGTTTGAATGCCCTGGAGAAGGAGCTCATCTCGGAGAAGCCAAGCAGGTAGGAGATCTCCGCTAGTCCCTTGCTGCTGTCACGAATATAACGGTTCGCCAGCTCCTGGCGTACGCTGGTTACCTGAAATTTAAAGGTTGTTTGCTCCTTTTGCAGTCTTCTCTGCAGGGTTCTGACATTCATATAAAGGGCTTGCGCCACACTACTGTCATTGATGTTTCCATCGGGCAATTGCTGGATAATTTCTGCTCTGACTCTCTCCTGAGTGCTGGTGTTGTCAAGTTGGGCAAGGTAGTCAATCATAAATTGGTCATGCAGTGTCGACAGCAACGGGTTCGAACCCTGCAGCTGTTTGTCTGCTGATTCCAGCGTCAGCGTGAACCTGTTGTCGGCTGCATCAAAATTGACCGGGCAGCGGAATAGTTCAATAAACTTGCCTGAACAATCAGGGGCCGGATGGGTTAGGGAAATAGATGCAGGAGTGAATTCGTCACCATAGTTGGCCCTGCACATGGCTACCAGCAGCGCCATGGCAGCATCGGTATGCGTTGGATGCTGTATGGATTCAGGTCTGTAGTGCAACACGGTGGACATTTCGTCATGCGTCTCTTCGAGCACGAGAGTTGCTCCTTCTGTCACTATGCGCGTGTACTTTGCGAATCGTTGCAACCCTGTGCGCAAGCTGGAACTGCTCAACCATGCATAACCCAGTGCGCCCATGTGGGAAGGATGCCAGTAGATGGCGGCTTTTAAACCGAAGCAGGGATCATCGATGAGAGCCTCTACTTCACTCCATAATGCATCAATTTGTTTGTAGCGGAAGCGCGCATTGGGGTCTGAGATTTTTTGTGGATCGATACAGAATTTACGCATCAGGGGATGCGGGTCGATTCCACAGGACGCGATGATTTTCAGGGTTAAGTCGACGGCAGGGGCGGAGTATGTGAGAGGCATTGTCAGGAAAATCTGGTTCAGATGCTAATATAGTTCCGATTGATGATTATTGTAGAGTAATAGTGGAAGCAGTCAAGTGGCATGATATCACCTGTGGCAATTCTCAATGTACGCACAGAATACCAATATCATAAAAGACTTTTACCACGAAGACCACGAAGAATCAACTGGATACAATAATGTCTTCGTGCTCTTTGTGTGCTTCGTGGTGAGGAGTTGTCTATAAATAACTTCCCGATATTGCGCAGCAATATTGTTCATCTTCAAGGCGCAGCAAGGGGCGCATAGCAGCGTTATGTAACTCTTGCTGGAACGCAGAAGAGGGACAACAGGGCAAGCAGGATCGGGAAGTTATTTTTGGACAACGACTGAGTATCTCTACAATTTGGAATTGCTGATTTCACCTGGGTGCTACTTTCTTTGATGTTGTGAGCATAGTATGAATAACAAGCTGAACACGATTCTGACATATACCGATTTTGGGGCTACAGGTCCCTATCTTGGACAGATCGAGGCGGCTGTCAAACGGGAGTCTGCCAGCGCCTGCGTGATACACCTGCAGTCTGATGCACCTGTATGCAATCCGAAGTCTGCCGGATATCTTCTGGCTGCACTTGCTAACCAGTTCGATGAAGCCGTATTTTTGTGTGTTGTGGATCCTGGAGTTGGCAGCGAGCGCAGAGCTGTCATAGTCGAATCACAGGGGCAGTGGTTTGTCGGGCCGGACAACGGCCTTTTTGCGCCACTCTATCAACAGCGCGATGAGATGCAGGTTTACCGGATATTGCAGCAGCCGCTGGGCGACTATGAAACCTTTCATGGACGTGACCTGTTTGCTTATGTTGCTGCAAAAATACATAATAAACAATATATTGCGATGGAAAAAGTAAGTGAATTACAAGTTGGATCCGGGTGGAAAAAAGATCTCAATGAGATTATCTATGTCGATCATTTTGGGAATTTATTTACCGGTTTGCGAGGTCGGTTGGTGCAGCATTCCGCCAGGGTTCATATAGCGGGCAGAGAACTCTCCTGGGCGCCCAGGTTTGATGCCGTCTCACAGGGGGAGGCTTTCTGGTATGTCAATTCCTGTGGTCTGATTGAGATAGCCGTAAACGGGGGAAGAGCCGACATGATGTTTGCAAATTATAGAAATGAAAATATAAAGGTTTTATAACATCATGAAAAACAATAAAAAACAATGGTTAAATCTATCGCGTATATGGCGTCTGAGCTTGCAGCTTCTGTTGCTAGTGGCGATTATCATTGGTGTCAATCTGTGGCGCACCAGGGATGCGGCTTCCGGCCCGCCACCGCCACTGGTTGCCACCATGCTGGATGGCGTTTACTTTGATCTAAAAGAGCATCTTGGCAAACCACTGTTTGTGCATTTCTGGGCGGAGTGGTGCCCGATTTGTTCGCTGGAGGAGGGCAGTATAGAGTCACTTTCCAGGGATTACGCCATGATCACCATAGCAATGTCATCCGGTGATGATGATGCGGTACGGGCGTACATGCATCAAAACGACTTGAGTTTCAAGGTGATCAATGACGAGAGTGGCCACATTGCACAGCAGTGGGGCGTCCATGCGGTTCCGGCAACATTCATTCTAGATGCAGCAGGAGATATCCGCTTTGTCGAGATGGGCTACAGCAGCAGGCTCGGGTTGATGCTAAGGCACTGGCTTGCTGAAAAATAAAGTTTGCAGTTGGCAGTATGCAGTAAAAACGATAACAAAATTACAGATTCCAACAAAAAAGCTTGCAACGGGCAATGACTCGATTAGAGTTCTGCCAACTGCCAACTGCCAACTGCCAACTGCCAACTGCCAACTGCCAACTGCCAACTAATCTTCCCCGATCACTCGCTCTTCGCGTGGTGCAGTCAGCAGTTTCTCGGCTTCGATGTCATTGCGTGCGAAGATCATGCGCACGCTTTCGATCTCTTCGCTCTGCTGGCGCTGCTCACGTACATAAATCCTGGCCTCCTTATAAGAGGGGAAAGTCTCCAGGTGATCGAGCTTGCGGGGTTTTTCCTGAATGCGGTAGACGAAGTAGGGCATGGGATGATATCCAAAAATTTGTAGGCTGTTATTTTACGTGACCAGGGTGAATGAATAAAGAGACAAATTGGCGGGCTTCTGAGCATGCTTCTGCTAACATGCTGTTTTTTACTGAATCTGGAATCGCAATGATCCGAGTAGCAGTCACCGGAGCAGCCGGCCGCATGGGTAAGACCCTCATTGAGGCTGTCAACAACCATCAATCCCTGACGCTGGGTGCAGCGACAGAACGAGCAGGCAGTTCACTGGTTGGAGTCGATGCCGGAGAGTTGGCTGGTATCGGTAAACTGGGTGTCTCAGTGAGTGCTGCCCTTGCAGATGTCGTTGACGATTTTGATGTGGTAATCGATTTTACTGCTCCGGTGGCGACATTTCAGCATCTGGATGTTTGCGAAGCGCATGCAAAAAAGATGGTTATTGGAACGACCGGCTTTGACGATGCAGGCAAACAGCGCATTCAAGCTGTTGCTGACAAGAACGGAATCATGTTTGCGCCGAACATGAGCGTCGGTGTCAATCTCTGTTTTAAACTCCTCGATGTGGCGGCGCGTGTCATGGGAGAGGGCTCTGATATCGAGATCATAGAGGCGCATCATCGTCACAAGGTGGATGCCCCCTCAGGCACAGCATTGCGTATGGGTGAAGTAGTTGCCGATGTCCTGGGGCGGAATTTGGAAGAGGTTGCCGTCTATGGCCGTGAGGGCATCACAGGTGAGCGTGACAGCAACACCATTGGCTTTGAAACCATCCGCGCCGGTGATGTCGTCGGTGAACATACGGTGTGGTTCGCACAGGATGGCGAGCGCGTCGAGATCACCCACAAGGCATCCAGCAGAATGACTTTCGCCAATGGCGCCGTGCGGGCCACGCAGTGGCTGATGCAGCAGAAGCCCGGACTCTATGACATGCAGGATGTGCTGGGTTTGCGGTAAAACCTAAAACCTAAGTAACTATTCAGTACTTGCTAGATCGTCACTGTCTCCAGGTATATCTTCCGGAAAATGCCGTGAATACATCCATGTAGGCTCGACTCGGCATCCCTGCCTCCTACGTTTCCGGCAGATATACCTGAAAACAGTGACTTAGTCGTTGTCCAAAAATAACTTCCCGATCCTGCTTGCCCTGTTGTCCGTCTTCTGCGTTCCAGCAAGAGTTTCATAACGCTGCTATGCGCCCCTTGCTGCGTCTTGAATACGAACAACATTGCTGCGCGATATCGGTAAGT
>JAQYVP010000019.1 GCA_030145485.1 Chromatiales bacterium
GCAATGACCCGACTAGACTCCTTGAGTGGCCAACATCTTTACAAATGAGTTGAATTTCAAAAATAACTCTCGCCAAGGCGCTAAGCTCGCCAAGAAAAACCTTTGCGATCTTGGCCTACATGGATGTAGGTCAGGGGCGTAAGCAGGACGCGGAAGCTTTGCGAGAGAAAAAGATCTTTTTCATGCCTTGTCAGTCTGAGACTTTGTCTCGCTAGATTTCTGCCAACTTTTATGGAATCTTCAGCGTCTGCCCCATTTTCAGGCTGGTCGAATTGCCCATGGCATTTTTCTTTTGAATGGCGTTGACGCTAGTGTTGTATTTCAGTGAGATCCCATAGAGTGATTCACCTGGTTTGACCTTGTGGCTGCGTACTTTTTTAGGTGACTTTTTAGACGATTTCCCTGAACTGCTTTTTTTACTGCTGCTCTTTGCGCCGCTGATCTTCAGCTTCTGACCAATACGCACACTGCTGCTTTTGAGCTTGTTGTCCTTTCTGATTTGAGCGCTGCTGGTCCCGAATTTGCTCGCAATACCGGAAAGCGTATCACCACTCTTCACTGTATAAGTGGTTGTGCGTTTTTTGGAAGCAGAACGTTTTTTAGAGGATGACGACTTCTTTGTTGTCTTGATCCTGAGCTTCTGCCCAATACGCACGGTATTGCTCTTGAGCTTGTTGCTGCTTTTGATCGACGAGGCGGAAACACCATATTTGCGTGCAATGCCGGAGAGAGTCTCACCCTTTTTCACGCGATGCGTCACCGTTCGGCTGGTTGATTTCTTATGGACGACCTTCCGTTCTACGGCCCTGATATCCTTTCTCAGGTTCTTGAAAAAGCTGTCTGTGTTGACAGTTTTTGCAGACAATAGAGCCTTTCTTACTTCCTTGCTCTTATTAATTGGCATGATGATACGGTTGATTCTCCTCGGCACCGTGACCTGTCTGATGTAGCGCGCATTCAAATGGCTGAACTGGGTTGGATCGAGGCGGGCTGCACGCGCGACTTCCCGCAAGTTGACTGCTCTACCGACAGTCGCCGTCGCAAGCACCTTGACCGCTGGAATCGGCTGCAGTTTGAGGTTGTATTTTTTGGGTTTCTTGATCATTCTGGCGAGCGCCAGCAGGCGTGGAACATAGTGAGTCGTCTCTTTACGCACACTCAGAGACCAGAAGTTAGTCGGCAGTCCTCTGCGTCTATTCGCCTTTCTGGCGCGCATCATGGTTCCCTGGCCACCATTGTAGGAGGCGATTGCCAGTTCCCAGTCACCCTTGAAGAGCCTGCCCAGGTAGGCAAGGTAATCGAGAGCCGCATCGGTGGCCAGCAGCGGATCACGCCGTTTGTCTTCGAGGTGACTGCGGGTCAGTCCATACTCCCTGCCGGTGCTCTTGATAAATTGCCATAACCCGGAAGCGCCCGTCGGAGAGGTGGCCTGGTTGCGATAGGTGCTCTCGATAGCGGGAATCAGAGCCAGTTCCAGTGGCATGCCGCGTTGCTTCAGCTTGGTCATGATCAAATAGAGATAGGGACGGGCATTGCGCTGCATTTTTACAAGAAAACCCGGGTATTTTCTGAAGTGAGCCAGTTGCTTCTGAACCTGCGCCTCTCCATTGCGCGGAACCTTCATCTTCATGCCCTTGCCAAGCGTTACCCACAAGTCTCCGCGACCCTTGATATTATCAAACATCCCTCCCATACGATTTTGCTGGCTACAGGCATTTAGCAGCAACAGGGTGACAAGTGCGATGGGAACAATGAGGCGCAGTTTTAACACAGTTATGGATGTCCGTAATGAGCAGGGATGGCGATGGCAATCGGGCTGATGTTGATCTATCTCGTTGTTGCGGAGATTTATTTGTGATTGTCAGCAGAATGGCGGAAACTATACGCGAAAATCAGTCGACCATCCAGCAATCTGACAATGATCATTTTATGAATCACCATCCGGCAGAAAAAGTGGCAAGTGATGCCTGGTTTGAGACGCTTTATGGCGACTATATCGTCAATGCTGAAGCCGAATTGCTGAAACTGTGGTTGAAGCAACTGTTTGGTTACCGTATGGTTCTGTTGGGCGCGCGCCTGCCGGTGTGGGATGCGTGCACCCGGGAGGGCCATATTCGCCAGCGCATCTGGATCAACCGTACTCATGCGCAGGACCAGATGCGTTGCGATATTCTCAGCAGCATGTCGGCGCTGCCGGTGCACAGCGATTGTGTCGACCTGGTGATACTGTTTCACGCCCTGGACAGCGCGGAAGATCCGCGCAGATTGATTCGCGAAGTTGAACGTATATTGATTCCCGAAGGGCGGGTTATTATCTTTGGGTTCAATCCATATAGTCTGCTTGGCGTATGGCGCATGTTGGGACGACGTCACTCCTCTAAAGAGATGGGGGCCCATCTCAAAGTTGGTTGCCGCCAGCTCAACGAGTGGTTGTCACTGCTGGGAATGGAGATTGAAGAGAAAAACTATTTTTCCTTTCGACCACCTGTACAAAAACAGGCAACACTGGAAAAAATGGCTTTTATGGAGGCTGCCGGTCAAAAGCTGTGGCCTTCATCAGGTGGAGTCTATGCCATACAGGCTGTCAAAAAGGTTGCAACCCTGACACCGTTCAGGCCATCATTTCAGTGGTACAGAAGGTTTTCGACGAACGGTGTAGCAGCTCCTACGACACGCGGAATGCATGATGACAGTTGAAATATATACAGACGGCGCCTGCCGGGGCAATCCCGGGCCAGGTGGTTGGGGAGCCATTCTGCGCTATGGCGAGCATGAGAAAGAGCTCTTTGGCGGGGAGCAAGAGACAACAAACAATCGCATGGAGATGACTGCGGTGATCAGAGCACTGGAAAATTTAAAGCGCGAATGTAAAGTGACAGTGACAACTGACTCCATGTATGTCAAACAGGGAATTACCCTGTGGATCGACAACTGGAAACGCAGAGGCTGGAAAAAAGCCGATAAGTCACCTGTAAAAAATGTTGACCTGTGGAAACAGCTTGACCAGCTGGTTAGCGAGCATCAGGTTGAATGGCAATGGGTCAAGGGACACTCCGGACATGCTGAGAATGAACGCGCCGATGAGTTGGCAAACAAAGGGATTGATGAATTATGACTAGCGAGACCGTGTCTCAGACTGACAAAGCATGAAAAAAAATTTCTCTCGCTAAGACGCCAAGTTCGCCAAGAAAAACCTTTGCGGTCTTGGCCTACATGGATGTAGGTCAGGGGCGTTAGCAGGACGCGGAAGCTTTGCGTTCTTAGCGAGAGATTCTTTTAAAACTTGACTCATTTGCAAGCATTTTAGTGAATCAAGGATTCTAGAGAAGAGTGAAATATGCGTCAAATAATCCTTGATACGGAAACCACCGGCCTGGAGACCCAGCAGGATCATCGTATTATCGAGATCGGCTGTGTCGAGATGATTGATCGCAGCCTCACGGGAAACAATTTCCATCAGTATCTGCAGCCGGATCGACAAATCGATGCCGGCGCCATCTCCGTGCATGGCATCACTAATGAGTTTCTGCAGGATAAACCGCGTTTTGCAGACATCGTCGATGATCTGATCAGCTATCTGCGTGGCGCCGAGCTGGTTATTCACAACGCCCCCTTTGACGTGGGTTTTTTGAATCATGAACTGAAGCGCCTGCAGCAGCAAAAACCGCTCATTGAAGAGATCTCCAGCATCGTCGATACCCTGGTGATGGCGAGGAAGAAGCATCCGGGCAAACGCAACAGCCTCGATGCATTATGTGATCGCTACGCAATTGATAACAGCCGTCGCGACAAACATGGCGCACTGCTGGATGCCGAGATCCTTTCGGAAGTCTACCTGGTCATGACCGGAGGCCAGGAGAGTCTGTTGCTCGACGGAGATGATGCTGAAGCGGGCGCCGGCAATCAGCCCAGAAGCATCGATATCGCGGGTGATCCTGTGCTGATGCAGGTCAGTGAGGATGCTCTACAGGCGCATGAGAAGTATCTGCATCATCTACAGAAACAGTCAGACGGCAACTGTGTGTGGTTGAAGAGTGGATAGGTTTTAAGTTTTAAGTTTTAGGTTTTGGATCGTAGGGTGTCAATAAGCTCCGCGCGTTGCACCGCTATTCACGAGTAAGTTATTGATGCAGACAATCGAACAAACAATTGGAAATACCCCGCTGGTGCAGTTATCCCGGCTTGTTCCCAAGGGAGCGGGCAGGGTGCTGGTCAAACTCGAGGGCAACAACCCGGCAGGATCGGTCAAGGACCGGCCGGCGCTGTTCATGATTCGCGGCGCAGAGGAGCGTGGTGAGATTCACAAAGGTGACCGTCTGCTGGAATCGACCAGCGGCAACACCGGTATTGCGCTGGCGATGGTGGCTGCGATCAGGGGTTATCGCATGACACTGATCATGCCCGAGAATATGAGCCTGGAGCGGCGCGCCATTATGAAAGCCTATGGCGCGGAGATTCTGCTGGTGAGCGAGGAGCAGGGTATGGAGGGGGCCAGGGATCTGGCTGAACAAATGGCCGCTGATGGTGAAGGAGTGCTGTTGAACCAGTTTGCCAACAGCGACAATCCACGCGCCCACTATGAGACTACCGGTCCGGAGATCTGGCGTGACAGCAAAGCAGAGATTACGCATTTTGTCAGTGCCATGGGAACTACCGGCACCATCATGGGAACATCCCGTTATTTGAAAGAGGTCAATCCGCAGATCCTGGTTGTTGGTGTGCAGCCTGATGCAGATTCCAGCATTCCCGGTATTCGTCGCTGGTCACAGGAGTATCTGCCGACAATATTCGAGGCGTTTCGCGTCGATCGTGAACTCGATGTGAGTCAACAGCAGGCCGAGGAGATGACGCGCAGGCTAGCGGCGGAAGAGGGCATATTCGCAGGCGTCTCCTCCGGCGGGGCGGTGCATGCCGCAATCAGTGTCGCCATCGAAAATCCCACTGCCACAGTGGTAGTGATCATCTGCGACCGTGGCGACCGCTATCTCTCAACCGGTGTGTTTCCCGCAGAATGAAATCACAGCAGAATATTTTCCACAGATGCACACAGGTCAACACAGATTATCAGTGAGCATAAAACCTAAAGCCTAAAACCTACAACCTACAACCTAAAACTTTCCCCCATGAAGCTACTTTTTGTCAACCTCGAAACACTGCCTGATATTGACGGCGCACGGCGGATGTTCGAACTGCCGGCAGAGCTTCAGGAGAAAGATGTCGCCAAGGTGCTTTTTCATCAGCATGTCTCGACCCGGGGGCGTGAACAAATCTTTCTGCAGCCATGGCAGGCGCGCATAGCTGTTATCCGCGTGATCGCCATCAGCGATGTTAGAGCCAGGCTATTCAGCTTTGACATGCAGCAGAGTGAAGAGATGGAGTTGCTGCAGCAGCTGCACGACGTCCTGGACGACTCTTCCGACACCTTTTGCTGGGATCAGGGACGTGATCTCAATGCGTTGTTACACATTCGTTCCATGATCCATGAGTTGAAATTTGATGCCGCGCCACTGCGAACTGTTGAGCAACTTCTGCGTATGCAAACGGGTAGCAACTCGCTTGAAGCCATTGCAGCACGCTTCGGCCTGCAGGCCATGGCTATGCAGGGAGATGAACTCAGCTGGAAGCAGTATCGGCAGCAGGGAATCGAACCTCTGTGTCAGCGCTGCCAGACGAATGTCATTGCCACGGCTCATCTTGGTCTGCGTCACTTGTTGACTGCGGGTGAACTTGAACGGCAGCACTACAATCAAATCATGACTGCCTGTGGTGAACTCTAATGGGCAGACGCAGGAGAGGCGGAAAAAAGCTTCCGCAAGGCAGTTTCGAGGCGCAAATAGAGTCTCTCAGCCATGATGGCCGCGGGGTCACGCATGTGTCTGGAAAAACCGTGTTTATCCATGGTGCTTTGCCTGGCGAAAAAGTGACTTTCAACTATTCCCGGGTGCAGCGTCGCTATGACGAGGGAGTTGTTGATGAAATTCTACAGGCCTCTTCGCAGCGGGTGAAACCGGGTTGCGAAAATTTTTCGGTGTGTGGTGGCTGTAGTTTGCAGCATCTGGGATCCGGGCATCAGATCACTTATAAACAGCAGACGCTGCTGGACGCCTTTGAACACATTGCCGGCATCGAAGCGCCAATAGTCATGCCACCTTTGATTTCCGAGCCATGGGGTTACCGCCGTAAAGCGCGCCTCGGTGTTAAATATGTCGCCAAAAAAGGCAAGGTGCTGATCGGTTTTCGTGAACGTGGCTCCTCATTCATCACCGTGATGCAGCGCTGTCCTGTACTGCATCCGCGCATCGGCGAAAAACTGGGGGAGCTGGCCGAAGTGATTCAATCACTCAGTGTGCGTGACAAGCTACCGCAGATTGAAGTGGCGATGGGAGATGAAGCCATTATTCTCATTTTCAGGCTGCTGTCACCACTATCTGCTGAGGATGCTGAAACGCTCGGAAGCTATTGTCGTGGGCAAAACTGGCATTGCTATATCCAGGAGGGTGGGCCGCAGACAGTCACACCACTCGAAGGAGATGCAGTCACACTGAGCTATCAATTGCCGCAGCAGCAATTGCAGTTCGAATTCCTGCCGACGGATTTCACCCAGGTCAATACGACCATCAACCGTCAGATGATCAACCAGGCGATGCAATGGCTGAAACCGCAGTCTGACGAAAACCTCCTCGATCTATTCTGTGGTCTGGGAAATTTCACCCTGCCGCTGGCGCAGCTCAGCAGCAGCGTCACCGGCATCGAGGGTGATGTGGCCCTGGTTGAACGTGCGTGGAAAAATGCGCACAACAATGACATTACTAACGTTGATTTCCAGGTTGCCAATCTGTATGAGCCTGGTGATGATCAATCATGGATGCAGCAGCAGTATGATGCAGTGCTGCTCGATCCGCCCCGCAGCGGTGCCCAGGAGGTCATTGCATTGCTGCCTCGCCTTGGAGCGAGGCGAATCCTGTATGTCTCCTGCTATCCGGGAACACTCGCACGGGATGCCGGGCTGCTGGTCAAGGAGCATGGCTACAAGCTGTTGCAGGCTGGCGTCATGGATATGTTTCCACATACAGCGCATGTCGAATCGATGGCGCTGTTTGAGCACAAGTGACACAGCAACTCCTAGCGAGACCAAGTCTCAGACTGACAAGGCGTGAAGAAAACATTTCCTCTCGCCAAGGCGCAAAGCTTCCGCGTCCTGCTTACGCCCCTGACCTACATCCATGTAGGCCAAGATCGCAAAGGTTTTTCTTGGCGTTCTTTGCGGCTTTGCGAGAGACATTTTTAGAATTTGACTCATTTGTAAAGATGTTGGCCACTCAAGGATTACTAGTTGTGAAAAAGGGGATTCACTTAAAGCAAGTAAAACGTATAATTTGAATTTGTGGGGGATAAGCGATAACGCATCCACCATGGTTTCAGCGCATTGGTGGATGTGGCAAAAAAACGCCTTATCCACCCTACGGATGTACTCTCAATAACACTCTGTAATAAGCATATTCCTATGAAACAGATAACTGTCACAACCCTTGCCTCGATGAAACGCAAAGATGAAAAAATAGCGGTGCTCACCTGTTACGACGCCTCCTTTACCACTGTGCTGGAAAATGCAGGTGTCGAGGTGCTGCTGGTGGGCGACTCACTGGGCATGGTCATACAGGGGCGTGACAGCACCCTGCCTGTGACTGTGGACGAAATGGTCTATCACGCTGCCTGTGTCGCCAGGGTTCGACAGCATGCATTATTGATGGTGGACATGCCGTTTCTCAGCTACGCGACTGTTGAGCTGGCAGTCGCTACGGCAACGCGCCTGATACAGCAGGGCGGGGCGCAGATGGTCAAGCTCGAGGGGGGTGGGCAGCAGCTCGAAACAGTGCGCATCCTGTCACAAAACGGTGTTGCAGTGTGTGCTCATCTTGGCCTGCAGCCGCAGTCAATTCATAAACTCGGTGGATATCATGTACACGGCCGTGAGGATAAACAGGCATCACGAATGCTGCGTGAAGCACTCGAGTTGCAGTCGGCTGGAGCGCAACTGCTGGTGCTGGAGTGTGTGCCGTCAATTCTTGCCGCCGAGATTAGCTGCTCCCTGGAGATCCCGGTGATCGGCATCGGCGCAGGAGCAGACAGTGACGGGCAGGTGCTGGTGCTGCACGATATTGTGGGGCTCACTGCAGGCCATGTTCCAAAATTCGTGAAAAACTTCATGCAGCAGGGCAGTTCCATTCAGGAAGCAGTGTCCGCCTATGTCAGTGCTGTCAAGGATGGCAGCTTTCCTGCCGCAGAGCACAGCTTTAGGTGAATACTGTCATCAGCGTAGAAGAGTTGCGCCACACAATTTCTACCTGGCGTAACAACGCTGAACGCATTGCGTTCGTCCCGACCATGGGAAATCTGCATAACGGGCATCTTGCACTGATCGATGCTGCAAAAAAACAGGCAGACCGCACCGTCGCCAGCATCTTTGTCAACCCGCTGCAGTTTGGTGAAGGGGAGGATTTCGAGACCTATCCGCGAACCCTGGATGAAGACAGCAGCCAGCTTGCCAGCCGGGGTGTCGATCTATTGTTTGCTCCGCCTGTCGAGGTGATGTATCCGCAGGCGCAACAGCTGCAAACCCGGGTTGAAGTCCCTGACGTCTCTCATATTCTCGACGGCGAATTTCGCCCCGGATTTTTTGTCGGCGTCGCCACCGTGGTGTGCAAGCTCTTCAATATGGTGCAGCCTGACCTGGCCGTATTTGGCGAGAAGGATTTTCAACAACTGTACATTATCCGCCGCATGGTGGAGGATCTGCAGATGCCCATCGAGATAGTGGCCTCGCCGACGGTGCGTGAGCCTGATGGCCTGGCAATGAGTTCCCGCAACAACTACCTGGATGCCCAACAGCGCCAAAGCGCGCCCTTGATCCATCGTGCTCTGCAGCAGGTGGCTGATGCAATAAAACGAGGGGAAGCCAACTATACGCAGCTGGAATCTGAGGCGGCAGCCACACTTGAACATGCGGGATTTGTCGTTGACTACTTTACTGTGCGCAATGTGAACACCCTCAATCCGGCGAAAGCAGGGGAGAGCAACCTGGTGATTCTAACAGCCGCCCGGTTAGGTCAGACGAGGTTGATCGACAACATCATCATTTCTCAATAACAGCTGTCATTTCACATGAACTCCTCTCATTTCACATAACATCTGTCATTTCGACCGCAGGGAGAAATCTTGATGGCCATCTTGAATGAACTGGTTTCAGGATTTCTCCCTATGGTCACAACAGCGATTACAGCTATGACGCCAAGGATATCCTGAGCATGATTTAAATCTCAGGGATGAAGTAGTTATCTATTTTTCCTAGTATGCCATAGCCGCAAAATGTAGATGCATGATTCCTGAATCTCGTAGCGCATTTCGTAGTGGCCGGCAATAATCCTGCGTACTTCGCGTGGCTCGAACTCGAATAGCTGTTCGCCAATACGAGGGTTCTCCAACAGGGTTTCCGGCGCTGTGACCAGCATCTGAACGGTGTCTGCTGCCGCATGTTTATTCACGCGCGCCAGAAATTCATACAGTCGCGCCAAATCCGATAGCGCCTTGCTGGTCCATTTCAGCTCCATCAGCGGGGCAGTGGCAACGGACTGTTGGCGGCAAGGCTATCGGCCCACGCCTGAACTGCCTGGTGATCAATGACCTCACCAGCGTCTACGTCGGCCAGCGCTTGTTGCGTCAGACGACTGCGCTCCTCTTCCTGACTGATCCAGGCAGCCAGTGCCTGTTTTACGATCCAGCCACGGGAGCGTTCCAGGCGAGTCGCCATCATGTCGACCTTATTAGCCAGCGGCAGTGGCACATGTGCGGTAAGCACCCTGGTATCTGTTTGTGACATCTTGTGTTTCCTGAAGAGATGAACCTGATTCCATCATAGTGATTAGAAATGATTAACGCAAGTGAATCAAGCCTGTCTTTGCGAACGCAGCGTGGCAATCAGGTATACCAGAAGTGTGGCTGGTGGATGTCGGGGGGAAGGGAGTCGAGGTTTATCGCCAACCCGAAGAGGGGGGTTACGCCATGCAGTAGAAGCTGGATGATTTGAAAAGCTTGAAAGCAGCAGCTTTGAAAGGGAGCAGTTTCGATGTGTCGAAAATCTTCGAGGAGTAGGGCGTCAATAACCAATGCGCATAGCACCACATGTTTGGCCCTATGCGCTCCGCTTTAATATCTGACTACGCTTTCTATTGTCATCTCGAACGCATGTGAGAGATCTCATGCCTCACCAGTAAAAGAGTTCTCCTTTGGGTTGAAATGACAAATGACCCGTAGCATAACAAGAGCACATCCCACTTTTGCGGTGCAATGCGCAGAGCTTATTGACGCCCTACATTCAAATCCCACCGATGAGCGATACAAAAAGAGTGACAGCAAACCTATTTTGCAGGTGTTGCTGGAGCCTTTTCTGCAGGAGCTTCCATCTGCGGAGAGGAGACCTTGACGTCCTTGCTCATTTCAGCAAGCAGGGCTCGCAGTTTCTCACTCTTTAGCTGCTGCTCGAGTTGTGGCTTGACGCTCTCGAGTGTTGGCGGCGCCTGGTCACGGCTATCTTCCAGAACGATCACATGCCAGCCAAACTGGGTTTTCACCGGCTCTTTGGTATATTTTCCCTTTTCCATCGTTGCCAGAGCATCACGGAAGGGTTCGACCATCATGTCGGGGCTGAACCAGCCGAGGTCTCCGCCATCTTTGCCTGTCGGGCCTGTGGAGTTCTCTTTCGCGAGTTCGGCAAAATCAGAGCCGCCGTCGAGTTTGACGATCAACTCCTTTGCCTTGGCTTCATCTTTGACAAGGATGTGCCGCGCCTTGTACTCAACTGATTTTTGCTCCTTGAAGGATTTCTCATAAGCAGCTTTGAGTTCATCATCGCTGATAGTCTGCTGCTGCATCAACTCGGTGAGGGCAGCATCCCTGAGGACGATGCGTGTGTACATGGCGATCGCATCCTTGACCTCGGAACGGTCGCTGACCCCCAGCTTTTTGGCCTCCTCGCTGAGCAGCACGGTGGTGATCAGTTCACTCACAATCTGGTTCTGCGCCTGCTGAGGATCCTGCGGTAGCGGCAGTCCCTGGCGGCTGTCACGATATGTCAGTAGCGCAGGCATGCTGATATCGATGCCGTTGATGGTCAGAACAGGCCCCTTTGGCATGGCTGGAACTTCTGCGGCTGTTTCTGCTGCCTGGGTGAGAGATGTGGTTAACAGCAGTGCGCTGGCAAGTATGGTTTTTTTCATTTAGAAAACTCGTTTGAATGGTTTAATGGTAACTTTTGAATAGACACCGGCATGCTGGTAGGGGTCGTCAGCGGCCCACTGTTCAGCATCAGCCAGTGATGAAAATTCGGCAACGATGAGGCTGCCGCTGAATCCCTCTTCTCCGGGATCCTCGCTGTCAATCGCAGGATGAGGGCCTGCAATCAGCAAGCGCCCGTCGTCGCGCAAAGCCTCGAGACGTTGCACATGTGCTGGTCTTGCGGCAAGGCGTTTTTCCAGGCTGTTGGAGATATCCTCGGCGATAATGGTGTAATACATCACTCTTTCTCTACTATCTCACTGGTAGTTTCTCTACTGCTAGCTTCAATGATTTCATTTTGCTGCATATGGCGGGCGATATAGAAACCCTGCGCCAGGGCAAACACAAAAGTCAGCCCCATCAATCCATACAGCTTGAAATTGACCCATGCATTTTCGCTAAAGTTGAAGGCGACTGCAACATTTAATGCGCCCAGAGCAATAAAAAAGAGGATCCATGCCCTATTCAGGTTCTTCCACTTGCTCTGTGGTAATACCACGTTGGCTTCCATCATGCGTTGCGGCAGGGTTTTTCCGCCTATAAATGGTGCAATAATGAAAGCCGATGCAAATAGCCAGTTAACGATCGTCGGCTTGATTTTTACAAAGGTGGGGTCCTGCAGCACCAAAGTCAAGCCGCCGAAAAAAACAACCAGCCCCAGAGTCACCCAGTGCATGGTGGGAATGGCTCCATCCCGCCGCCACAGATAGAGTGCCTGCAGCAGCGAAGTGACGATCATCACGGCTGTGGCGACATAGATGCCGTAAATTTTGTAGGCGACAAAAAAGAGCAGTACGGGAAAGAGTTCAAAGAGTAGTTTCATGGGGGAGGTTTTAAGATTTAGGTTTTAAGTTTTAGGTTAGGTTAAGGAAGCTTCGTATATTTTGCATATATCGATGGGATGGGGTTCGGGGGAAGGGCAAACAAGAAAATAAGCATAACACATGATAGTTGCCCCTTCCCCCGTAGAAAAACTTGCATCTTGGATTAAGAAGCTCTGCTCTAAGCGCGTAGCGATTCGAGCAGAGCTTCTTAATGCAGTGTTGGTTTGTTGGAGTAGCGTTGAAACCAGGTCTCCACGATTTCACGCACATGGGTTGGATAGCCGATGGTGTCCATTTGTTCCATGCCCTGGCGAAAAAATCGTGAGGCATCCTCCGGTAGCATGGTGACGATGTCCTTGTAGGCATCTTCGATCAATAGCGGTTGATGGGAGCGGGTGGCGATAATGGCGCGATTCAGCAATAGAATACGCCAGGGGCGCAGCGGGTTGCCGGCTTCCATATCCTGACGTATCGGTTCACTGACGGCATAGAAAATTTCGCTGATCTCCCGATACAACTGTTCCAGGTCTGCAGGCTGCTTGATGATGTTGGCAATCCTGGAGATTGCATTGACGACGGGCTCAAGGGTGGAGATCTCGGCACCCATGCGCGTGGCCCAGAGTGCAAATGGAAAACAGAGGTTTTCGATATCCACTGACTGTTCGGTGAGATGAATCGAGGCCGCCAGCGAGGAGAGTTCCGAGAACAGCTGTAATCCGTAGTCACTGCATTGATTGAGTTCATTCGCGTCGGACGGTTGATGCTGCTCTGCACCGTACAACTGCAGGATAGCATGCAACTGTTCAACCGCCTTGATAATCAGATCCGGTGTTGTTCCCTGGGTATCATCCTGCGACTCGTCCTGCCATTGCTCAGCAACACCCTCAGCAAGGGTGAAAAACTTCTCCATCAGGGCGCCAAGATCGGTCGGGTCAATATATTGCGTGGATGAATGCATGTTTCCTCAGGTAAAATATAAAATTCTGATCGAAGTGCTGTGCGCTTCGATCAGAATTTCCTGCAAGTGTATCTACGGGGGAAGGGATTATCAATCAGTGGGTTTTAACAGAGATCCGGTTTGCCCTTCCCCCGAACCCCCAACCCATCGGTTGATTTCAGAGTACTCTATACAAAATGAACATCATCTATGATCTTCACAGCCATTCTACAGCTTCAGACGGCACACTGACACCCACGCAGTTGATCCAGCGCGCACACGAGGCCGGTGTGAGTGTGCTGGCGCTGACTGACCACGACTCAACCGAAGGGATCATCGAGGCGCAGCAGGCTGCCTCAAGCTGTGACCTGCAACTGGTTCCCGGAGCCGAGATCTCCGTGACCTGGAAGAGTGCAACTATCCATATTATTGCTCTTGGGATTGACCCACAGTCTCCATCTTTGCAGCAGGGTTTGAAGAAACTGGTGGAGTTTCGCCATTGGCGTGCTCAGGAGATTGGACGCAAACTTGAAAAGGCAGGTATCGGCGGCTCCTATGCAGCGGCCAGGTCATTGTCAAATGGAACCCTCATCAGCCGTACACATTTTGCACGCTTCCTGGTTGAGCAGGGCAGGGCAAAGGATATGCGGGCTGTTTTTCGACACTATCTTGTCAAAGGCAAGCCCGGTCATGTTCATGGCCAGTGGAGCTCGCTCGATGAGGCAGTCGGTTGGATTCGCGAAGCCGGCGGGCAGGCGGTGATTGCCCACCCGGCCCGCTATCGTCTGACACGCACCAAACTGAGAAAGCTGATCCGTGATTTCAAAGATGCGGGAGGAGAGGCGCTGGAGGTGGTCTCCGGCAGCCACAGTGTGGATGAAGCATTCACCATGGCGGCGCATGCAAAGGATTTTGACTTGCTCTCATCAGTCGGATCTGATTTTCACAGCCCGCAACAGTCGTGGACCAGGTTGGGAAAATTGGCGCCGCTGCCGCATGGATGTGTTCCGGTGTGGCGGGACTGGGGTTTTTGTTAGCAACAGATGAACACAGATTATTTGCTGCTCTTTTGAGAGCCTGATACGCTGTCAGCATCACCAGCAATTCTAAATGTGGAGAAATACTCACTACGAAGGACACGAATGCATGTAACTTCTCAATAATCCCGTGCAGGAAGCTGGGTCGGGAGTCCGCTTTTCAGGGCTGTATAAAACAGGGATGTTTTATCAGAGCTTACAGGGACGTATTCACGCGTCCCTGAAAGGCTGGTCCCGACCCTGCGCAGACTCGAACAATGCACGGACTTTTTGAGAAGTTACGAAGGCATTTTGTAACCGGTTGATTCTTCGTGATCTTCGTGTGCTTCGTGGTAAAAGTCTTTTATGATATCGACACACTATTGGTACATTGAGAATTACCGGGATGCTTAAGTTGATAGGAGGATGTGACATTGAATGCAGGAAAACTACTTCGCACCGCGGTAGCTGAGAACAATCCGCTGCAGGTGGTCGGAGTTGTCAATGCCTACTCGGCCATCATGGCTGAAAAGGTTGGTCACAAGGCGCTTTATCTCTCCGGCGGCGGCGTTGCCGCCTCTTCATTCGGTGTTCCTGACCTGGGCATTACCACGCTCAAAGATGTGCTGGAAGACGCCTGTCGCATTACCGGCGCCAGCGATCTGCCGTTGCTGGTCGATGTCGATACCGGTTGGGGCGGTGCATTTAATATTGCCCGCTGCGTGCGTGAAATGATCCGCGCCGGGGCTGCCGGTATGCACATCGAAGACCAGGTGATGCAGAAACGCTGCGGGCACAGGCCGAATAAAGCCATTATCTCCAGCAGGGAGATGGTGGATCGCATCAAGTCTGCAGTGGATGCCAGAAGCGATGCGGATTTCGTCGTCATGGCGCGCACAGATGCGCTGGCAGTCGATGGTCTGGATGCCGCCATCGAGCGCGGCATCGCCTGCGTCGAAGCCGGCGCCGATATGATCTTCCCCGAAGCTATGATCGAGCTTTCACAATATCAGCAATTCGTCGATGCCGTCGCTGTTCCGGTGCTGGCGAATATTACCGAGTTCGGCGCCACCCCTTTATACACCACGCAGCAGCTGGCGTCTGTTGGCGTCAAGCTGGCGCTCTATCCATTAAGCGCTTACCGTGCAATGAGCCAGGCTGCGCTGAATGTCTACCGGCATCTGCTCGATGACGGCACCCAGCAGCAGGTGGTGGAGACGATGCAAACCCGCATGGAGCTCTATGATTTTCTGGATTACCATGCCTATGAAAACAAACTTGACGAACTCTTCGAGGAGGAATTATGAGCGAAACAGGCAACCCGGATTTCAAGCCCAAGAAATCTGTCGCCCTCTCCGGCACAGTTGCCGGCAATACCGCTATCTGCACGGTGGGGCGCACGGGCAATGATCTGCACTATCGTGGTTACGACATTCTTGAGTTTGCCGAACAGGCCGAATTCGAAGAGATTGCCTATTTGATCGTGCACGGCAAACTGCCCAACCGGGCCGAGCTGGATGCCTACAAAAGCAGGCTTCAATCCCTGCGTGATCTTCCTCAGGCAGTTAAAAAGACACTCAAGCAACTGCCTGCAAAGACGCACCCGATGGATGTCATGCGCACAGGCTGTTCGGTGCTGGGCTGCGTCGAAACCGAAGAGAGAACGCATCCCGTCGCCGGAGCCCGTCATATCACCGATCGTCTGATGGCCTGTTTTGGCTCCATGCTGGCCTACTGGTATCACTACAGTCACAATAACAGGTGTATCGAATTGCAAACTGACGATGATTCCATAGGCGGGCACTTTTTGCATCTGCTGCATGGTGTGCCGCCTGCCGAATCCTGGGTGAAAGCGATGCATGTATCGCTGATTCTATATGCCGAGCATGAGTTCAATGCCTCCACCTTCGCTGCCCGCGTCATCGCCGGAACAGAGTCGGATATGCACTCCTGCATCACAGGCGCTATCGGAGCGTTGAGAGGTCCCAAACATGGCGGCGCCAACGAAGCGGCATTTTATATCCAGCAGCGATACTCCTCTGCCGATGAAGCAGAAGCGGATATTCGTGTACGCGTTGCACGCAAGGAGATCATCATCGGTTTTGGACATCCGGTATACACCATTGGGGATCCGCGCAATGAAGTGATCAAGCGTGTGGCGAAAAAACTGTCGCAAGAGAGTAACAACACCCTGATGTTTGACGTTGCATCACGTCTGGAAACCAACATGTGGGAGATGAAAAAAATGTTTCCCAACCTGGACTGGTTCTCCGCCGTCTCCTATCACCAGATGGGCGTACCGACGGAGATGTTTACGCCGCTGTTTGTGATATCCCGCACCTCCGGCTGGGGAGCGCATGTCATCGAGCAGCGTGAAGATGGAAAAATCATTCGTCCCTGTGCGAATTACACCGGTCCTGAAAACCTCGAATACATTCCGCTGAAAGAGCGGGTATAAGGGATGAGCAAAGCAGCTGAACTGGATACAACCCGCCCCGAATTTGACAAGGTGGTGCAGGATATTGTCGATTATGTGATGCACTATGACGTCACCATCTCTGATGAAGCGATGCAAACGGCGCGTTATGACTGGATGGACACCATTGGCTGCGGGCTGCTGGCGCTGGATTATCCTGCATGCAGCAAGATGCTGGGTCCTGTTGTTCCCGGCGCGAGCATGCAGGGAAGCGGCGCGCGCGTGCCCGGGACCTCCTATGAGCTCGATCCTGTGCGCGCTGCGTGGAATATCGGCGCAATGGTGCGTTGGCTGGATTTCAATGATACCTGGCTGGCGGCGGAGTGGGGGCATCCCTCGGATAATCTTGGCGCCATCCTGGCGCTGGCTGATTACCAGTCACGTGCGCGGATGCATATCGGCAAGCTGTCACTGAGCATGAAAGAGGTGCTCATCGCCATGGTCAAGGCGCATGAGGTGCAGGGTGTTCTTGCGCTGGAAAACAGCTTCAACCGGGCTGGTCTGGATCACGTCATGCTGGTGCGAATCGCCTCCACTGCAATTTGCGCGCACATGCTTGGCTGCAGCCGTGACGAATGCCTGAATGCTGTGTCGCATGCCTGGCTTGACGGCAGCGCACTGCGCACCTATCGCCATGCGCCCAATACCGGTTCGCGTAAATCATGGGCTGCAGGTGATGCCTCCTCTCGCGGTTTGTTCCTGGCTTTGATGGCGCATCGTGGTGAAATGGGCTACCCCTCCGCTATCACGGCCAAAGGGTGGGGATTTCAGGATGTCTCGTTTGGCGGCAAGCAGCTCGCATTCAAGCAGGAGTATGGAACCTATACCATGGAGAACATTTTATTCAAGATCTCCTTCCCTGCCGAATTTCATGCACAAACCGCTGTAGAAGCAGCCATTATCCTGCATCCCCAGGTCAGGGAGCGGCTGCATGATATCGATAAGATCGTTGTCAAGACGCAGGAGTCGGCACAGCGTATTATTAACAAGGTCGGGCCGCTGGACAACCCGGCTGACCGTGACCACTGCCTGCAGTATATGATCGCCATCGGCCTGATAAAAGGGGATCTGTGCGCTGATGATTATGAGGATGAAACAGCGAACGATCCGCGCGTCGATGCCTTGCGAGACAAAATGCAGGTCTCGGAAGATCCACGCTTCAGCGAAGAGTATCTGCAGGCTGACAAGCGCGCCATCGGCAATGCAATCCAGGTTTTTTTCACAGACGGCAGCACCACCGACAATATCGTTGTCGACTACCCGGTTGGCCACCGCCGTCGTCGTGACGAAGGCATCCCGCTGCTCGAGGCGAAGTTTGAACGTAATCTGCGTGGCCACATCAGCGATAAGAATGCACAGCATATTCTCGATGTCTGCACAAACCAGAAATTTTTTGAGAATGCTACGGTGAATGAGATGATGACCCTGCTGCAAATTTAGATGGATCTTCATAAGCCAAGGCAATGCCTGATATTGTGTAGGATGTGGTGAGTGAAACGAACCGCATCTGTCGTGCGATTGATGCGGTTCGCAAGCTCACCACATCCTACGGTCAGTCGACCCGCAGAGAGTTATTGAAATGCAAAAAATTGAGGACAAAACATGAATGTACGAGAAGCCCTTCAACAGCGTAAATCGGTGCGCGCCTATTTGAACAAAACTGTTGAAATAGAAAAAATCAACAACATCCTGGCTGCCGCCAGCCATGCGCCTTCCGGCGTCAATACCCAGCCCTGGCAGGTTGCCGTGGTCTCCGGCGAGAAGAAACTGCAGTTGCAGCAGCAGCTGGAAAAGGCTTTTCGTGACGGCGTGAAAGGCAAGGCTGACTACTCCTATTATCCACTGCAATGGGTAGAGCCCTACAAATCCCGCCGCATTGCCTGCGGTATGCAAATGTATTCCACCCTGAAGATAGAGCGTGGAGACAAGCAGCGTCAGCTTGACCAGTGGGCCGCCAATTTCCGTGCTTTTGATGCACCCGTGCTGCTGCTGTTTTTTATGCATGCGGGGATGCAAGCCGGCTCCTACATGGATTACGGCATGTTCATGCAGTCCGTGATGCTGGCTGCTGTAGACGAAGGGCTGGCAACCTGCCCGCAGGCCTCCCTGGCTGACTATCCCGAACTCATAAAAACTGCACTGGATTATCCGCAGGAGAGTGTTTTGCTCTGTGGTATGGCGCTGGGTTACGAGGACAAGGATGCCGTGGTGAACAGCTATCGTACACCGCGAGAGGATGTGGAGTCGTTTACACGACATTTTGAGTAGTGTCCACTCAGGTTAAGAGAATTTTTTTCCACGGATGAACCGTATAGGTAAGGCTCAATAAGCGCATGGCATTGCGAAGTATGAGAAGTTACAAACTCGGAGGAGGGTGTCGTGAACTACCAGCAAGAGTATGCAGCAGCAAAAAATAACCCGCAGGAATTCTGGAGAGAGAAAGCCTCTGCACTGGAGTGGTTCAGCCCGCCGCAGCAGATCCTCAGCCTGGATGAACAGGGCATTCATCACTGGTTTGCAGATGGTGAGATGAATACGTCCTATATGGCGCTGGATCACCATGTGGAGAATGGCCGTGCAGATCAGACCGCCCTGATTTATGACTCGCCGGTCAGCGGTGCAAAGAGAAGCTATAGCTATCGGCAGCTGCGTGATGAAGTTGCGCTATGCGCCGGCATGCTAAAGGGGCTGGGAGTTGTCAAAGGTGACCGGGTCATTATCTATATGCCGATGATTCCACAAGCGGTCATCGCGATGCTGGCCTGTGCGCGCCTCGGCGCTGTGCATTCGGTGGTCTTCGGTGGTTTTGCCGCGCCGGAGCTGGCCATTCGTATCGATGATGCGACCCCCAGGGTTATTCTCAGCGCCTCATGTGGTATTGAAGTCAACAGATGCATTGAATACAAACCACTGCTGGACAGGGCGATCGAACTCGCCACGCATACCCCGGATCACACGGTTGTCTATCAACGTGAACGCAAGCAGGCCGATTTGTCACAACCGCGTGATATTGACTGGAAACAGGCCATGAAAAAGGCGCAAGCTGCCGGCTGTACTCCGGTCAAAGGCAGTGATCCGCTCTATATCCTCTACACCTCCGGCACCACCGGTAAACCCAAAGGCGTGGTGCGGGAGAATGGCGGACACGCAGTCGCCATGAAGTACAGCATGAAAGCGATCTATGACATCAATCCTGGTGATGTCTTCTGGGCTGCATCCGATGTCGGCTGGGTCGTGGGGCACTCCTATATTGTCTATGCGCCGTTGCTGCATGGCTGCACCACTATCTTGTATGAAGGCAAGCCGGTGATGACCCCGGATGCCGGGGCATTCTGGCGTGTAATCGAAGAGCACCAGGTCAGGGCGCTGTTTACCGCGCCGACGGCGTTTCGCGCCATTCGAAAAGAGGATCCGGACGCGAAACTGGCTGGCGCATATGATCTGTCGTCGCTGCAAACGCTCTTTTCTGCGGGTGAAAGGCTCGATCCTTCCACCTTCGAATGGCTCGGGGAGAAGTTCAAGGTTCCTGTTATCGACCACTGGTGGCAAACCGAAACAGGCTGGGCAATTGCCGCCAATATGGTTGGTATCGAATCCATGCCGCTCAAGGCGGGTTCCGCCACTGTTCCCTGTCCCGGCTACGATGTGCAAATCCTCGATGAACAGGGGGAGCAGGCGCCGGCTGGTCAACAGGGCAATATCGCCATCAAACTGCCGCTGCCTCCGGGTTGTCTGACCACGATCTGGGGCGATGTGGCGCGTTATCAAGCAGGCTATCTTGAAGCATATCCAGGTTTCTACCTCAGTGGCGACGGCGGTTACCTGGATAGTGATGGCTATCTGTTCGTCATGGGGCGGGTGGACGATGTCATCAATATTGCCGGGCATCGTCTCTCGACCGGAGAGATGGAGGAGGTCATCGGCAAACATGCTGCGGTTGCCGAATGTGCTGTCATCGGCCGTGATGATGCCCTCAAGGGGCAAATGCCGGTTGGTTTCGTGGTGTTGAAAAATGGCTTCAAGGGAAGTGACGAGGAGATTAGCAAAGCACTTATCCAGCTGATGCGTGAAGAGATAGGAGCCGTCGCATCTTTTAAAGAGCTCTATATCGTGGCGCGCCTGCCAAAAACACGCTCGGGAAAATTGTTGAGAAGAACCATGCGGCAGATTTTCAATGGGGAGGAGTATGTCGTGCCATCGACGATCGATGATCCGGGGTCGCTGAGAGAGATAACCTCTCTCATGGAGTGACACTACCGCAGTAATTTCGTTCATTTCCTACATCGCACACAAAATATTGTGCAATGCACAAAAATCTCTTGACAACCTCGTTTGATTTGGTTATTGTGCATTGCAACAAATTGTGCAATGCACAATACGCAATTGGAGTACAACCATGAACATGAACGAAACATTTGTACTGATGAATCAATCTTCCAGTGATTACTATGCCAACCTGAACAAACTGGCCGAGATTAACATGAACGCCTGGCAACAGCTGGTCGCCGGCAAAATGGCTGTCATGAACCACTTTTTCGAGACTGCCGGCAAACAGGCTGAACTTCTGAAAGATGCCAAACGAGTTGACGAGCTGGTGGAGAAGCAGGCTGAGCTGGCTCGCGATCTGGGAGAGCAGATTCTTGAGAGCAATAAAGAGGTGGTAGAAATCCTCAGCAATACTCGCGATGAATATCAGGAAATCGCCGAGGCCAGTGCTGTACAGGCCAAATCACAGCTGAACGAAGTCGCAGAAGTGGTCAAGCACGCGCAAGCAGCCTGATAATTAACAGGAAGATATTATTATGACAACAAGAGTTGCTCTAATAACTGGTGGTATTGGCGCTATCGGTAGCGCCATCTGCCGCCGCATGGCGAATGACGGCATGCGTGTCATCGCAGCCCATCACCCGGACGAGGTCGAAGCTGCCAGCCAGTGGTGTGAGGAACAGATCGCTGACGGTTTGCAAATCGATACTCTGCCGCTCGATGTCGCATCATATGAGCAGTGTGAGGTGAAACTGGCGAAGCTATTGTCTGACTATGGCAACGTGGATATCATCGTCAACTGTGCCGGCATTACGCGTGATTCATCATTCAAGAAGATGCAGAAAGAGCAGTGGTATGATGTCATAAACGTCAACCTGAACAGTGTTTACAATGTCACCCGGCCATTGTGGAATGCCATGCTGGAGAATGGTTTTGGCAGAGTCGTGAACATCTCCTCGGTCAATGGACAGCGCGGCCAGTTCGGCCAGGCCAACTACTCCGCGGCGAAGGCCGGTATGCATGGCTTTACCATGGCGCTGGCCCAGGAGGGGGCATCTAAAGGCGTAACGGTGAATACCGTCTCGCCGGGTTATGTCTCTACGGTCATGACAGATGCAATCCGCGAAGATATACGCACAGCGATCGTCTCCGGTATTCCGATGGGGCGTATGGCGACGGTGGATGAAGTTGCCAGTGCGGTACATTTTCTTGTTGCAGATGATCATGAATACATCACCGGCGCTAACCTGCCGGTGAATGGCGGCTTGTTTATCTCCTGATAATCCGCTTTCCACTTCCACAGGGAGTGGGAACACATTGGCCGAATGGCTGGTCTATCCGGCTATTAGCCGCAACACGAAGCCACCGGATTTAACCGCTGGCGTATTCGCTTTTATTGCACAGAGAGGTCTATCATGACGAGCAAAAATCCATTTGATAATCCATTTGATTTTACCGAAGCTTTCCAGAAATATGACCCCAAAGCGGTGGCTCAACAAATTCAGGATGCTTTCAAGATTGACTTTGATGTCATCAAAACCGCCCAGGACAAGAACATGGAGTTGTTGCTGGCAACCAACCAGGCATTTGTCGCAAGCTCCCAGTCAATGCTGGAGCGCCAGGCCGAGATGCTGCAACAGGCGATGACCGAGGCAACCGAGGCAGCTGAAGCATTGGCGAGTTCCGGTTCACCTCAGGAAGTTGCAGCCAGGCAAGCCGAGTTGCTGCAGGCAGCGTATGAAAAGGCGCTTGCCAACTCGACCGAAATCAGTGAAATGGCACAGGAAACCCAGCAGCAGATTGCCGATAAAGTGAACCAGCGCATTGCAGAGAGTCTGGACGAGTTCAAACAGGCAGTCGACAAGATTGCCTGAATGCATTTGTCAATAAAAAGCAGCAATTCTAAATTATAGAGAGATACTCACCACGAAGAACACCAAGAACACCAAGAGCACTAAGATATTTTTCTATTCAGTTGGTTTTTCGTGTTCTTCGTGTGCTTCGTGGTAAAAGTCTTTTAAAAAGTCGATACTTTATTGATGGATTGAGAATTGCTGAATAGATAGCCCGTCCAAATTACCAATTCACGGCTTATCCGGGAGGAGAGCATGTCTGATATGAAACAGAGTGATGATAAGACCCTGGGTTTTTCTTCTGCTGCGGAGGAGATGAGGCACAATTTCAGGCATGTGGAAGAGCTCATGAAGGCGTTTTCCAGCTCGAATTCCTCGATGGGGCAGGATCCGTTCAACCTGGGTGAGGCCTATTTGCAGTGGCTTGCCGCATATTCGAACAATCCAGAAAAGGCGATGCAGGACGGCATGGAGTACTGGCAAAAATCCATGCAACTCTCGCAGCAGGCATTCTCTAGCCTGTTTGCAGGGGAGAGCGGGGAGCAACCAGAAGCGTTCATTACCGAACAGCAGGGCGACCGCCGCTTCAAGCATGAAGACTGGGTAAACAAACCGCACTTTCATTTGATCAAGCAGTCTTACCTGATGATCTCGGAGTGGATGAGAAACATGGTCTCTGATGTCGAGGGACTCGATGCACATACTGCCGCGAAAGTGAAATTCTTTACCGAGCGTTATCTGGACGCCATGTCGCCGACTAACTTTGCGGCGACAAATCCGGCAGTCATTGAAAAAATAGCCGAGACCAAAGGCGCAAGCCTGGTCAACGGCCTGAAGAACATGCTGGAAGATCTGGAAGAGGGTCAGGGGCAGCTGAAGATTCGAATGAGTGATACAACGGCCTTCGAGCTGGGCGAAAATATCGCCATAACGCCCGGCAAGGTTGTATTCCAGAATCGCATGTTCCAGTTGATCCAGTACTCTCCATCGACAGATAGGGTTCTGAAGCGGCCTCTACTGATTATTCCACCCTGGATCAACAAGTTTTACATCATGGATCTGCAACCGAAGAACTCCATGCTCAAGTGGATGGTTGACCAGGGCCATACGGTGTTTGTCGTCTCATGGATAAATCCCGACGAATCCTATCGCAACGTACGCTTTGAAGATTATGTCACCGAAGGCGTCGTTACGGCTGTCGATGCCGTGGAACAGGCAACGGGTGAGAGTGATATCAATGTCATCGGTTATTGTATTGGCGGCACATTGCTTGCGATTGCGTTAGCCTATATGAAGGCCGAAGGCGATGAACGCATCAATAGTGCGACCTTCTTTACCACCATGCTGGATTTTGAAGAGTCCGGTGATCTGGGTGTATTTATCGATGAGGAGCAAATTACCGAACTCGAGAAGATCATGGAGGAGGATGGCTGCCTGGAAGGTGCGAGAATGTCAGGCGCGTTCAATCTGCTGCGCGCCAATGATCTTATCTGGTCGTTTTATGTAAACAATTACCTGCTGGGGAATGATCCACGCCCATTCGATCTGCTCTACTGGAACTCTGATTCCACGCGTATGTCTCCGACCATGCACTCCTGGTATTTGCGCAACCTGTATCTGGAAAACAGGCTGGTCGAGCCGAACGGCATCAGTATTAACGGTGTACCGATTGATCTTGCAACGGTTGATATCCCGACATGCTTTGTGTCGACGGTCGATGATCATATCGCCCCATGGCTTTCAACCTACTCAGGAGCAAAGCAGTTGTCGGGAGATGTGCGTTTTATCCTCGGTGACTCCGGGCATATTGCGGGTGTCATCAATCATCCGGATGCCAATAAATATGGTTATCGCTGCACCGACGGTCTGCCTGATGACCCTCAGGCGTGGGCGCAACAGGCGGAAACACGGGAAGGCTCATGGTGGCCGGAGTGGAACAACTGGATTCGTCCGTTATCTGATGAAACGGTAGCAGCGCGAATAGTGGGACAGGGCGGTCTGGATGCGATCGAGGACGCTCCAGGTACCTATGTCAAGTCCGGCATGGATGAACCAGCGCCTGTTTTGAGTGTCACTCAACTGAATCCTGCGAGGAAGCCGGCTGCTGCGAAAAAGTCTGTCAAAAAGAAGAGTGCTGCAAAGGCAGTGAAGAAAAAAAGCAAAGCGAGTGTGAAGAGCAAGAAACCTGTCATTGATGATCTGACCAGGGTGAAGGGCATAGGGGCAAAGCTTGCACAGATATTGAACGCCGCCGGCCTGACCTCCTACGCCCAGATTGCCGGCTCGTCTGCAGAGTCGCTGAGTGAAATCCTTGTAAAAGCCGATTCACGCAACACACGGTTCAAGACAACGAGCTGGCCGGAGCAGGCGGCTGCTTTGCTTGAAAAGCAGTAGCGAGGCAGTTTCCCCTCACCCCTCTCCCAATGGGAGAGGGAAATGATCCGGCATCAGGTACGTTCCACGGCCATGGCGATTCCCATGCCACCGCCGATACACAGGGTCGCCAAACCTTTTTTTGCATCACGGCGTTTCATTTCGTGCAGCAGGCTCACCAGAATGCGCGCACCGGAGGCGCCGATAGGATGGCCAATGGCAATAGCGCCGCCATTGACATTGATCTTGTCACTATCCCATCCCATATCCTTGTTGACAGACATGGCTTGCGCGGCAAAGGCCTCGTTGGCTTCAACCAGGTCAAGCTCATCGATGCTCCATCCCGCTTTTTCGAGACATTTCCGGCTGGCGGAGATCGGCCCTGTTCCCATGATTTTCGGATCAACGCCTGTGGAAGCAAAAGAGACAATCCGCGCCAATGGCTCAAGGCCCAGTTTGTCTGCTGTAGATCGAGTGGTAACGATGACAGCCGCCGCACCGTCATTGATGCCGGAAGCGTTGCCTGCTGTTACCGTACCCTCTCTGGAAAATGCAGGGCGCAACTTGCCGAGACTCCCGGCTGTTGTACCGTGGCGTGGAAACTCGTCAGTATCGAACACAAGCGGATCTTTTCTGCGTTGTGGTACTTCAACAGGGATAATCTCCTCTTTGAAAACTCCGGCTTTTTGAGCCGCTTCGGCTTTTTGCTGGGAAGCTGCAGCAAATTCATCCTGGGCCTCACGGCTGAAACAGTATTGAGTGGCAATATTTTCCGCTGTTGCGCCCATGTGGAAATCATTGAAAGCATCCCATAGTCCGTCGCTGATCATGCTGTCTTTCAACGTCCAGTCCATCATTTTCTGGCCACTCCTTGAGTTGGGCAGCACATGCGGAGAGAGGCTCATGTTCTCCTGTCCACCTGCAACAATAATATCCGCGTCACCACAGGCAATCGCCTGGAAAGCGAGTTGTACGGATTTAAGCCCGCTGCCACAGACCTTGTTGATCGTCATGGCGGGAACAGCTTCGGGAATCCCGGCTTCTATCAGCGCCTGGCGCGCCGTATTTTGTCCAAGGCCAGCGGTAAGCACATGCCCCAGGATTACCTCGTCGATGCTGGCGGGATCAATGCCGGTTTTTTCAAGCAGTGCGGCAATGACCTTTGCACCCAGCGTGGATGCAGGCATGGAAGCCAGTCCCCCTCCAAAATTACCGACTGCAGTACGACCGGCAGCGATGATGACAATTTCTTCACTCATGATTTCTCCAATGTTGGTATGTTTGCAGCAGCAATTCTCAATGTACCAATAAAGAGTCGATATCTTAAAAGACTTTTACCACGAAGCACACCAAGACCACGAAGAATCAACTGGTTACAAAAACGCCTTCGTGCTCTTCGTGTGCTTCGTGGTGAGTATCTCTCTACATTTAGAATTGCTATGCTTGCAGTAGTGTGTTTGATTTCAGGTCCACAAGGATCCACAATGCATAATTGACGCCGGGTCTGACGTGCATCAATGATTGACTATAGCTCGTTTTTTGGTTAAGTTGCAACCAAAATAGCAGGCGCCGGACTCTCTATTCATCCGCGCATGCACTTTGCTTTTTGCAATCATCAACCAGGAGAATAATCATGAGCCGGGTAGCTGTAGTAACTGGAGGAACGCGTGGCATCGGTGAGGCGATATGCCTGCAATTAAAAGATGCCGGATACGTCGTCGCCGCGACCTATGCCGGAAATACGGAGTCAGCGACTGCGTTCACTGTGCGATCGGGAATCCCTTCATTCAGATTTGACGTATCTGATTTCGAGGCTTGCCAGGATGGTGTCAGGGAAATAGTGGAGCAACTCGGAGATATCGATGTTCTGGTCAACAATGCCGGCATTACCCGTGATGGCACCATGCACAACATGAATTTTGAGAATTGGGACAAGGTGATCCAGACCAACCTCTCTTCCTGCTTCAATATGAGTAAGGCTGTTATTGACGGGATGCGCGAAAGAGGCTTCGGGCGTATTGTCAATATTGGCTCCATCAACGGCAGGGCCGGACAGTATGGGCAGGTGAACTATGCGGCAGCCAAGGCTGGAATACATGGTTTCACCAAGGCGCTGGCGCTGGAAGGAGCGAGCAGGGGGATTACTGTGAATGCCATTGCGCCTGGATATGTGCTGACAGACATGGTGCGGTCAGTACCCGAGAAGGTATTGGAAAGAATCGTCTCCACAATTCCGGTCAAACATCTGGGTGATCCCAATGACATTGCCCGTGCTGTTGTGTTCCTGGTGAGTGATGACGCGGGTTTTATTACAGGTTCAACACTGGATATCAATGGTGGACAGCATATGTACTGATGCATGGAGAGGCGCCATGCGCTCCGCTTATTGACACCCTACGGATCCTTATTTGTCATTCTCTTTCGTAGGAGGAGTGAAGCCGGATGACTGCAGGAACTTCTCCTGCATTTGCTGCCACAGATCCAGGTTGCTTTTGGTTGACTCCGTCCAGACGTCTACAGGGTTGTAGTCAATGAAATCCTTGAGCTGCTGCTGCATCTTCTGTTGCTGGGCCTCGAAAAATTGCAGATTTTTTTCCATAAAGCTGGAAAATCCCTCCCGCGAGCTCTCGCCATAGTAACGAATAAAGCTTTCCAGGTTTTGTGTTGAAAACAGGGGTTCCTGATTGGATTCCTGCTCAAGAATAATCTGCAGCAGTATACTGCGGGTTATATCCTCTTTCGTCTGGCTGTCTATGACCTTAACCGGAATTCCCTGTTCAATCATCTGTTTCACTTCGATGAGTTTGATGTAGCAACTTTCGTCGGTATCGTAGAGGCGTCTGTTAGGATATTTTTTGATTAAACGAACATCGGATGCCATGCTGTTTCTCTGCTTTTATGTATACTTGGAGCTCTTCGAAGCACTCCTACTATACCTTAAATCCTGACTGAATCTTATATCATGGTAGATAAAGCGTCACCAAATCAGAGTTGGGCCGGATTGCAACAGCCATCCCCCCCTCCCGAGGAAGGCAGCAGTGATAATTTGCAGGGCTTTCCTCACACTGAGTGGCTAAAAGATGTGGATGCATGGTGGCATGCACAGCCCGGCGAGGTGTCGCAGCAGGTTTACTCGATTTACCGCAAGCTGCTGCTCAGCAGCCATTTTTATAATGCCCTGGCCGGGCTGAACTCTTCATCTGCGCAAACAGTAGCCGATGCGGCCACTGCTTTGGCTGATCATCCGCGGATGCCTTGTGAAAACCCAGGCAAGGGCACAGGGTCTGATGAGGTGGTCAAGGAGTATGCAGGCAGACTGGGGTCTCTGCTCGAGGGGCTGCGCTCTCACGAAGGTGATTTTGATGCCGGACGTTCAGCCAGGGAAGTCATTTTTCATGAGAACAAGCTGACCCTGTATCATTATCACCCGCTTGCCTCTTCGCACAGCCGTATCGCCACACCGGTGTTGATTGTGTACGCGCTGGTGAATCGTCCCACCATCCTCGATTTGCAAAAAGGTCATTCGGCCATTGCCGCAATGCTCCAGAGCGGCCTCGATGTCTACCTTGTCGACTGGGGGTGTCCTGATGAGGGGGACAGGCATCTTGGTCTGGATGACTATATCAATAGTCAACTGCATCGCTGCATCGGGGTAATTTGTACTCTTCATTTACGCGAGAGTATCAATTTGTTGGGAGTTTGCCAGGGCGGGGTGCTGGCTCTTTGCTACAGCGCCTTGCATCAGGAGAGCGTCAAAAACCTGGTGCTTATGGTAACTCCTGTTGATTTCCACACAAAAGACGACATACTGAGTCAGTGGGTTCGCCATGTGGATATCGATCTGATGGTCGATACGCTGGGTAATATCCCCGGTGGCATGTTGAGTCGTGCTTTTTTAGCACTCAAACCTTATCAGTTGCAGATTCAGAAATATCTGGACCTGGTTGGTTCGATAAAGATGCATGGAGATAATCTGGCAAAAATTTCCAATTTTATCGCCATGGAGGAGTGGATCTTCGACAGCCCGGACCAGGCGGGTGAGGCTTTCAGGTATTTTGTTCAATCATGCTACCAGCAAAACCGTCTGATCAGGGGAGAACTCGAGATCGGCGGCAAATGCATTGACCTAAACAGGCTTGAGATACCGATTTTGAATCTCTATGCGCAGCAGGATCATCTCGTGCCGCCGGATGCCTCCAGGGCATTGCAACAGGTCGTTGGCAGCAATGATTATGAAGAGATCGTTGCTCCCGGAGGACATATTGGCGTATTTGTCAGTCAGAGATCACTGAACCGCGTTTTCCCCGCGATCTGTGATTGGTTTCAGGCAAGGGAGTAGAACAGTCCTGTGGCTGTTACAGCAATACGGACTTGAGCGCAGGGGCATTTCTGCCAGACATCTTGCCAACCTCTGCAAAAAAGAGCTCGGCGGTAGCCAGGGCATCGCTCAATGCGTTGTGGGCGTTGTATCTTGGTAGAGAGTAGCGTTCACGCAACGTGAACAGGCGCAGCTCCGAGGGGTCATAGGGGACAGAGCGCTTGTCAAGCCTGCGTTTTGCAATCATGAGCGTATCGATGATGGGGAAAACAGGCGCCATGCCGTAGAGCTGCACACAGGCTTTTTCAAGAAAACTCTTTTCAATGCGGGCAAAGTGAACCAGCATCACCTTTCCGGCGAGCGCCTGCAATAAATCTTCTACGGCATCGCGTATGGATTCGCCTTGATATTTGATGTCGTCGGTAATTTGGTGAATGACGACATTCTCTTCCGCCAGGTCACCGCAGGTCTGTATGACTGTATGGCAGGCACTGGCGAGGCGTATCTCATTATTCTCTATACCGATATGCCCGATGCTCAAGATCTGGTCTTTGGCGGGGCTGAGTCCGGTGGTTTCAAAATCGACTGCCAATATTGGAATAGCGTCTACTCTCTCCCCTATATCCGGAAAGGGTATGGAGAGGAACTCTTTTAATACGCCCGGCGGCGCCTTGCGCAGGCAGCGCTTGCGTTTAGCTTCGTAACCGAACAGATGGTGTAACATGGTTTTCCTATCCCGCTAAAGTCTTCTCTCGAGCGTAGTTTGCATTGTCTGAATGACCTTGAAAGCATCTTTCAGATGTTCCCTCTCCAGCCTGGAAATTTCAATTGGCGACATGAAATTATCGATATCGACACCGTTGATAATCTGCTTGGCCTGATGCTGGGTGCGCAAGGTGCCGATGAAGATCAGTGCGTCCAGCAGATTGGCCGCCCCCTCTTTGCTCAATGAAGCGGTTCCTGCCGCCAGTTTCAGGCGTTTGGCGGTATTGACTGTATTGATTCCCTCTGTCAGTGCATAGATTCTTGCCAGATCAACGATAGGAGCAAGACCATTATGCTTCAGATCGAGGGTATCATTGTGTTCACCGTCATGGATGAGTACGAAATCCCTGAAAAACCCCAGTGGTGGCCTCTGTTTCATCGCATTGGTTGTCAGATGGGCAAGAAACAGAGTGCTTCTGCTCGTCTGCTGCAGCATCTGTTTGCGAATCCTCCGCAGCAGGCTCTTGTCGCCATGAATGGTTCTGAGATCAAAGAAGATGCTTGAATGCATCAGTGCTTTCGGGTCGGGCTCATTGATCCAGGTTTTGAAATAATTTTTCCACACACTCTCGGTCTGCCGCCATTTGGGATTTGTCGCCATGACATTGCCCGGGCAATAAACATAGCCGCAGGCATCCAGGCCATCACAGACATATTTAGCCAGGGCCTCGAACCAGGGCCGCTCATTGTCGCTGAGCGCATCGGAGATGATCAGGCCGTTATCCTGATCAGAGTGAGAAGTCTGCTCCCTGCGGGCCTGGGATCCTGCTACAACCCAGGCATAGGGCAAAGGCGCCGGTCCGATTTCTGCTTCAGCAAGTTCGATGAGCCGGCTTGTGATTGCCGTCGTGATGGCGGTAATGCCTTTGCCGACATGTTCCGAGGTGCCTCCCATTTTTACCAGTTGCAGCTGCAGCTGAGGGATGGTGCGGCTGTGCTCTATCAGGGCATCGATAGAGTCAGCCTTGCGAATAGCACTGCTGAGGTAGGCTGAATTCCGCCCCTCCTGACGAATCAGATCCGTGACTGTAATGATACCGTTCAACTGGCCATCATCGATAACAGGCAGATGATGGATATGCTTACGCGTCATGATCATGAGGGTGTCGTATGCGCTGCTGTCACTGGTGACTGAGAGCATCTTGCTGGTCATGATAGTATCAATGGGGGCGTCGGTGGAGAGTCGGGCGGCGACGCAGCGTTGCAAAATATCGCTGTTTGTTATGATGCCGACGGCTTTGCCGTTATCGGTAATCATCAGAGATGAGATGCCGTTGTCCGCCATACTTCTGGCCGCGTCATAGATGCTCGTTCCCGCAACAACGGAAACAACCGGGGAATTCATGAGTTCCTGCGTGCTGGTGTGCATCAGCGGTGATGTCAGCGCAGCTTCATTCATCATGGAGCTGACCGCATCCTTGAGGCGTTGTGATGCTGTTTTTTGAATAAAGGCCGCTACAGTGGGATGGTCACGGACGATGTCATACAGGGTGTCACAAGGGATCGTATAAACCAGGGTGTCCTCTTCAACATCAATGATAAATTTATCGTGATCGCCGTGCATGCAGAAAATCGTGCAAATATCCCCCTCGCTGAGCTTTCCCAACAGATTGCCCTGTGTTGACTGCAGTGACAGTGCCCCCTTGCGTATCAGATAGAGCCTGTCCTGCGTGACATTATCCGGAGGCAGCGGCAAGCCGCGCCGTATATAGCGGATGGATGTCTCATGGGTCAGTTTCTCGACAAGCGCCATCGGCAGGCGGTCAAACGGCGGGATGCCTGCCAGGAAGTCACGTATCTCTTTAAGTTCTATTTCCACTGTTTCTCCGCTTGAAAGCAATCTGTGTTGTTGTGGTTGTTTCCGGTAGATATGCCTAATAGCAGTGACGCACAGGTATGTGCTGAATAGTTACATGTGAAGGTTTTCAGACTGTCAGTAACGATGGTTACCCCCGATGCGATTATAGCGATCGGAGGGAATGCATCGTTGTGAGCAAAATCCGGCTATTTTTTAAACAGAGGCTGGTCGATTAAATCCCCACTTCTATCCCCAAAATAGAGTCGTCGATCGTCTTTACGGTAGGTTGCCAACTCTGTACGTACATCAGATTCCCCGTTTAACAGCTTCTGGGTAAAATCAATTTTAGTGACAGTTTCACCACGGCTGTTTTGAAACGAATCGCCGATTTTGAATGTTCCGGATGAGGTGATATCTTTCGCAGAACAGGGGTCATCGATGATAATGCTCTCGAAGTCCGAACAGAAATCCATGCCGGGAATTTTCGGGATTTCCGGAATATTCAGATCGTATTCGTTGCCTGAAAAAATCAGTGTAAAGTCTGTAGCCGGGAAACCCCATCTCCCCTCGAGTTCAGTTTTAGACGATGAACTGTCTCCATCATTATCATCATCATCGTGCGTGCAAGCAGGCAGAAGCATCACAGAGAGCAAGATGGGAATGATTGAATAGTATTTGATTTTAATGGTCCTTTCCTCAGTGCCTGAAAATGTTCCCGCTACCAGAAAGGCACAGGATCCCTGGTATCAGAGAGGTTGTCCGCCAAAAGCGCCATAGATATTTGCCTCTCAGACAGCGCTCCGATGACTCCGACAACCTTCATGTTGATTATTAGTATTATTCTACAATTCAATGAAAAACGTATGATAATATTCTCACTCTACCATTAACTGAGCAATAATTTCCACCGTTATTTTTGATTTACGCTTGAATGACTGATAGAACTATAGAAACTATGAAGGGTGTCAATAAGTGAAGCTTCCGCGTCCTGCTTACGCCCCTCACCTACGTCCATGTAGGTGAAACGCATTGCACCTGTCCATGCGGCGCAATGCGCTGTCGCTTATTGCGCCCTACCAGAGCTGATAGTGCTCTCTATCAGGTCATCAGCATCGCATCCGCCTGCCGATCTGCTCCCTCAGGGTAAGCATCTGTTCCTCATCATGTAAGATTTCATGCAGCTGATCCAGGGTGAAGGCGCCCATAACAGAGTTGGTTGTATTGTCCAGTAACTGCTGGAATGCAGTCTGGTCCTGCTCATACGCCTTTTTGGCCAGCTCGAGGCCAATAAAGTGCTCCAGGATAATCCCCACATACTCCCCTCGATACAGAATATTTTTGCGAATTGCTACAGCATCTTTTTTCCAGGCATGTTCAGCTTCTTCAATTCGGTCGACATAATGCCGCAGTGCTTCTATCAACACGGTTGCTGCCTGAAGGCCGGCTTCAGAGCCTCTCTCCAGTTCCATGAGGAAAGCAACATAGTGGACAAAATCCTGCTCTGTTTGATATAAGAATTTCCAGCGCTTCTGGGCGTATGCCTGAACTGGAAGAGAGTATCCAAATCGTAATTCTAGGCTGGGGGGCATCAATGCCTGCATGCGGCAATCGAATATCCGGCACATGGCGGGGCGTTTAGGGTGGACGCTGCAGCCGCTTTCCGAGAGGAACTGACAGGGTTCCCCCGGCTCATTCAGCATCGGAATATCGACAGGCAGGCCCAGTGCCGTCTTTTCATAGGGGTGTACTTCGCTCAGCTCATAGACGCCGCTACAGCACAAGCGGCACTCCCCGCATGGAACATCCGCCGGAATTTTGTTGATGGAGGAGTAGCGGGCTTTCCTCAGGAATGAGGACACCGGGCCGACGATATCAGGCTGCATGACTCTCTACTGGTTGGGGAGTATCCCTTACTCTATCATTCAGGACCTCGTTTAGATGTGCAATAGCTATGCAATGGTAGCGGGGGCCTGTTGCAAAACTCCGTCATTCCGGCATGTTTTTAGCCGGAATCCATTTTCTCGATCTGTAAGTTGTTGATTCTGATAGATTCCGGCCTTCGCCGGAATGACGAATTTTGGAGTTTTGCAAAAGGCTCAGCGCTCAGCGGAGATTCATGCAGTCTGCGTATACAGCATCAAAGACTGCCTGGGGGTTATCACCCATATTGTGTCCTACTGTCGCACCTGCTGCCGTGCCTATAGCAGTGCCAGCGCCGCTGTAGCGGTGGCCATGGTGGGTGGTGTTTCTCCCGACTGCATATCCGACAAGGCCTCCAACAATTGCGCCACCGGCTGTTTTACCCACGTTAGTATTGCTTGCATCAGCAGATGCCCGGCGGGCTTCATCCCTGCATTGAGCCTCTCGTGAATCAGATGAGTTATATCGTGTTCCTGTCTGACTGTAGCTAGGCTGTGTTTGATTGTAACTGGGTTCCGATGCGGCCTGATATTGACCGGTCTGGCAACCACTGATGCCGACAATAACAGCTGCCAGTGCGGATAACTGAAGAAAACTGGGCATTTTCTATCTCCTCTAATTTATTGTGATTGAAATCAGATGTTAGCCTATCTGATGATAATCAGGCAAATGATCACTAAAAAAGATTCACATGAGGTAACTGGCAATCTCAAGCAGATTGCCGCGTCGTTCCACTTCTTGCAATGACAGTCATCGTTCGGCGCACCGTAGCATGTGTTGACATGCACGTGGATTGAGATATGACTTTTCACAAAAACTTGAGGCTCGAGTAAAAAACATGCAACTTTGTTCATCTGTGACTATTATGTGCGCATGAGTGACGCATATCTTTCCGCTTTCAAAGGCAGTTTTACCTCGGCCCTGCGCTGGCATCAGCTCGATGCGCTGTGGCAGGCGGTGCGAAAGCAAAATGATGGGGAGTGGTTTGTTTATGCTGTTGGAGAGACGCCGCCCGCCTCGGCAACTTCAAGTGAACAATGTGATCGCTTTCTCTCGGAGATCGATCAACTGCTGCGTGAGGAGCATGACGAGGAGTATTGCGGTATTGTTTATGCCGATAATCTGCAGACGCCGGCCTTTATCTTTATGATCCAAATAATCTTGGCGTCAGCTGTGGTTTCAGTGATAACCCGCCTCTGCCGGGCTGGGTACTGAGCCGCCTCCCGCCTCCCGCCTGTCGACCTTCCCCAGGCGACTCAGCCGCCCAACAAGAGACGCCGCTGGTGGCAAAAAATATTCCATTGATCGTCAGGCTCTTTGTGATGATTCCAGCATTTTCAATGTAGAGAGATACTCACCACGAA
>JAQYVP010000031.1 GCA_030145485.1 Chromatiales bacterium
AGCCAACAAATTGTCAACCATTAGTCCAAAACGATTCAATCCGGAGGGTAAGGCATGGTTGCCCATTCTGCATACGCAGCGAGACAATTGGCATTTCACCGCACTGTTTTCAAACACTGCGCGAGCCCATGAGCTGGGACGCACCAACGATTGGGTGGTGATCTACTTCTACGATGATCATCACCAGGAAGGTCTGCATACTGTGGTAACCGAGACTCGTGGCCCGTTAGTCGGAGAGCGTGTGGTTCGTGGGCAGGAACAAGAGTCGCGAGATTATTATAACAACAGGCATTTCAACGCACGAAGGTAGACACACATGGTTCCAATCAAGTATCAGGTAGTAGGCGAAGAAGATTACGCGTTTGTCGTGGAGATAGGCAGTACCGGTGAATACGTCGTACAGAGTGGCGCCTATACCAGCCAGCCTCCGCGCAGCGGTTTGTTAACCAGGCTGCAAGAGAATGAGCTGCTTAACGCAATCCAGGCGCTCGGTATTCCGGGTGAGCACCCTATGCCCGAAGGAGCAGCGGCATTCGAAGCACGGTTGATCATCGGTGAAGAGGGTGAAGCTGTAACCTATAAGTTCTGGGAAGGAGCGCTCGAGGAGGATGTGAAATTGAACAGACTGGTGCGACTGTTGGAGATGCTCTAACAGGCTGTCCAACCCCTATAAGGGCAGAAGCACCAGAAACCCCTCCGGCGCAAGCGTTGTCGCCAGCATCACATCGTTGATCTCCTGGTGGTCGGTCCATGTGTTGCTGCGTTGATGTGCAGGATCACGCCAGAATGTCTCGATCTCATCGCGAAGGGGCATGTATCGCATGAGCGCCACCAGCTGCTCACTCACTACTTTGTCTTCAACCGTCTGATGCATGCGTTCCACGGCGTGCAGTCCGATGGCCAGACCGAGTTCGCGAAATGCAAGCCGGTAGCGGGCCGGTTGTTGCAACTCACCACTTCGCACGTAGTGCTCAAGACCGCTGAGTGATGCGCTGATCAACCTGTCGAGCAGCAGCGCATCCGGCGATGATCCCTGCTGCATGAGCTGCTGCACACGGTAGGCATCGATCATCAGGCCGCCCAGACCGAGTGGATCGGCAGTGGCCCACTGATCCCGTTTGAACATCGCTGCGAATCGGCTGGTTTCTACCTCGAGATCTGGCCCGATGATCGGTTGCGGCAGGCTGTTTATCGTGCTGCGCAACTGGAGATTCGTGATGTAGCCATCGAGTGGATCGTGCTGTCCCATGGAAGCTACCTGCGCACGCGTCAGATCGATGCTCATCTTCCAGACCATTCCGCGTGACTGCCAATCGGATGAGGGTGTATCGATGAAGGCGCCGGATGCTGCGTGGGAGAGTTCACGCGCCCATGCGTTGAAGCGAGGTTGTCGTGTGGCGCGCGAGACCTGGTCGAGGGCATGCATCCACTTGGTCAGGTAGTGGAAGTACTGGCCGTCGCGATCCCACTCCAGGTTTTCATCGAAGGGCTCATCCGGACCACGCTCCGGCAATGCTTTACCAATGCGAAGTCCACCTCGGGTTGGATGCAGTTCACCATCGTGCTCGTTCAGTCCGCTGATCCATCCCGTGCGCTTGTCGTCGTCCCGATGCCGGCCCAGCAGATGATGGACCTCGTTGACCAGCTGCAAGGCAAGATCCATATACCGTTGTTCGCCGGTGGCGCGCGCCAGGCCGATATAATTGCAGACCGCGAAGGCGTCTGTCCACAGGTAACGCTGCGGGGGATGTTCGGATGTCAGCCCTGTGCGCTCCGCGAAGTTATTCATGAATGCGATAGCTTCTTCGATGCGTGGATTGGTCATGGTGCTGGACTCCGTTTGTGCGCCCGCCATCACCGACGCAAGTGGGAAAAATGCGGCCAACAAGAGATAACGAATATGTATCGTAGGCATCATTATCGAGCTAGTTTGGGGATACGTTCTGGACGCAGTGAAGGGACTATCCGGCGAAGTAACGCATTGCCTGCAAGAGCAATTACAACCCCTTAGGATGGCTTTATTTTGTTGATCAATCCCTCAAGAACATCCATCGGCAACGGGAATACAATCGTGTTGGATCGTTCTCCGGCAATTTCTGTCAGCGTCTGCAGATAACGTAATTGCATCGCTTCGGATTGCTGTGAAAGTGTTTTTGCCGCTTCCAGGAGTTTTTCAGATGATTCCATCTCACCCAGAGCATGAATCACTTTTGCGCGTCGTACACGTTCTGCTTCTGCCTGCTTGGCCATGGCGCGCACCATGCTTTCATTCAAATCAACATGTTTTATTTCAACATTGCTGACCTTGATGCCCCATGCATCAGTTTGCCGGTCGAGAATACTCTGCACATCCACATTGAGACGTTCACGCTCGGCCAGCATCTCGTCCAGTTCATGTTGTCCCAGAACAGAGCGCAGGGTTGTCTGCGCCAGTTCACTGGTCGCCATGTAAAAATTTTCGACCTGGATGATTGCTTTTTCGGGATCAATCACACGAAAGTAAACCACCGCATTTACCTTCACGGAAACATTGTCGTGTGAGATGACATCCTGCGTGGGAACATCCATAACAATTGTGCGGAGATCTACCCTGACCATTTGCTGAACAAACGGAATGATAATAATGAAACCGGGACCTTTGACTTTCCAGAATCGCCCCAGTGTGAAGACCACGCCACGTTGATATTCGCGCAGGATTCGTATCATGCCAGCCAGAAGCAATATAACGAGTACAGATAGGATATAAGGGGTATATGCAATCATTTTTCTTTCTCCTGTGTTGAAGGCGGCACTGGAATGTTTTGCAGCGGTTCTACCTTCAAAGTTAAACCTTGTATGTCGGTGACTTTCACTTTTTGACCTTTGTGTAAGCGGGCGTCACTCAATGCCAGCCAGTTTTCACCGTGAATGATGACGCTGCCGTTGTGATCAAAATCATTGATAACGGTAGCCTCTCCCCCAATCAATTCTTCCATGCCACTGACGACCGGACGACGGCGCGCCTTCATCGCCATGCCAATGACAAAAACAGAGATGAATGCGCTGGCGAGTGCAAAGGTAATGATCACTGAAATATCAATGCCAAACCCCGGCGCTTCTGTATCCATCAGGATAATAGATCCAATCACGAAGGCAATGACACCGCCGATGCCAAGCATGCCAAAACTGGGCGCAAAGGCTTCTGCGACCATCAGGGCCACCCCCAGCAGAATGAGGCCCATTCCGGCATAGTTGATTGGCAACAACTGGAATGCATACAGGGCGAGCAGCAAACATATGGCGCCGACTGTCCCCGGCACAATGGCGCCGGGATTGGAAAATTCGAAGATCAATCCATAGATGCCAATCAACATCAGAATAAAAGCGACATTGGGGTTGGTGATCACACTGAGCAATCGACTGCGCCAGTCCGGATCAAGCCGGACAATTCCTAATCCGCTTGTATCAAGGATTCGTTTGTGACCCTGCACGATGACTTCCCGATTATCGATTTGCTCCAAAAGATCGGAGATATCGATTGCAATCACATCGATGACATTGAGTTTTAATGCTTCAGTGGCAGGCAGACTGGCTGCTTCACGCACTGCTTTTTCCGCCCACTGCTGATTGCGGTCATGTAGCGCTGCCAGGCTACGAATATAGGCAGCGGCATCATTAATTACTTTTCGTTGCTTGGCGCCATCCGCGACTTCAGACGGTGCTTTTAAGTCAGCAGGCTGAGTCTCATCATCTTTCTTTTTTGCAGCGGGAGGAGAAAAACCGCCAAGTTGCACCGGTGTCGCCGCGCCCAGGTTGGTTCCCGGCGCCATGGCGGCAATATGACTGGCATAAAGAATATAGGTTCCGGCGCTGGCTGCGCGTGAGCCTGTTGGCGCCACATAACTTGCAATCGGAATAGAGGAGTTGGTGATCTGTTTGATGATGCCCCGCATGGCGGTATCCAGTCCACCTGGCGTATCCATGCGAATAACCACCAACTCTGCCTTGGTCTCCTCTGCAGAAATAAGCGCCCTCTCAATATAATCCTCGGTTGCAGGTCCTATCGTCCCGTCAATACTCAACTGCAATGCATGACGATCCGTACGATTTGCAGAAACCGTATCCAGCAGCAGGGCTGCAATGATGAATAAAAGCAGACCAGCTATTTTTCCTGTGAGTTTCAGCATGAAGGAAGTTCCTATGATCTCTTACTTATCAAGTATAGCTGTAGTTCAGGAGATATGTGTTGAGAACGCCTTGGGGGTATACTCAATTTCTACTATCGTGAAGTGGCTTGAAAGCGCATATTCTGTTTTTGGAGCCATACGGGCTGGAAGTTCTTCTTGTAACCGTTTTGATGTTGGCGCATCGGGGCGTTTGAGAGAAAAGAGCGCATGACGGGAGAGACCGAACAACGCGAAGATCAGGCGACCAGGGTCAGTGCAGAAGCCCTGCTTGAGCAGGTGCGCCAGCTGGCGTTGGAGCTGCATCCACAGGGAGGCCGTTCCCTGCGCGTGACGCTGGACAGTACGCTGGACCGCGAGCTGGCATTCGACAGCCTGTCGCGGATGGAGTTGCTGCTGCGCCTGGAACGCGCCTTCGGCGTCAGCCTGCCGGAACAGTTGCTGGTTGGCGCTGAGACGCCGCGTGATCTGTGGCGGGCGGTACAGGCCGGCAAGGTTGCAGACCGTCCCATGCCTGCGGTGCATGCTCGAGCAACGCCTCTGGACGAGCTGGCGGAGGAGCCGCACACAGCCACAACGCTGTCTGAGATGCTGGAGTGGCATCTCCTTAGTCATCCGCAGCGTCCGCATGTCTACCTGTATGGTGATCACGACGAGCCCGAAACGATCACCTATGCGATATTGGCCGACGGGGCGCGTTCCATCGCAGCCGGACTGCAGGCCCGAGGCCTGCTGCCAGGCCAAAGCGTAGCCATCATGCTGCCCACCTGTCGTGACTACCTGTTCAGTTTTTTTGGCATCCTGCTGGCCGGTGGTGTTCCGGTTCCCGTTTACCCCCCGCTGCGTCCGTCACAGCTTGAGGATCATCTGCGTCGTCATGCCGGGATTTTCGCCAATGCCCGGGGGGTACTTCTGATCACGGTGGCGGAGGCGCAGCGGGTGGGGCATCTGCTCCAGGGACAGGTCGACAGCTTGCGCGAAGTGGTCACGCCGGAGCAGCTGGCGGCCACTGCGGAGCCATTCAGCAACAGGCCAATCCGGGCACAGGATACCGCCTTCCTGCAATACACCTCGGGCAGCACCGGTCAACCCAAGGGGGTTATTCTGACCCACGCTAACCTGCTGGCCAATATCCGCGCCATGGGTGAGGAGGTGCAAGCCAACTCCACCGATGTTTTCGTCAGCTGGCTGCCCCTGTACCACGACATGGGGCTGATCGGCGCATGGCTGGGCAGTCTCTACTACGGTATACCGTTGGTGCTGATGTCGCCGTTGGCGTTTCTGATTCGGCCGGCGCACTGGTTGTGGACTATCCACCGCCATCGCGCCACCCTGACCGCGGCCCCCAACTTTGCCTATGAACTTTGCCTGAGCAAGGTGCAGGAGAGTGACATTGAAGGGCTTGATCTGGGCAGCCTGCGGCTGGTCCTCAACGGCGCCGAACCGGTCAGTCCCAACACGATACGCCGCTTCAGCGAACGCTTCTCCCCCTATGGCTTCCGGCCACAGGCTATGGCGCCGGTTTACGGCCTGGCCGAAGCCGCGGTGGGTCTGGCCTTTCCACCTCTGGGCCGTGAGCCACTCATCGATTGCATTGCGCGCGAAACCTTCATCACCCGCGGCAAGGCTGTGCCGGTGTCGGACTTGTCTCAAGCAGCGCTTGAGTTCGTCGCCTGTGGCCAGCCGCTGCCCGGCTATCAGATCCGCATTGTCGATACAGCCGGCCGCGAGCTGCCGGAGCGGGAGGAGGGGCGGCTGGAATTCCAGGGACCGTCGGCGACCAGCGGATACTTGCGCAATCCCGAGGAAACCCGGCGCCTGTTTGACGGCTCCTGGCTGGACTCCGGTGATCTGGCCTATATCGCCAAGGGTGATGTCTACCTGACCAGCCGGATCAAGGACATCATCATTCGCGGCGGGCGCAACATCTACCCCTACGAGTTGGAGGAGGCCATCGGTGACATCCCCGGCATCCGCAAGGGGTGTGTGGCGGTGTTCGGCAGCTCTGATCCCGCCTCCGGCACCGAGCGGATGATCGTCGTCGCCGAAACCCGCGAGGGAGAGAGAACCACGCTGGATGCATTGCAGACCCGGATCCAGGCAGTAGCCACCGATCTACTGGGGATGCCGCCTGATGATGTGTTGCTCGCACCGTCGCATACGGTGTTGAAAACTTCCAGCGGCAAGATCCGCCGCGCCGCCGTGCGCGAGCTGTTTGAAACGGGGCGGATCGGCCAGCAACCGCACGCCGTTTGGTGGCAGATTATGCGCCTTGCCCTGGCTTCATTACGGCAGAGCCTGCGCAGCGCGTGGCGGCGGTTCGCCGATGTGGCTTATGCTGCTTACGCGCAAATCATTTTTTGGCTGCTGGCCCCTCTCATCTGGTTGCTGGTCATGATGTTACCTCGCGCCTCTTGGCGGTGGATGGCGATGCGCCGAGGGGCGCGGCTGCTGTTCCGTCTCGGTCGCATTCCATTGTCTGTCGAGGGGCTTGAACAACTGCCTCGGGAGCAAGCCCGCGTTATCGTTTCCAACCACGCTAGTTACCTGGACGGTGTGATACTGGTGGCGGCTTTGCCCATCGAGTTCTCTTTCGTGGCCAAAGCGGAATTGGAGCGGCAGTTTTTTCCGCGCCTGTTTCTGCGGCGCATCGGAGCAGTGTTCGTGGAGCGATTCGACAAGCAGCGTGGCGTGACCGATTCACGACGCACCGTGCAGACGGTCCAGGCCGGTCGCTCGCTGGCGTTTTTTCCCGAGGGCACTTTCACGCGCATGCCGGGTCTGTTGCCGTTTCGTATGGGGGCCTTTGTCGCCGCTGCTGAGGCCGGCGTCCCGGTGTCGCCGGTTACGATCCGTGGAAACCGCTCGCTGCTTCGCGCCGATTCCCGCTTTCCGCGCCGGGGAGGGATACACGTCATTGTCGCGGTGCCGATCCGCCCGGAAGGCATGGACTGGACTGCGGCGGTGAAACTGCGTGATGACGTCCGTACTGCCATCTTGAAGCATCTTGGTGAACCGGACCTGGTCTAGACCCAGGTGCCGCCGCCAACCGAATAATCAACTCCTGAATTCAACAAACCATAACTAGACGGACAGATTATGTTTAAAAAAATCCTGGTGGCCATCTTTGTTCTGATCTGGATTGTGCTGGCGATCAATCCGGTTGATCCCGGTATATGGGCGCTGGAGAACATTCTGGTCGTCACAGTATTCCCCGCGGTGCTTTGGCTCGACAGACAATACAGCTTTAACAACTGGACCTATCTCAGTCTGACAGTATTTGTCATCTTGCATCTGCTTGGCGCACACATGACCTACAGCGCCATGACTTATTTCACCTGGTTTTCAGAGTGGTTCGGATGGGAACGAAACTACTACGACCAGGTGATCCATATACTCTTCGGCCTGATGGTGTTTGTGCCGTTTTTTGAAATTTTTTACCACCAGGGTGTTTCCAGAAAATTAAGCTATCTGCTCGCATTTTTATTCATCACCAGTGTTGGCGCCTGGTACGAACTTCTGGAGTGGATTACCATGGTGGTTTTTTGCAAACAAGCGGAAGAGGTTTGTTTCGAGGCCATCACCCAGGGAGATATCTGGGACGCACAAAAAGATATGGCCTATGCCATTCTCGGTTCGATGATTGCTTTACTATTACACAGTTTTTGGGGCAGCAAAACAAGTTATGCAGCTGTCCGGCCTCATTGCTGATCTGAACCTGCCAAGTTCCCGTCACACAAAGCAAAAGAACTTCACATTTTATATATCCATCTTTGCTGTATTTCAACTTGCTGACGGTTGCGACGGTTGCGGCCTACCACTCTGGAGCACTAGATTGGCAGGAAAAACTTTTTAGAGTACGGTCAATCGTCTCTATAGAATTCCGCCATACCCAAAAGCATGAACGCACGTGTAAGGAGTGAAAAGAACGCTGTGTAAGAAACCAACAATGGTATTTCGAAAAACAGCTTTCGAGGGTCGCCGCTACCTAATCCAAATACAGAATAAGCGTACTCAGCATATGTTTGATGAATCGTCATGTAAGTTACAAGAATTGCAATGCTGGCTCCCATTGAGACCCATGCCTGACGTCGTGCGTAACGTCTACCTTGCCCTTTGAACTCGTCCCGTCTGCCGAAGGTTGTTAAAATAACAAATAGAGTTACGATCATTGCAACCACAGTAATTAATGGTGGTGAGAGGATGTTATACACTCCATCAGCCTTGTACGCCTCCAATGGGATTACCTTTAGA
>JAQYVP010000033.1 GCA_030145485.1 Chromatiales bacterium
AAATCCCCCAGGTAGTGACCCTCTGACATTTGCAGCTTGTTGAGAAGGAAATTCCCCTGCAGCCACAGCAGTTTTTTGGTTTGCGGATCGACAGCCATCTTTATGATGTCAGCCTGCACCTCTCCCTTGAACTGCTTCATCTGCGCAGGGATGCGTTGATGCAGATGATCGACTATCTCTGAAAAATTTGTATTCAGGGTTGTATTGTAGAGATTGACCACCCCATCGATGCCATAGGCCAGTTCCCCCTCGCCGTCAACGATGCCATTCAACACCAGGTGATTTTTCCACTCTCCCTGGAATATACCCAGGGGTTGCGTTTTCCACTCAAGGGCGCCGATTGCTACCCTCTGGTAACGGACATCCCCCGCGCCCCCTGACCATATCGATCCATCGACGTCATTGATTTGCACCTCCGGTTTTGCTGCATTCAGCCGCGTTGTTGCAAAGGATGCAGGAAAAGTGAAGACAACAAAGGCCAGATAGGCCAGTAACAGAAGAATCAGTATACGAAATATTTTCATGGATTTATCTCTCCAACGTCAGACGAACCTTTCCATAGCCCTTTTTTGCCGAAGGTTCCATTGTTGCCTTGAAGACATTGATGCCATAGGTTGTCTGCAGATACTGCAGGCGCTCCATTAACTTCACGAAGTTTACCTCGTCGAAGACCAGGTTGAGGCGTTTTTCTCCCTCAGGACGGCTCTTGACTGCTGTGATCTGTTTTTTTCTCAACTCGGTTGTCACGCGAGCGATTAGCGAGCGCTTGTCATCCGCATGACTGGACTTCCCTGCGGCGAGCAGTGACGTCGCTTCAGATGCAGCACTCTTCATCCAGCTGAGACTTCCCTGTTGGGTCTCGAGCTGATCGAGCAGTTGTGTTTTGGAGTGCAGCAGCGGTGCAACCACCACTACATAAAACAGCAGCGACAACAGCACAACGGCGCCACCTGCCACCATCAGCTGCTCGCGTTGTGAGAGATGCTTAAACCAGGTTTTCATCAACGTTTTACCTCGGCGAGCACCAGACGCCCGTTGATTTTTCCCTGCTGATTCGTTACAGCCTTCAAATCGACAATCATGGTATCGGATCCGATCTGCTGCTGTAGAGCTTCGAGCTTGTCAAAAGCTGATGTTTCAATGTCGATATTCATTTGCTTGTTGCTGTAACTCATTCTGATGATGCGGCTCTCCCGGTCATCGAGAATCACTTTTCCGCTCGCAGCAACGAAATGTAGAAACGGAGTAACAGGGCCTCCCTGGCTCCCCTGTAGAGCGATGAGTTTCTTACGCATCGCAACGGCCGGGTCCCCGGTTGGTTCTTCATGAAAAATATCCGTATAGATGGAGTTTATCTCCTCTACCAGTTGTTGACTCCGAGCAGACAACTGCTGGTTGGTGATTGCCGTATTGGTCAGATACAGCAGCAAGGAAACGGCCATCAGAGATGCTGCAATCAGCCACTGCTTCAGAGTCCCTGGCATTTGCGTTTTAATCTGGTAACTGCCCTGGAGGAGATTCAACATACCCTGGTGATCGAGCCAGTAGCGCCCGATCAGGGCCAGGGCTTCACTCTCCGCTGCCGCAGCATGCTCCTCTTCTATCAGGGTATCCTTCTGTTTCGAATCCACACGGAAATCATATTCGACAATATCCACATCCTGATCATGCTGCTGCCGATATGCTGCAGTTTCAACTGAGAGAATCTCATCCAGGTTGATGGTGTCAATTCCATACCCCTGAAACTCACTGGTGCGCAAAGTCGTCGCTTCATCCTGGATAAAGAGTGACCATGTATCACTGGCATAGGGAATCGACAGTGTTTGCGGAACAACTGCGGCAGAGATGAATCCGTGTTCGCTGATTGCCGCATGGAGTTTAGCGATCAGATCTGCAGCGATGACACCGACAAGCTGCTTGCCCTCCTTCTTATCGATTGTGCTGAGTGCAAAATGAAGATCTTCGACATCCTCCGACAGCTCCTCCTCCAGCATGTAGGGAACTGCAGCAATCATCCGCCTGTGACTTTTCGCTTTTAGCTCGATGCTGGCAAGATTGACATCTGTCGATGGCGCAAACACCACCAGGTGATTTCCTTCGGCTGCAGTTAATGCCTCCTCAAATGCACCATGGGAGATCGCCCCTGCCGGTGTGCGTTCATGAAAACGCAGCCAGCGGCACTGCTGCAGATCAGCATCTGCAAACTGTACAAAAAAATAGACATTCATAGTTCAGCTGTGACTCTTTAGTGACTACCATTCATCGCCAAAACTCCGCATCAGCACTTTTACACCATCTTTTTCCAGCTCTCTTGCCAGTAGATGCTGCATCCTGAGTTCATGATTACCGAAAATGACTGCTGAAGCGAGCAGAAAATACTCTGATTTTACATCAATACGCCAGCTCTTCACTGTTGCATCAGGAGCACCGCTCTGTTGAAGGAATTCAATCACTTCGGCGCCACTTTCAAAAGCAGCGGTCTCGTCACGGTATTGTACGATGTCTGCTGCAATCGCCTGAGAATCATCTTCGATATTCAAACATTTCAGTACTTCCAGTGGTGCGGTATTGACATTGATATAGGAGGACTCCTCCTTGAAAACAGGATACACCGTCACAAAGGGGCGGATATTCTGCCATGCCTCATAGCTCATGCCATCGATGAGAAGCAGCTCTGAAGGAGAGACAAAGTATTGTCCCGCAGACCTGTAGCCGGGATCCCTGCTCAGATAATCGGAATCTTCTGCACCGTCTGCTTCAACATTCTGATCCGGGTCTATCCAGTCTTTGGTGGCATCTGCAACATGCTCCGGCGAAATACTCGATCCGGCATACTCAGTCAGCAGACACCTGAACTGCTGCATAGCGTCAACAGAGATATTACCTGTCGTCTTAACCAGCGAGTTGAGATTGAACAGCCCCTGCAGATCATGAATTTTCCCCGAGACGCTGCCACCCTCGACCGCCATAGGCGGTATTGCCTTTGACCACTCTTCGTCCGGGTGGTCGATAGACGCACTCTTGCGCGTATCGACGATCAATACCTCTTTGGCCCAGGTCTCAAGTGCAAACAGATAGAGGATCCCCTGGTTCCCATGCAGCAGATTTTCGGTGCGGCGTATGGCGAATTGTTGATCCAGAATAACAGACGAGGCGATTCCGGAAATGATCGCGACTACCACAAGCACGGTAATCAACGCTATTCCTCTCTGGCGTATCATGTTGATCCCGGACCGGGCACCACCATGACGAACTTGCCATACTGCTCCAGCAGTATCTCGATTTTTACAGCAGCTGGCAGTGTGGCATCCGCAGGCTGCCCCTCTTTCTTAGCTGGCCAGCTCGTCTGCCACTCTTTACTCCAGGCTGAAACAACCATCTCGGTAACTCCCTCGATGAGCACCTCCTCGTGCTCCGGCTGTGTTTGAGATGCACGATCCAGCACTGCCCAGGTTTTTCGAATCAGTGCTTCATCCTTGACGCTGTACGCCACACGCTTCAAGGTCGAACGCAACAGCTGCCCCGGATTCTGATAGCCACCGCGAGTAAATTCAAGCTCCAGTGATGGTTTCTCCCTGAGTTGAAAAGCGCCTGCCTTATCTCCAAATTCATTGATGATGGTGCGCGGGACGAGTTGCAGCAGGTCTCTTTCGATCAGGGTCATGACACGCTGCAGGTCTGCAAGTGACTGCAGATTTTTTCTGGCGCCCTGGTCAAGCAGCAGAATATTGCTCAGAGTGCCATAAACAATGGATGAAATGACGGCAAAGATGGCAATCGCCACCAGCAGTTCAATCAGAGTAAAGCCTTTAGCTCTCATATCAAACAACATGCATGACCTGAAACATAAAAATTTAAGTACTTATTCAGTACTTGCAAGATCGCCTCTCAGACAAGATGCTAAATAGTTACAAACTTAACACTTAAAACCTAAAACCTTCCCCTTCCTACCACCTGCTTTCCCTGCCGACATAGGTCGTGAGCCGTGTCAATGAGTCGTTGCCCTGTTGGTCGAAGACTTCGATCTCAACCTTGCGCATCTGTTCAAATGGCGTCTCAGAGGGACTCTGTATCCATCGCATCGTAAACAGGGAGGTTTTATCCTCGCCTTTTTTCACTTTTGCCGTTTCCGACCAGGTATCAGCCAACTGCAGTTCAACCACTCTGTTCATTGCCACCCAATGCGCAAAGGTCTGCTCCTGTAGACCCTGAAGATTACGCACATAGTTGCCCATCAGGCCGATGATCGCAACCAGGGCAATGCTGACAATACTCAGCGCCATCATCACTTCAAGCAGTGTAAACCCTGCGGTCCTGTCGTTCCGGTGCGTATCGGAATCCAGTACATCGTTGAATTCACTGGATCCCGGCCTTCGCCGGGATGACGGCCAGTGGCCTCCAGTCCCCTCTCCCATCGGGAGAGGGTTAGGATGAGGGGTGAATTCAAGCTCAGGTTTCATCTCTTCTCCTTACTTTTCCAGAGGGGTAGCGAATAACACTCAGTTTGTCCGACTCTCCATAGGAGAACAGCAATTCAAATGGAATCGCATCCGTATCGGTGACAAACACAATCTGGGGCTTTACCTCATCAGGGATCTCATTCTCCAGCACCACCGGCGTCTGTGCAGTCTCCTGGTAAAAAGTGAGCGATAAGCCATCGGGAAAGTGGTGCTGTTTTAACAGGCGGCTTTTCAATGGTTTCCATAGCACCTCACGCTGCTGCTCCTGTGTTTCATCCTTACGCTGAACTTCAGCAACAGTATAGAAGGCATAACCGCCATTGTAGAGATAGATTCCAATCGGAAAACGACGGAACATAATCTCCTCACGGGCATAATTGGCTTCGCGGATGAAGGTTGTGACAATGTCATCAACGACATCATCGTCGTCCCGTCCCTGGACCGAGAGAGTGAACAGGGATGCCATTACTGCAATGATCGACATCACCACAAGGATTTCAATCAGGGTGAATCCCTGCTGACGCTTTGCCGCATCCCCATTTTTCACGAGATCAAGTTTCAAACATATGGCAAATGAACATATTTTAATCTCTCGCAAAGACGCAAAGCTCGCCAAGAAAAACCTTTGCGTTCTTGGCCTACATGGATGTAGGTCAGGGGCGTAAACAGGGACACGGAAGCTTTGCGTCTTTGCGAGAGATAATGTTTTTTTCATGCCTTGTCAGTCTGAGACTTGATTTCGACATTATTCCTGCGTTGAGCTGCTGATGTCGCTGTCGATTCCCTCCCCTCCTTCAAGACCATCCCTGCCGAGGGTGTAGATCTCATGGTCACTGCCATCTCTGCCCGGACTGGAGTAGAGATAATCCCGTTTCCAGGGATCTTTTTTCATCCTCTTGATATGTTTTGGAACCAGCACGGCCAACCCCTCTTCCGTCGTTGGGTATTGGTAGTTCTGCAGCCTGTAAAAATCCAGCGCTGCACCGTAGGTATTGATATCGCTGTTAATCTTGGTCAACTGCGCCTGCTCGGGTTTATCCATCACTTCAACCGCAACAAAAGTTCCCATGATGGCAATAATAACCAGCACCACCATGATCTCGATGAGTGTAAAACCGGATTGCGTTCTTCTGTTTCGAATCTTCATTATTTACTTTCCAAAATGTTATGGGTTACCAAGGATGACCTTGGGAACCAGGTTAGTATTGGTTTTAGGTTCTAGTAATCCTTGAGTGGTCAACATCTTTACAAATGAGTAAAATTCTAAAAATGTCTCTCGCAAAGCCGCAAAGAACGCCAAGAAAAACCTTTGCGATCTTGGCCTACATGGATGTAGGTCAGGGGCGTAAGCAGGACGCGGAAGCTTTGCGTCTTGGCGGGAGGAAATGTTTTCTTCACACCTTGTCAGTCTGAGATTTGGTCTCGCTAGGTTTTTAGGTGGGTAACCTAAAACCTAAAACTTAAAACCTCCCTACACCATACTATTCATCTTGAATATCGGCAGCAGCACTGCCAGCACGATCATCATCACCACGCTGCCCATCACGACGATCATCAGTGGCTCAAGAATACCGACTAATGACGAGACCGTCGCCTGTAGAGTTCTCTCCTGTCCTTCACCGGCTCGCTCCAGCATCTCCGGCAGTTTCCCTGCCGCTTCACCGCTGGCGACCAGATTCAGCGTCATGGGTGAAAAGTAGCCGGTGTTTGTCAGTGAATTACCAATACTGGCGCCCTCCCTAACGCGCCTGGAAGCATCCATGAGGGCATCACGAATCGGCAGGCTCGCAAGCACATGGGCGGCAATCATCATCCCCTGGGTGGCAGAGACAGTGCTGCTCAATAGAATCCCATAGGTGCGTAGAAAGCGTGAGGTATTGACCTCACGAATGACGCGTGAAACCAGCGGCAGTTTCAATAACAGTAGTTGCACCCTCTTTTTGAAGCCCTGGCGCTTCATGGCGGACGAAAAAAGCAAAACGAGCACCACCACTCCCAGCAACAAAAAAACTCCATAGTGCTGCAGAAAATCACTCACACTGATCATGACACGCGTCAGCAGAGGCAACTCCTGACCGATGTGCTCGAAGGTCTCTACCATTTTCGGCACCACGAACACCAGCAGTCCGACGATCACCAGCAGTGCTACGATACTCACCACGGCAGGATAGATCAATGCCAGTTTCACCTTCTGACGGGTGACATTCGCCTCTTCCGCATAATCAGCCAAACGTTCCAGCACGACCTCGAGGTTTCCTGACTGTTCACCAGCCTCCGCAGTCGCAGCATAATATTCGGGAAAGGCCTGCGGAAACTGGCGAAAGGCATCAGCCAGAGACGATCCCTCAGTGACCCGCGAACGCAGGGCGGTCAACAGATGCCGTTGCCACTGTTTATTGCTTTGCGAGGAGAGTACCCCAAGCGCCTTTTCTACCGGCAGGCGCGAACGCAGCAGGGTTGCCAACTGACGGGTGAACATGGAAAGATCCGTCGGATTGAAGCGGCGGTCGACAGCTGAGCTCTTTCTCTGTTGAGTGCTCTTCGTCCCGGTGAGACGGCGATTAGTGCGCACCTCCTCCATGGAGACGGGGTTCATTCCATCGTTGCGCAGACGCTGCCGCAGGTGCTTTGGTGAATCCGCCTCCCACACACCTTTTTGTACGCGCCCTTTTTGATCAAGCGCCTGCCACGAGAACGCGGGCATCTATGCTTCCCCGGGAGAGTCGTCTTCTTCAAGACCGGCAACACGCACGATCTCATCCAGGGATGTGCGGCCGTCCAGCACCAGGGATATACCCATCTGCTGGAGGGTATCGCTTTTGGTGCGGATGTGCTGCAGCATCTCCTGCTCACTGGCCTGGGAATGAATCAGGCGCTGCAGAGCACGATCGATATGAATGAACTCATAGATACCGGTACGCCCGTAATAACCGCTGTAAGCACAGCTGCGGCAACCTTTGGCCTTGTAGATAAGAGGGGCGTCATCAACATCAATTCCCATGAGGTGGCACTCCGCCTCATCGGCGACGCTCCCCTCCTTGCACTCTTCGCACAACAGACGCACCAGTCTTTGCGCCATGACGGCGTTGAGACTCGATGAGAGCAGGAAGGGTTCGATCCCCATGTCACGCATGCGGGTAATGGCGCCAATCGCTGTATTGGTATGCAGGGTTGAGAAAACCATGTGCCCGGTAAGACTCGATTGTACGGCGATCTCCGCGGTCTCAAGATCGCGGATCTCGCCGACCATGATGACATCCGGATCCTGGCGCAGAATGGAGCGCAGGCCGGCGGCAAAGGTCATGCCGATGCTGCTATTGACCTGCGTCTGATTGATGCCGTCGATGTAGTACTCGATCGGATCCTCGACAGTCATGATATTACGTTTCTGGTCATTGAGATTACCGAGCATGGCATACAGGCTGGTGGTCTTGCCCGAGCCGGTCGGACCTGTCACCAGCAGAATTCCGTGTGGCTGCTGGATCTCCATCTCGATACGGTTGCGGATATCTTCAGGCATACCGAGGTGTTTTAATTCGAGTCTTCCCGCCTGCTTGTCCAGCAGACGCATCACCACCTTCTCGGCATTTGCAGAGGGGATGGTTGAAACTCTCACATCCACTGCCCTGCCACCCAGTTTCAGGGAGTTGCGTCCATCCTGCGGCAAACGTTTCTCGGCGATATCCAGTTTAGCCATTACTTTGATACGCGAAATAATCGGCAGCGCCAGTTTACGCTCGGGCTGCAGCACCTCTTTGAGGGAACCATCGACACGAAAACGGATGCGCAGTCTGCTCTCATAGGGCTCGATATGGATATCCGAGGCGTTGTTGCGAATCGCTTCGGTCAGGAGTGCATTGATGAGGCGGATGATGGGTGCGTCGTCCGCGCTCTCCAGCAGATCTTCCGGCTCCTGGATCTCGTCAACCAGGCGATGCAGGTCCAGCTCCGAGCCGAGCCCCTGCACATCACTCATTGCCGATGTGGCGCTCTGCTCCTGCTGAGTCTGCAGCAGGCGGTTGAACTTCTCCTCTTCAACGACCTGCAGCGGCGCCGGCCTGCCGAGAAAACGCCGCACTTCAGTGAAATAGCGTGGTGTGTAATCCGGGCGTGCAACCACCACCAACTGCGCATCCTGTTGCTCCAGGATGAGACCGTAGCGGCGCGAGAAGGTATAGGGAAGATGCTTCTGCTGCTGACTGATATCAACGACTGCAGTATCGTCCATGTCGGCAGCAGCGACTTCCTCTGTAGTTTGCTCCTCCATCAATGGGTCCAGACTTCGAATTCCTGCGCTTCGATATAGACAGACTCCGGCGGCGGAATCATTTTCGTATCCTCGATCACATGCCCCCTGCTGTCACGTGGTTTCAGAAGCGGCTGATCAGCCTCCCCGATCAGGGGAACGCCTTTCTGATATTTGTCAAGTTGTGCTTCGCGCATTTTTCGATAGCGCTTTCCCGTTACATGCAGATTCTGGCGGTTGTTGCGCAGGATTGTCGGCTGTATGAAAAGCATCAGGTTGCGTTTGGACTTGTTAGTACCTCGATGAGTGAACAGCTCTCCCAATAATGGAACATCGCCAATAAATGGAACGCGCTGCTCTGTCTCGGTTACCACGTCATCGATCAACCCTCCCAGCACCAGGATACTTTTATTATTGACGATAACGCTGGTTTTGATGGTGCGCTGGTTGGTGATAATCTCGCCGCGGCCGAGGTTCGCTGTTTGCTGTTGATTGATATTTGAGATCTCCTGGTCGATGGTCAGCTTGACTGCATCGCCATCATTGATCTGTGGAGTGATTTTCAGCGTCAGCCCCACATTCTTACGCTCGACCGTCTGGAACGGATTGCTCGGCAATGTGCTGTTGCCCACGCCGGTATAAGAACCAGTCACAAAGGGAACCTCCTGGCCAACGGTGATTTCAGCCTCTTCATTATCCATCGTCAGCAGGCTCGGGGTGGAGAGAATATTGACATCCGAATCGTTGTCGAGCGCACTCGCCAGGGCGAGAAAGGAGTAATCACCGCCGCTGATCAATCCGGCAATGGAACCGACGCCAAGCTGTGAAAACTGTTTGAATCCCGAATCATCGCCGCCATTATCACCATCATCTCCGATAATACCGCTAGCGGCATCGATCAGGTCATTGTTAGCGCCTATCCATTGAATGCCCAGTTCAGCATCCTTGACGCGGAACAACTCGGCAATAATCACTTCAACCAGCACCTGTGAACGACGCACGTCCAGGGTCCTGATAATGCTGCGCAAATCTCTCATCTTATTCGGGCGGGCGGTGATGATCAGGCTATTAGTCTGCTCGTCGGCCTGCACCGATGTCAATTGAGTGTTTGTACTCCCCCCTGGCTTTCCTTTCATAGCCGCCGGAGCACTTCGCTCTGACGCCAGCTTCTCGATGATCGGCGCAAGATCAGCGGCATTGGCAAATCGCAGCGAGACTACATGGATATTCCTGGTGTCTCTGACCTTGGAATCAAGGCGTCTGACGATGCGGGTGATCTTCTCCCGAAAGCCTTTGTTGCCGGAGACCAGTATCGAATTTGTACGGGTATCCGCCACCAATTTGCTGCCACCCTGTCTACCTGCTCCTTTACCCCCGGCTGCGGTCCCTGCAGTGATCAGTGTCTGCAATGTTTTGACAATCTCCGTTGCGTCTGCATGATGCAGTTTGATGGTGTCAATCTGCGATTCCGCAGCCTGATCCAGTGTATCCAGCATATCGTGGATCTTGTTGATGGTGCGTCGGCTGGCAGCAACAAT